>CAZPYP010000013.1:13847-34064 GCA_964590845.1 uncultured Nitrospira sp.
CTGGATCGGAGATTCGCGAGCTCCCGATCGCGATCCGCCAACTGACTCTCGAGCGACTTCGCCCGATCGCTCAATTGACCGTTCTCTTTTCTGGCGGCCGCCAATTCATCCGCCAACCGCTGGCGTTCCTTTTCGAGCGCGGCGAGTCTGGCCGCCATGTCCTTGGAGGCGGCATCGGCATCCCACTGATTGCGGTGCCGATATTCATAACCGCCGTCGCAGCAGATGGCGCTCCAATCGACGGCTCCGGCGTTGCCGGCAAGCGCGACGAAACCGAAGGCCAGAATAGCAGTCTTGATCCTGTTCATGATCATCTCCTTTGCTTGTGCCGCGACAAGGAATCGTCCGGCCCGATTGTCACGGCGTACGACGTTCAGCCGGAAGGGTCAATGGCGTCCCTTCAAGGCATCCCTGATCTCCATGAGGAGCTTCTCTTCGTTCGTAGGACCCGGGGGCGGAGAGGGCGGAGTCTCTTTCTTGAACCGGTTGACTTGCTTCACCAGCATGAAGATCACAAAGGCAATGATGATAAAGTCGAACACGGTCTGAAGAAACACGCCATAGTTGACAGTCGGAGCTCCGGCCGCTTTGGCGGCGGCCAGTGAAGGCTGCGGCGTCCCCGACAGATTGAGGAACAGGCTGGTAAAGTCCACTTTTCCCATCAAGAGGCCGATGGGAGGCATCAAGACGTCGCTGACTAGGGAGGAGACGATTTTTCCAAACGCTCCCCCGATGATTACACCGATCGCCATGTCGAGCACGTTCCCCTTCATGGCGAATTCGCGAAATTCTTTCAGCATAGTGATACCCTCCTCGGTGAGGATGCAGATGAAATGCGCGGCGTCTCGTTTAGCGCCTCCTGGTGGTATCGAAACTGTAGCCCAGGGTCATCAGATACAAGTTATCCGTGTCGCCGGTGCCGGGAGCGGGCCGGCTGTTGTAGCGGGTCGTAACTTGGAAACTACTCACGAACCCTTCGAAAATCTTGAAGCGGACGCCGTTGTCCATCGTCAGATAGTAGTTGGAGGAATTCTGAAGCGATGGAAAGAACTCGCTGAAATGGTAGAGCGTCACGCGGTCTTCAAGGAACGGCCAATTGAATTTGAGGGAGATGCGCGCTCTGGTGCTGACCTGATCCGGCTGAAGATTGAAATCTTCGTTGAAGTACGCGATACCCGCTTCGGTGTAGAACGTCATGTCCTTGAACAAGCCGCCGAAGTCTCCGCGGTCGATCCACTGATAACCGGGACCGCTCGCGAGGGCGGTACGGAGTTTCAAATCTTGGAATCGGTCGTTTTCAAAGTAGGAGGACGCGAACCAGAACAGCCGCTTGGTGATGAAGAAGTCCAGCTTGATGGTGCCGCGCGCGTTGCGCGCGATGAGCACGTTGGCATTGTCCCCGTAGACGTAGCGGGCGTTCATCGTCAATCGGAGCTGTTCGCTGCGCGCGACGAACTCCCCCAACAGACTGGCGTTGCGCAGATGGCTGTTCCCCGTCGTTTGAGAATACCCGCCCGTAAGACTGCCGACGTAAATGACCGGCGGCTGAATCAGCGGATTAACCGACGTCACAGAACTCAACGGCACGGTCATCGAGCCCTTGAGGGGTTCCGCCTGAATGTTCAAGCTTCCATCGGGGCCGGCCGTGGCGGTCCCGTTGAGGACCGTTCCCTCCTTGAGATGAAACGGAATCGGATGATTGACGGAAAGTTTCGTCACGTCGGCCCACATGACCTTGATCACCTTGTCGGGGCTGGATGGTGTCTTGAGGAACAACACCCCGCCGGCCATTTCGAGGATTTCGCCATAGAGGACGCTGCCGTCTTTCAACGCGACCATGTCGAGAGGCGTGGGAGCACTAGGGGCGGATAGCTCCGCCGGTTGGGCGTTGGCCACATCGAAGAGACCGGCGGCAGCGGCACAGAACACGACACAGACCAACACGTGGCACACTTGCTTCATCGAGTCCTCCCGAAAGGAATTCGTTGCATGCTCGTCCTCCTGATCGACAATGAGAATCGAGATTGAGGTGTTACGCTAGGGCCGTTCGGCCCCATTAAAACAACGTAGCTGTATAACGCAGATCAACTCCGTTGGCAATAACGAATGAGTCGACCGCTGTGCAGCGAGCTGCGGGACCACGAGCAAGCTTGATGCCGTTTTGGTTCAGGGCTTATGGGCTGCAGAGAATTTCAGCAAATCGTAGTCTGAATCAGACAGTCGCCGAAGGAAAAATCATCCAGCGCTGAGGCCGATTGGTGTCGGACGAAGCCAATCTGCCACAGAGATCGCACCAAGAGGCGTGTCGTGATGTATCAGCCGGCCGCCGATCCCGCTCACCGTCCCAGCAAGCCTTTCAGAAGGTCCTTTCCCTGCTGCCGGAGGTCCTCCGGCTTGGTCGTGCCTTCCAGGAGACCTTTGACCGCCTCTTTGGCCTTCTCCTTGACCTGTTCTTGAACTTTTCCTGTCAGCTCTTTGAGGTCCACACCGTACGTCGGGTTTTCCAATGTGCCGCCGATGGTAAGTGGCAACTTGAGCCGGCCATCTTTCATGGCAAGTTTGGCGATGGGTGACGAACCGGCGAGCTTTTGGCTCAAGGTCTGGGATAGGTTGAGATTCATGTGGAGGTTGAGACTGTGGTCCAAGCCGATTGCGCCGGTGCCTGTGGCTTGGAAATCGTGGCTGTCCAGCAGTAGCTTTTGAACGTTCACGAGCCCTTGCTTGATGAAAAAGTCTGTTTCAATCGTGGAAAACGCGGTGGCTTTGGCCTGGTCGATGGAGAGCCCCGCGACTTTCAAGACCTCGGCAACTTCTTGAAGAAGATTCACTCCGTCGATCGTTCCGTCTTTGACTTCTAAATGTCCCGGGCCTTCGAGCGCCTTGGTCAGGTCTGGCATCGAGAAGCCGCGGCCGGCGACGGCGATGGCTGCGGCGGCCGTTCCGCTCAGAGAGAGCTTGCTCTCTCCGCTCACCGCATCGAGCGCCGGCTTCACGTGCAGGCCCTGCAGCGTGACTTTACCGTTGAAGGGAGGCATGGGTGCCCCCAACGTCAACGCTCCTTGTCCCTTCGCTTGTCCGTCGAACAGCTGAAACGACAGGTCCGAGAGGCGGGCGTCTTCTCCTCGGAGGTCGGCCTGCACCGACAAATTCTTGATCTCGACCGGCTTTTTCAGCCCTGTCTCGACCGGAAGGTCGGCAGTGTTGACCGAAGGCGATGTGACAGCTGCTTTCGCATGCCCGCCGAGCACCGAACCTTTGATGTTCAAGCGGGTATTGCCGGTCACAACCGCCAGAGTGAGGTCCGTGATGTCAGCCAGCTCCATCGCCGGAACCCCTTGTTTGAGCGGATAGGGCGCCTTGGCGGTCAGTCGCAGGTCCTGGATCTCAACGGGCTTCGTCAGCGGGAGCTTCAGCGGCAGATCTGTCGTGCGAATCGACGGCGAGGTGACGGTGGCATCGAGCTTCCCACCGACCAACGCACCCTGTATAGCCATGTCGATCGTTCCAACTTTCAGTGCGAAGGCATAGTGCTTCAGCTCCAAGGTTTGGACCAACGGCCCGAATGCGCCGTCGAGAGTGATCGGCAACCGCTGAGGCTGCACGAGCGCGCTCAGGTGGAGGGTCGGGGTTTCGCCCAAATGAACCGATTCCAGTAGTAACTGAAGATCATGAATTTGGTGTTCTACGGTCGGCGTCCGAGAGAGGTCGCGATAGGTGAGGAGCCCTCTGTCTATGGCGACGCGATCCACGGCGAGCAATGCCAGCGCCTGCAGGGGGTCGCCCTGCTGAGGTGTTTCCGGCTGGGGAGCGGCCGACGATGCGGTCTTCGGTCCGATGGTTGAGACGTTCGTCACGCCCGCCTTGTTCTTGATGACGGTGATGACGGGCTCGCGAAGGGTGATCTCTTCGACCTCGACTTTGCCGCTAAGGAGCGGCCAGAGTTTCACCCCGACGTCGAGCGAATTCAGCGACGCGAACGGACCGGTGCCGAACGATGGATCATCGAGGACCGTAAACCCGGCGACGCGGGCTCCGAGGCGGGGCCAGATGGTCAGCCGAATGCTTTGGAGTTGAATCTTCCGGTTGAGGGCCTCCTCGATCAGCGGCTTGTACTGATCTTGATAGGCGGCAAGATCGACGAGAAAGGGCAGCGCGAGCAGTGCGCCGATGAGAAGCGCGACGACGGCGAGCAGCCCGAATAGGATCTTCATCACAACACCTCCTGTGAGCCCTCGGCAGTATAGGAAAGGTGCGCGAGTCGGTCAAATGCGCGCCTTGCCGCTCACTGGAGCGCGTGCTAAGATCCGCACTTCGATTTCGTCGCGGAGAGGTGCGAGAGTGGACGAATCGACATGCTTGGAAAGCATGCGTCGGGGCAACTCGACCGTGGGTTCGAATCCCACCCTCTCCGCCATACCACACTTCGTGTGACCCGCGCGCTCTTTATCGCTGTATCGTGATTGATGCGTGCGGATGAGCACTTCAAGTGTTCTCATGAGTCGATTGAAAGGTTGAATTTGAGCTAGGGGCTGGGCCCTGTGCAACAGAACCCTGTGAACCCCGCCAGGTCCGGAAGGAAGCAACGGTAAACAGAAAGTCCTGGGTGCCGCAGGATCACCTGGCCCCGCTTGTTCGGGATGCTGAAACGGGCTTCCAGCTTCGTTCTCGGGCGCGCAGACCACTCGACGTACGGGACACAAGTACGCCTCGCAGCCTGGGCGCCCTGCGGCCTTGCTGAGAAACCCGTTTGAGTATTCCGCTGGAACCACAAATGGATTACCAAGTCTCCGCCAGAAAGTATCGGCCCGGGACGTTCGACGATGTGATCGGTCAGCCGCATGTCGTCCAGACCCTCATCAATTCCATTACCACCAAACGCATTGCGCAGGCCTATCTGTTTTCCGGCACCCGTGGAGTGGGAAAGACGACCGTCGCCCGCATTCTGGCGAAGGCCTTGAATTGCGAACAGGGGCCGACCGGCACACCGTGTGCCCGCTGCGCCAATTGTACGGAGATCGCGCTGGGCACCTCCGTCGACGTGATCGAAATCGACGGCGCCTCCAATACGAGCGTGGACGACGTGCGCGAGATCCGGGAGAACGTCAAGTTCGCCCCGTTTCGCGGGCACTATCGTGTGTACATCATCGACGAAGTCCACATGCTCTCGAATTCCGCCTTCAATGCCTTGCTCAAGACGCTCGAAGAACCGCCGCCGCACGTGGTGTTCATCTTTGCGACCACCGAGATTCACAAGATTCCTGCGACGATCTTGTCCCGGTGCCAACACTATAATTTTCGCCGCATCGCGAGGGCGGAAATCATCGAGCGCTTGCGCCATGTGGTCGCCCAGGACGGCATCGGGATCGAGGACCGCAGCCTCGCGGCGTTGGCTCGGGCCAGCGAAGGCAGTATGCGGGACGGACTCAGCTTGCTGGATCAGGCGGTCGCATTCGGCGGCAAGACCATCGTCCATAGCGATTTGGAAGCGCTGCTCGGAGCGGTCCCCCAGGAAATGCTTCGCGCCATGATCCGGGCGATCCTCACCCAGGATAGTGCGTCGGCACTTGGGGTGTTGGCGCAGCTGTTGGACCAGGGCCACGACTTGCGCGCGTACTGCGCCGATATCGTCGAGTATGTTCGTCACATGTTGGTCGCGTCGGTGACACCGGCGCAAGAATGGCCGGCACTTATCGAAGCTTCGGCGGAAGACCTGACCCAGTTACAGACAGACAGCCGTTCGCTCTCGCCCGAACAACTCCAGCAGCTCTTCGCGATCTTTACCCAGGCTGAGGATGGGTTGAGGCTGAGCGCTCATCCGCGGTTCGTGTTGGAGACCGCGGCGGTCCGCGCCACGCGGCTACTCAAGCAAGTGGACGCGAGAACGGAACCACGAGGGCAGAACGTGGCGGCCGAGCGTGGAACTCCGCCGGGCCCACCGCGCTCCACGGCGACGGGCGGGTCCGATCGTCCGACGAGCGCTCTCCCCACAGCAGCCCCGTTGCGTCCGACGCCGCTTCCGTCAAAAACCCCACGCGCGCAGCCGGTTGCCCAGCAAGATGGGCCGGCGCTTCAGGCCGGCCGGCCGGCCAAGACCGACCAACCGGTTCCCGCGGCCCTGGCAATGCCTGCCGCCTCCCCGGTAGCCCGACCGGTGGCGGTGAACTGGGAGCGTTTTCAGGAAGAAGTGACGCAGACCTATCCGAACATTGCACCGTTCTTGGAGATGGGTCGACTCGTCGGCATCGACGGCAATGTCGTGACCATCGGATTTGCCAAACAAGCGACCGTCGCTCGCGCCATGTTGGAAAAGCCGGACAACATTCAGGCGTTGGCCTCGCTCTGCGAGCGGCTGAATGGCCAGGCGGTGCGTTTGCGCGTGGTGGAGCAGACGGAAGCTGAACCGCCCGGACCGACGATGGCCCAGGTGCGGGCGGCCAAGGAACAGGAACAAAAACTAGTGATGTTCGAGCGTGCGAAGGCTCATCCGGTCGTCAGGCAGGCGCTGGAAATCTTCGGCGCGGAGTTGGCGGACGTCAGACCGGTTCCCCAGGTGAAAGAGGTGCAAGAATGAAGAATCCGTTCGGCAATATGGCCAACATCATGAAGCAGGCCCAGGCCATGCAGGCCCAGATGGCCAAGATTCAGGAACAAGCCGCCAGTCAGACTGTGGCCGGCACGGCCGGAGGCGGGATGGTCACCGTGACCGCGAACGGGGCGATGGAAATTGTCGGCATCGCGATCAACCCCGATGTCCTCACAAGCGGCGATACAGAGATGGTGCAGGACTTGGTTTTGGCCGCCACAAACGACGCCCTGAAGAAAGCGCGCGACATGATGGCCGCACAAATGAAGTCCGTGACCGGCGGAATGAACCTTCCTGGGATGTTCTGACCGATGGCCGTCGACCAACAGGGATTGCTGGCGCGGTTGGTTCGTGAACTCGTTCGGCTGCCGGGTATCGGGCAGAAGACGGCTCAGCGGTTGGCCTTTCATGTTCTCAAAGCCGAGCGAGAGGACGCGTTGCGGTTAGCCGATGCCATCCGTGCCGTGAAGGACGGATTGTCCTTTTGCCGGCAGTGCCGAAACATCGCCGAAGGAGAACTCTGTGAGTTCTGTCTCGATCCCAAGCGGGACCAGACGAAAATTCTCGTCGTGGAAGAGCCCAGTACCCTCTATGCTGTCGAACGCGCCGGGGCCTACCGGGGGCTGTATCATGTCCTGCTCGGTGCGCTCTCCCCACTGGACGGAGTCGGGCCGTCGGATATTCGGGCGGAGGAACTGATCGACCGGGTCAAACTCGGAGACATTCAGGAAGTCATACTTGCCACCAATCCCACGATCGAAGGGGAAGCCACGGCGATCTATTTGACGAATCAGTTGAAACCGCTCGGAGCCCGCGTGTCGAGGATTGCGTATGGGATTCCCGTCGGAATGGACATCGAATACGCCGACGAAGTCACGCTGCTCAAGTCGATCGAAGGACGCCGAGACTTGTGACGGCCTCTCCACCATGGTGGTGGCATTGACCCTCTTTCCGGCCCCCTGCTATAGTCGATCCTGCCTCTGCGGTGCATGCGAGTGAGACCATGAAAGTGCGCCAGCCCACCAAACACACGACCGGATCAACCGCCTCGAAAGACTCTGGCAGGCGTGGACGCAAAGCCCCCGCGTCCGGAGGAAAATATGCCGCGATCCAGCGTGATCTTCAGAAACAACGGTCAGCCATTCTGGAAGAAGCCGGCGAAGGGCTGACAAAGCGCGGCGGACAAGAGGCGTTTCCTGACGTGAGCGACCAAGCGTCGGCGGAGGTGGACCAGAATTTCACGATGCGCATCAAGGAGCGTGAACAGAAGCTGCTCAAGAAGATCGACGAAGCCCTCGACCGTCTGAAGAAGCGCACCTACGGAATATGCGAACGCTGCGAAGAAGAAATCCCCTACCAACGTCTGAAAGCCCGCCCCGTGACCACCCTCTGCATCGCCTGCAAGACGCTCCAAGAGCAGGAAGAAAAATTTCGCCGATAGGTTCTCTTCTCGCTTTCAAAGACCCACTCGACTTCCGACCCTGGTCAGTGTCCCTTCATCGCCTTGATGCGCTGTTTCACGAGAGCGATGCGGTCGGCTTCTTCGGGTATGCCTTCCACGAGGGCCAGGAAGGTTTCATATTCCGTTACCGCGCGTTTTTGGTCCGTGAACTCGACCGACTCCGCGAGATTGAAGCGCGCGATCGCGTAGTTCGGCTTCAGCAGCACCGCCTTTTCGAACGCGGCCAACGCGGCGCTCTTATCCCCGAGTTTCTGATGGACCGTACCGAGGTTGTTCAAAATCTCCGGTGTATTCGGCCTGATGGCCAAGGACTGAAGCATCTCCGCCTTCGCTTTTTCGTACTGACCAAGACCGAAGAGAGACTGCCCGTACTTATGGTGGGCTTCCGCCAGCCACACCTTGTTGGTAAAGCCATTGCCAATGGCTTTCTGATAAGCATCCGCAGCTACGTCATACTGCTGTGCGCCACAATATGAGAGTTGGGCAGTTTGCCCTCTGGCGAACTGCTGGAGAGAGGCGAAGGGCTCTTTATCCTCCGCCCCTTGGCTGTCGATGGACGGTCCGGACTTGTGATTGCCGGGCTGTCGAAGCCGGTTGAGAAAATCCCGGCGGTAGGGAGAGAAGAGGCGAACGTAGGGATCGGTGGTAACCGAGGTCTGCAACAAGATTGGTCGGTCTCGGGGTCCGGTGACCAGGTACTGCGTGGTAGTTTTTTCGTCGCCCGTTTCGTAAAGGGCGCTGGAATCCATGTCGGACTTGGTCGAGAGGTTGGCCACCGTGAGATAGAACTCCAAGCCCGGTTTCAACAGCGTCAGGGTGTGCCGAAGGACTGGATAGGGTTTGAGGTCGAGTCCAGAGGTAAAGGTAAACAGCGTACCGACTAAGAGACCGTCCTCGTCGAAGAAATAGGACTCGTCTCCATGCGACGAACTGCGCTCGGCCGGAATTAAGAGTTCCTGCCCCGTCCCCCAGGGCTTGCCCTTCTGGCCTACAGAGGGGTTGGCCCGCAGGAAGTCGGACTTTTTGCTGCACAACGTACCGGGCTTGAGGAGGATCAAGTCGGTTTCGGACGGAGGAAGGTTCGGATGCGGGTTAGGAGTTTCGCATCCTGACAGCCATAGCGCAAGACTGACAGAGAGGATGTAAGAAACGACAGGCGGACCTGGTACTTGGAGAGGGTGGCGGATCCGGACAGACATTGAAGGGAGAATACCGAAACGACCGGCAGTTTGCTAGCGGCGGAAGCAAGACCGCCCGCTTTCTTTAGGAAGCGGGCGGTCGAGAGGTTAAGCGGAAAGAGGTGATTATCGGCGCTGGCTGTCCAGCATCGCGTCTTCGCTCGTGTAGCCGAAGAGATAAGGCATCTTGCTGCTCAAGGTATAGATCGGCCGATTGACCCCGTAATCGAGGCCCTGTCCAACGGGGTTCAGCAGGAATCCGGCCCAGCGCCAGGGGTTATCATTGGCCGCTGCACCGGCCGCGACGTCGGTGTACACCAAGGAGGTGCTGTCCATGACACTGTAGATGCTTGCAGGAGCGACATATTCCCCGTTCGCGTCAACCGTCTGCTGATTGTGGGTGCAGCCAGCCATGCCACCGAGCATGAAGATCGCAAGAGCCGCCATCGTGGTCTTCATCATATAACCTCTCTAGTCGTAGCAGTTCGGGAGTCTTCTGTTTCTCTGTAGAGGAAGTGTAGCCGAGGTCCCGAAATCTGTCCAGATTTCCACCGATATCGGTATTGGGCAAGCGGAAGGTGCCTTGTGAGGGGCACCCAAGGAGGAAATGAGGCATGGTGGGCGATACAGGTATCGAACCTGTGGCCTCTTCCGTGTGAAGGAAGCGCTCTGCCACTGAGCTAATCGCCCACGGAGGCCGAATTTAACACAGCCTTTCAAACGAGATCAATTGAACGTCGGACCTCCCCATATTATGGGTAAATGTGCGCTCGATGATAGACGCTGCGTTGGTCGCCTTGACAGCGTCAAAAATCGGTTCTTACAATGCTCTTCCCCCATTACCTTTCCTCTGGAGTTTGGTACCAATGCGCGATGACGTCGTGGTGATCGGTGGAGGACTGGCCGGGTCCGAGGCGGCCTGGCAGGCGGCGAGCCGAGGCGCAAGGGTGACACTGTATGAAATGCGACCCAAAGAGGCGACCCCCGCCCACAAAACCAGCGGGTTAGCCGAATTGGTTTGCTCCAATTCGCTGGGGTCTCTCGATGCCCACAGCGCCCCCGGCATCCTCAAGGAGGAGATGCGCCGGTTGGACTCTCTTGTTATGCGCGTGGCCGATCAAGTCCGTGTGCCGGCCGGTTCCGCTCTTGCGGTGGATCGAGAACAGTTTTCACTCAAGATTACGCAAACGCTCGAAGGCCATCCAAACATCCGGATTTTTCGCGAACAGATCAAGGAGATCCCGACCGACTGTTGGTGCATCGTCGCAACGGGTCCCTTGACCTCCGACGCGTTGTCGCAGGCGATCGCCCGCTTGACGCATTCCAGTCATCTCTATTTTTTCGATGCCATTTCGCCGATCGTCGATGCGGAATCGATCAATATGGACGTCGCCTTTCGCGCCTCTCGTTACGACAAGGGTGGAGACGATTATCTCAACTGTCCAATGGACGAGGCGACCTACAATGCGTTTTATGATGCTTTGCTGGCGGCCGAGAAGGTCCAACCGAAAGAGTTTGAGAAGACCCCCTATTTCGAGGCCTGCTTACCGATCGAAGTCATGGCGGAACGGGGCCGGCAGACGATGCAGTTCGGTCCGCTGAAACCGGTGGGTCTCGAAGACCCAAGAACAGGCGCCAGGCCCTATGCTGTAGTGCAGTTACGAACGGAAAACGCGCACCGCTCCTGCTACAACCTCGTGGGATTCCAGACCAAGCTGACCTACGGAGAGCAGAAACGGGTATTTCGGATGATTCCCGGCCTTGAGCAAGCCGAGTTCCTTCGCTTCGGAAGTCTTCACCGAAATACCTTTATCAACGCGCCCCAGCTGCTCACGAACACGCTGCAGTTCAAGGCGCGCAATACGCTCTTATTCGCTGGGCAACTGGTCGGGGTAGAAGGCTACACGGATTCGGCGGCCATGGGAGGTTTAGCGGGAATCAACGCGGCGCGGGGTCTGTCGGGGCAGCCTCTTTTTGCGCCGCCGCCCACGACCGCTCATGGCTGCCTTCTGAATTACATCACAACCTCCGATCCGCGACATTTTCAGCCCATGAATACGAACTTCGGCCTGTTTCCTCCGCTGGCTTCACCGGTCCGCGACAAAGAGCGCAAACGACAGCAGATCTCTCAAAGAGCGCTCCAGGATTTTGCCGCATGGATGACGCAGTCCGGGCTTTCCTCCAATTCCTGACTCTGGAGCGCGGCGCTTCCAGTGAGACGCTCCGGGGATATGCCTCCGACCTTCGGCAATTTGGCAGCTTTCTTCAGTCGTCGCGACGGCTCGATCTCCCCTTGAACCTTGATGCGCTGACTTCCGACACGATCCGAGCCTATTTGGAGTGGCTCGACCGGAAAGGGGACAAGCGGAGTTCGTTGGCCAGGAAGCTCGCCTGCATCAGAAGCTTTTGTCGATTTCTGCTCCGCACCGGTCGGATCAACCGTAACCCGGTCGAAGATATCCGCACACCCAAGCTACCCAAGCGGCTTCCGCGGGTGTTGACCAAAGACGACGCGGGGGCCCTGATGTCATTTCCGGAAGGACCCTCTTCCGGGGCGCTTCGAGACCGCGCCTTGCTCGAAACACTCTACTCGACCGGCGCCCGTGTCAGTGAACTCGTGGGACTCGATGTCGATGATTTTCGTCCCTCGGAGGGGCTCGTCCGCCTGAAGGGAAAAGGGCGAAAGGAACGGATCGTGCCGATCGGTGACATCGCCGTCGAGGCGATCAAGGCCTATCGACGATCATTGAAACCGTCAGCGAGTACAACGAAGGAATCGGCGCCGGTTTTTTTGAACTACCGCGGCGGACGGTTGACGACGCGAAGCGTCGCACGGCTGGTCGCGAGCTATTCGAAACGGTTGACCGGCGGTTCCGTCAGTCCCCACACGCTCCGTCATTCATTTGCCACCCATCTGCTCGACGAAGGGGCGGACCTGCGGGCCATTCAGGAAATGTTGGGGCATGCCTCCCTGGGAACGACCCAAAAGTACACGCACCTGGCGACGGACCAATTGCTGGCGGTGTATGACAAGGCCCATCCCCGAGCCGGCAAGCCGGAAAAACCGTAGCCGCTGCTGCAGGCGCGCATTTCCCTCTGTGCCTGGAACGGTCTGTCGTGATATGGTCGTGCCCCAGATGGAGCCGCACGATCCTTCGAGGAGTGGACGATGAATAAGCTCATCAAGAAAGCCAACGTCCTGATCGAGGCGTTGCCCTATATCCGGACCTTCCGTGGCAAGACCATCGTCATCAAGTACGGCGGCAACGCCATGACCGAATCGTCACTGAAAGAACGGTTCGCGCAGGATATCGTCTTGTTGAAATATGTCGGTATCAATCCGGTCATCATCCATGGAGGAGGGCCGCAGATCGACAAGATGCTTGACCGGCTGGGCATCGAATCGAAGTTCCTTCACGGCGTGCGCGTCACGAACGAAGCGACGATGGAAATCGTCGAAATGGTGCTCGCCGGAAAGATCAACATGGAAATCACCGACCTCATCAACCGGCATGGCGGCAGCGCCGTCGGACTGAGCGGCAAGGACGGCGGGCTGATTTTGAGCAAGCCGCTGACCGCCAAGGCCTGGGCCGAAAGCCTGGAGCGCGATCTCGATGAAGAGGACGCCGCCAGCGACTTCGGATTCGTCGGCGACATCGAAAAGGTCGATCCGAGCCTGTTGTTCAAGCTGCAGGGTGACCATTACATCCCGGTCATTGCGCCGATCGGCACGGATCGGGAAGGGAACACCTATAACATCAACGCCGATCTGGTCGCAGGGGCCATCGCCGGGGCGCTGCGCGCGGAGAAACTCGTGATGATGACGGATATCAAGGGCATCCGCGATGCCCAAGGCCGTCACCTGTCGACCGTGTCGCGGAAGGACGTCCAGCGGATGGTCAAGAAGGGCACGATCACGGAAGGTATGTTGCCCAAGGTCCATGCTTGCCTGGATGCACTCGAGCAGGGCGTCGGTAAGGCCCACATCATCGACGGCCGCATGCCCCATGCGATCTTGCTCGAAGTGTTCACGCGCAAAGGCATCGGGACCGAGATCACGGCGTAGCCTGACCGTCGTCCACCCTTGTCCAGTCCTCGCAGCAGAATCCTCCGACACCTTCAGATCCTGACGGGAGATCGGCACCCGGTGACGGCGCCGCAAGCGCTTCGCCGAGCCGAGCGCTATCTGGCGACGGAATTGTCGAAACAGGGGTGGCACACGACCACTCAAGCGTTTGGCGCGAGGAGACAGACGTATCGCAACGTGCTGGCCGTCAAGGCCTCTTCCTCGGCCTCGATCGGCTTCCAAGCCCCTCCCCTCCTCGTGGCCGCCCATTATGATACCGTCGCCGGATCTCCCGGCGCCGATGACAATGCCAGCGCCTTGGCAGTGTTGCTGGAAGTCGCCTACCGGCTGAGACGGACGCCAGTGAATCGACCGGTCTGGCTCGCCGCCTTCTGTCTGGAGGAAGAAGGATTGCTGGGCAGTCGGGCGTTCGTGTCGAGACTGCGCCGATCTTCGCAACCGTTGACCGGAGCTATTGTCCTCGAATGCGTGGGATATACCGATCGCACAGCCGGTTCGCAGCAGGCTCCGGCCGGATTGCCGATCACGGTTCCATCGACAGGAGATTTTCTCGCGGTGATCGGAAATGACCGGTCGCGTTCACTGGCCGGCTCAATTGAAGAGAACGCGAGCGCGATCCATCCTCCTCTTCCGACCATCTGCCTCGCTGTGCCGGGATGCGGCGAGCAGCTGCCGGACGTCCGACGAAGCGATCATGCCTCGTTCTGGGACGAAGGATTTGCGGCCGTCATGCTGACCGATACCGCGGACTTCAGAAACCCCCATTATCATCGAGCGACCGATACGATCGAGACACTCGACGTTCATTTCATCGAGCAGGTCAGTGAGGTGGTACTCCGGACGGTCCATGCCCATGCCCTTGGGAGCCAGTCATGAACAGCCGGAGAAAGATTTCCCGCGCCACGAGGCAGATGATCACGGGCCTGTTCCGGAGGTTGGAGTATCGCCGACTCGGCCGAGTCTACTGTTATGAAGGCGGCGACGAGTTCTGGAACGCCAAGCGAGAGCCGGCCCGCCGGCTCGGCCAGATCGTTGCCGAAGCTTTGCTCCGACGGCTACGCGAAGGCGGCCGGAGCTTGTACATCGGGGCAGGCGTGGCAGAGTTGCCGCCGTTGATCGTCGAGGCCTGCGAGCTGAACCGAGTGGTATGTCCTTACAACCTTCGCCGTTCGGAAGTGGTCTCCCTTAATCGAAGCTGCCGCTCCACGCCGATCCGGTTTTTTCCGAGAGATGCTTCCACCGCGAAGGGCCGGTACGATCATCTCTGGATGGTCAGCGTGTTGAACGATCCGGAGCGGTTCCCGCACCTGGCGCCTCTTTCCTACGGGCGTGCCGATCCCGTGTCGTTCGATCCTCGACGGTTTGAGGCGGAGCGACGGGTCGCGCGGTCGATCGTCGACCGTTGTCTGCCGAAACTGTCCCTGCCCGGGCTCGTGACGACCTCGAGCGAAGAAGTCGTCTGGATCGCGGATTGGTGCCATCGGCACAACGTCCCGTACCTCGTCGAACGACGGCAATACCGGACCGCGCTGGTGGGGGACCCGATTTGCTTTGTTCATGTGGGAGCGAAGCTGAGGCGAAGGACGCGCTAGACGTGAAATCCGGTCCTGGCCTTGGACGAGCCGCTCACATACTGGTTCGCATAGCGGACATAGTTCGAGGCGGACTCTTTGATCCACGCCAGCTCCTGATCGGTCGCCGGTCGTTTCACCTTGGCCGGTGAGCCCAAGATCACACTCCTGGGCGGGACGATCGTGCCCTCGGTGATCAAGGCTCCGGCTCCGACGACCGAATCCTCGCCGATCACGGCTCCGTCCATGATGATCGAGCCCATGCCGATGAGCACGCGGTCCTTCACCGTGCAGCCGTGCAGGACGACGCTGTGGCCGATCGTCACTTCGTTGCCGATGACCAGCGGATGGGTATCATGGGTCACGTGCAACATGCAGAGGTCCTGAACGTTCGTCCGGCTGCCGATGCGGATGTAGTTGACGTCGCCTCGGACGACCGCGTGGAACCAAACGCTGCAGTCCTCTCCCATCACGACGTCGCCGATGACGATGCCGGTGTCTTCGATGAAGCAGGAGTCCGGAATGGTCGGCTTGATACCTTGGAACGTGCGGATCATAGCGCCACTTTAGGGGAATCGTCTTACGCCTCGCAAGAGGCTTCTGCAGGGGTTTGACAGGCTTTTTCACCGTCTCGTAGACTGTTCGGTCTATGGTACCGCCATTGATTCAACTTGATCGCCGCAAAGAAACGAAAGACGCCAAGGTGTCCCGATCGCGGAGCAAGGCCACCACGATCGGGTTCGTGAACCTGGGCTGTTCCAAGAACCAAGTCGACACGGAGGTCATGCTCGGGACGTTGATGGCCGACGGGTTCGAGCTCACCGGCAAGGCGGAACTGGCCGACGTCGTCATCATCAATACCTGTGGGTTCATCGAAGAGGCGAAGCAGGAGTCGATCAACACGATCATCGAACATGGCCGGCTCAAGAAATCCGGTGCCTGCCGGGTGTTGATCGCTGCCGGCTGCCTGGCCCAGCGGTATCAAGGGGACTTGCTGAAAGAACTGCCGGAACTCGACGGCGTCGTTGGGACCGGGGAGTTCGGCAAGATCGCCGATATCTGTCGCGAGTTACTCGCACCTAAAAAACGTCACCAGCGAGTCTGGATGAGCAAGCCACCGTATTTGTACGACGAGTTGGCTCCCCGCCTCCGTCTCGGGAAGACGCACAGCGCCTATGTGAAGATCGCCGAAGGATGCAACCGCAACTGCGCCTTTTGTGCGATTCCGTTGATGCGAGGGAAGCAGCGCAGCCGGCCGATCGAATCGATCGTCGCCGAAGCCACCCGTCTCGCGGCAGAAGGTGTGAAGGAGATCAACCTGATCTCGCAGGATACGATCAACTATGGTGTGGATTTAGGGTTGCGCCAGGGGCTGGTGGCGCTGTTGCGTGAACTGGTGCAGGTCGCAGATCTCCGTTGGATCCGGCCCTTCTATCTGTATCCGCAACAGGTAACGGACGAGCTGCTCGATCTTTACGCGGGAGAAGAAAAGATCACCAAGTACATCGATATGCCGTTGCAACATATCAACGACCGGATGCTGACGCGTATGCATCGTCTGGGCAGTCGCGCGGCAATCGAGAAACTGGTGGACCGGATCCGGTCCCGCATTCCCGGCGTGACGTTCCGCACCGCGTTCATTGTCGGGTTTCCCGGGGAGTCGGAGGCGACGTTCAATGAGCTCATGCAGTACGTCGAGACCGCCGAATTCGACCGGGTCGCCGCATTTCTTTACTCAGACGAAGACGATACTCCTGCCGCCGAGATGAAGGGCAAAGTAGCACGGGCGGTCATGGAGGAACGCCGAAACCAGCTGTTAGCCGTTCAGGAATCCGTTTCGGCCGCCAAAAGCCGTGCGTTGGTCGGTTCGGTGCTCGAGGTCTTGATCGACGGTCCGTCGGAAGAAACCGAGCATCTCCTTGAAGGGCGCCATCAGGGGTTGGCGCCTGAAATCGACGGTGTCGTCTACATCAACGACGGCGTTGGACATCCTGGAGACCTCGTCAAAGTGAAGATCACGGATGCGGCCACGTTCGACCTCGTCGGGCATATCGTTGGCTGACGGCGTCCTCCAGTTCGACCGACACATAGGAGCAAGTATCCATGATGGCTCAGAGGGAAGAATCCGTAATGCTCCTTGTCCATTGCCATGATCGCAAAGGGATCGTGGCCCGCGTCACCGGTTTCATTGACGACTTCGGCCGAGACACTCTAGTTAGAAGACTGATGGCAAGAGAATCGTGGTTTTCGACTAGCTCAGAGGTTGTGGGGTGAGGCTAAGCCTCACCCTCACCCCCCGGAAGGAGAACCGTTAGACCTTCGCACTCAGAAACAGGGCGTTACCGCGCCGGTTAATCAAGATCAGCACGTTGTCGCCCTTCTTGACCTCCGATGACACCCGTTCAAAGTCCTTCACCGATTTGACCTGTTGACGGTTGATCTCACGGATTACGTCGCCCGGTTGCAGACCGGCCTTCTCGGCTCCGCTGTCGGGATCCACTTTCGTTACGACGACTCCAGTCGCCTTCCCCTTCATGCCCAGCTCTTTCGCCGTGTCTTTGTCCAGGTCCTGAACCGCGACGCCGGCGAACGCGTACTGGCGCTCTTCTGCCTCCGCTTTCGCGGTCTTCGTCGTTTCCGGAAGTTCACCGATCGTCATGATCAGCTCCTTCTCGTGCCCATCGCGCATAACCTTGACCGGGACCTTGGTCCCCACCGCGGTACGGGTAACCATTCGCTGCAGAGTGACCGCATCTTCAACGTGCGAACCTTGATACGACGTAATAACATCCCCTTGTTTCATGCCGCCCTTCTCGGCAGGTCCGTCCTCCCTCACATCGCTGACGAGCGCGCCTTTCGCGTCTTTGATGCCGAAGGACTTGGCCAAGTCCTGGTTGAGATCCTGAATGCCGATCCCGAGAAATCCCCGCACCACTTTGCCGGTCTTGATCAGGCTCTCATAAATGGGTTTGCTCATACTGGTCGGAACGGCGAATCCCACACCCTGATAGCCCCCGCTTTGGGAGAAAATGGCGGTATTGATGCCCACCAATTCCCCTCTGGTATTGACCAAGGCGCCGCCGGAGTTTCCCGGATTGATCGCGGCATCCGTCTGAATGAAGTCTTCATACTGAGTAATGCCCATGTGGCCTCGTCCCAGAGCGCTGACGATGCCGAGCGTGACGGTCGAATTCAAACCGAAGGGATTACCGACCGCCAGCACATACTCTCCGACCTGAAGCTTGGTGGCGTCGCCCCATGCGACGGTCGGCAGGTTCTGGCCCTCGATCTTGACGACAGCCAAGTCGGTCTTAGGGTCCGCGCCGACGATCGTCCCCTTGTATTCCCGTTTGTCCGGCAGAGTCACCGTGACTTCCTTGGCACCATCGATGACGTGATTGTTGGTCAGGATATACCCGTCGGCTGATACGATGACGCCGGAGCCCTGTCCTCCGCCGCGATGGCCTCGGGGTTCTCCGGGACCTTGTGGCCCGCGAAATCCTCGGGGGCCGAAAGGGCCGTTCGGGCCGCCAAAAAATTCTTCCATACGCTCACGGAGTTCATCCGGCATGGTACGGCCGTCGGACACCTTCTCCGCCGTGACGGTCGTAATGTTCACGACGGCCGGCGTGACGGATTTGGCCACTTCCGTGAAACCGTTGGCCGGCGGCGAAGGAGCCGCCACGGCAGCGGCTGGTGAAGCGCTGGATGAGGCGTGGGAGCTGGTCACCAACTGGCCGCCCCAAACCAGGGCCGCGCCCAACAGGGCGACGCCAGACGCACTGAGAATCCTGCGAGACAACGACTGCGACATGATGCCCCTCCTTATTAATGCCGATCGATCCGGTTGAACGGTCACCTTGTTGAGATACCGATAGAAGGCAACGTAACAACCGGCGATGAGAGGGTGATTAGGCAGGTATTAGAAGTTCTTAAGACGATCGAGGGGCCAGCGGCAGCGAGACCGTGAAGGTCGATCCTTTGCCGACTTCGCTGGCGACGTCGATGTGTCCACGATGGGACTCGGCGATCCAGGCGCAGATAGCCAACCCCAAGCCGGTACCCTTTTTGGTATGGGCGCGGGCATCGTCGGTGCGGTAAAACCGATCGAAAATTCTGGATTGATCCTCACGTGAGATTCCGATTCCGTTATCGGAGATCGTGACCTTCGCTTCTTCCGAAAGAGTCTCCAAGGTGAGGTTCACCGCCCCGCCTCGCTTGGAATACTTGACGGCATTGTCGACGAGGTTCAAGAACAGCTCCCGGAGCCGCAGCTCGTCCCCCAGGACCACCGCCGGGGAGTTCAGCCCCAATTCGACCCGAATGTCGTGTTCTTGTCCGAGCAGCGAGGCCTGTCGGTGGATGTCCTCCAGCAGGGATTCCAGTTTCACCGGGAGATGCTCCATTTTGACTTCGCCCATATCGGCGCGCGAGAGAAACAGCAACTCGTCCACGATCCGCGTCATGCGGTCGATTTCTTCCAGATTGCTTTCCAGCACGACGGTGTAGTCCGCCGCTTCGCGCGGCCTGCGCAAGGCCAGCTCGGTTTCTCCTTTCATGACGGTCAACGGTGTCCGGAGCTCGTGCGAGGCATCGCTGCTGAACTGGCGAATCTGACGAAACGAGGTTTCGAGGCGGGCGATCATATTGTTGAAGGTCTCGGCTAATCGGCCGATTTCATCGGCGGAAGCCGGGACGTTGAGTCGTTGCGTCAAGTCGCCGCCGGCGATGCGTTTTGCCGCGAGCGTGATGGCGTCGACCGGCCGCAGGGCTCGGCCGGCGAGGAACCAGCCGCCCGCCAATGAGACAGCCAAGGCCAGCGGCATCGTAACCAAGAGCACCAACAGAAGCCGGTTGAGCGTCTGGTCGACGGACTCCAGGGAGGTGCCGACCTGCACAATGTAGAGGAGGTTTCCCCGGTAGATGATAGGAACGGAAATCAGGCGGAGCGGCGGCTCCTTGGGATACTTGGCCGATTCGAAGACGGTTCGACCGGAGAAGGCCACTTCCAGGGTTTGCCGGCTCAGGGGCAGTTCGTGCTGCTTGACGTTCGGAGAGCGGATCGTAATGGTGCCAGAGGGGCTGAAGATCTGAAAAAACTTGTCGATGCGCGCCAGTTCCGGGAATTGCGACATCAACTCGTCCTCGTCGATCAAGGGGAGAAACCCCCGTTCTTCCAACGAGCGGACGGCCGCGGCCGCCGTCTCCTCAAGGGATTGATCGATGGCATCGCGCAGGCTGCGGGCGGTGACGAGATAGAGGATCGTGGAAAAGGTGATGAGAATCAGCGCAAGCGCGCTGCCGTACCACAGCGTGAGTCGCAGGCGCAGCGGCAT
>CAZPYP010000014.1:0-9954 GCA_964590845.1 uncultured Nitrospira sp.
CCGTGCGCGAGGGCGGCAAGACCGTCGGCTCCGGCGTCGTCACCGAAATCTTAGCCTAATGCGGAGAGCTGTCTAGGGACAGCCGGGGAGCGTGATGTGAAGGTCGATCAACGAATCAGAATCAGGTTGCGAGGGTTCGATTACCGCGTTCTGGATCAGTCCGTGGCGGAGATCGTTGAGACGGTGCGCCGGAGCGGAGCGAAGATCGTGGGGCCGATCCCATTGCCGACTCGGATTGAACGGTTCACGGTGCAGCGCGCGACCCATGCCGACAAGAAGTCGCGCGAGCAATTTGAGATCCGCACGCACAAACGTCTGATGGACATCATGGAGCCGACGCCTGAGACCATGGATTCGCTGATGAAGCTGAATCTGGCGGCCGGCGTCGATGTGGAAATTAAACTCTGAGCGATCAGCGTCTAGCAATCAGCTTCTGATTGAAGGAGCGTTGCTTGGCTGATGGCTGAATGCTGAGAGCGAGTTCAATATGACGAACGGGTTGCTGGGTAAAAAACTTGGGATGACGCAGGTCTTCGACGAGAGCCAGTTGGTTCCCGTGACCGTGATTTCTGCCGGGCCCTGCCACGTGGTCATGGTCAAGACGAAGGAACATGACGGGTACGAAGCAGTGCAATTGGCCTATGACGAAGTGAAGGAGCGGAAGTTGTCGAAAGCCGAGCTGGGGCATCTCAAGAAGCACCAGGCGCCTGCGTCACGGACGCTGAAAGAGTTCAAGAAGGCCGGAGAAGTGGCTGTGGGGCAGACCGTCAAGGTGGACATTTTCAAGAAGGGCGATTGGGTCGATGTGACCGGCGTGTCCAAGGGAAAAGGCTTCCAGGGCGTCGTTCGGCGGCACCATTATTCTGGCGGCCCCGAATCGCACGGTTCGATGTTTCACCGGGCGCCCGGCTCGATCGGCGCCAGTTCGTTTCCGTCCCGCGTCTGGAAGGGCAAGACGCTGCCGGGGCATATGGGCGCAGAGCAAGTGACTTCACAGCGTCTAAAAGTGGTTGAGTCGCGACCTGACGAAAATCTGCTGTTCGTTCGCGGCACGGTTCCGGGCGCCGCCAACGGACTGGTAGTCGTGAAAAAGTCGAAGAAGGGATAGAGGGCATGCCGACCGTCGACGTCATTGATTTGAGCAAGCGGAAAGTCGGATCCGCGGAACTCCCGGCCGAAGTCTTCGGTTGCGAGCCGCATCAGGCGCTGGTTCACGAGGCCGTTGTCATGCAGCGGGCCTGCGAACGTCAGGGAACCGCCTCCACGCTTCGCCGTGGGGAAGTGAGCGGATCGGGCAAGAAGCCGTGGAAGCAAAAACATACCGGCCGGGCCCGGGCGGGATCCGTCCGGTCTCCTGTATGGCGGCACGGCGGATCGGTGTTCGGACCGAAGCCGCGGAGCTACGCGTTCAGCATGCCGAAGAAGAAGTATCGGGCGGCCCTCCAGAGCGCCCTGTCGGCCAAAGTGGCCGGCGGCCAGGTCGTAGTTGTGTCCGATCTGTCCTTGGAACAGCCCAAGACCAAGCTGCTGGCGAAAGCCCTCGGGCAATTCGGCGGCGGGTCTCATCTGTTGGTGGTGGCCGGCGAAAGCCACTCCGGCCTCACTCAGGCGGCGCGCAACCTCCCGAAAGTGAGTGTGCTGAGCCCTGACGGCCTGAACGTGTACGAGGTGGTTCGGGCGAAAACGATCGTCATTCCTGAACGGGAACTCGCGCGAGTCAAGGAGGTCTGGTCATGAAACTCGATCTCCACAGTGTGCTCGTGCAGCCGTTGTTGACCGAGAAAATTACCGCGATGCGCGAAGCGAGCAATACGGTCGGATTCCTTGTGCACCCAGACGCCAATCGCCTTCAAATCAAGCAGGCGGTGGAAACGCTGCTCAAAGTGAAAGTGGAGCGCGTCAATGTCATGAACGTGCAGGGGAAGATTAAGCGACTTGGTCGGTTTTCCGGCAAACGTTCCGATTGGAAAAAGGCCTTCGTCAAGCTCAAGCAGGGCGAAAAACTCGAAATCTACGAGAGCGCATAAGGAAAGAAGCCAGCATGGGACTCAAAGCATTCAAGCCGACTACCTCTGGGCGCCGCGGCATGACGATCGTGACGACCGAGGAATTGACCAAAAAGAAGCCGGAAAAATCGTTGACGACGTTCCATCTCCGGACGGGCGGGCGCAACAACAACGGGCGGATCACAGTGCGGTTCCGCGGGGCCGGCCATCGCCGTCTCTACCGGAAGATCGATTTCCGCCGCGAGAAGGTCGGGATTCCGGCCAAGGTGCTCGCGCTCGAATACGATCCGAACCGCTCCGCCCGAATCGCATTACTCGGCTACAAGGATGGAGAGAAGCGTTATATCCTGGCTCCGGTCGGCCTTCAGGTCGGCGAGACGCTGCAGTCCGGCGCGGACGCCGAAGTGCGGACGGGTAATGCCCTTCCTTTGTCCAACATGCCGCTCGGGACGACGATCCACAACATCGAATTGAAGCCGGGCAAGGGCGGTCAGTTGATCCGTAGCGCCGGGGGATTCGCTCAAGTGATGGGCCGCGACGGCGACTATGTGCAGGTGCGCCTCAAATCCGGAGAAATGCGACGCATTCTGGCTGCCTGCATGGCGACGGTCGGCCAGGTCGGGAACGTGGATCATGAGAACATCAGCGTAGGCAAGGCGGGCCGTTCCCGCTGGCTCGGGCGCCGGCCGCACGTCCGTGGCGTGGTCATGAATCCGGTCGACCATCCGCACGGAGGCGGCGAAGGGAAATCCGGGCAGGGTAACCCGCATCCGGTGTCGCCGTGGGGATTGCCGACGAAGGGGTACAAGACCCGCAACAACAAGTCGACAGACAAGTACATCATCGCGCGTCGTAAGTCAGGAGTGCGCAATGCCTAGATCGATTAGCAAAGGGCCGTTCGTCGACGACCATCTGCTGAAGAAGGTGGAGCAGATGAACCAGACGAAGGATCGCAAGATCATCAAGACCTGGTCGCGCCGGTCGACCGTCGTGCCGGACATGATCGGCCACACGTTCGCCGTGCACAACGGGAAGAAATTCATCCCGGTGTTCGTGACGGAGAACATGGTTGGACACAAGCTGGGCGAGTTCGCCCCGACCCGGTTCTTCAAGGGGCATGGTCAGGCGAAGACAGAAAAAGCCGTGGCGCTGAAGTAGCGTCCGGAAGTTACGACTATCTCAGCTGGTAAGGAAGAGGACATGGCAGAAGCACGCGCAGTACTCCGGTTCGTTCGTGTGGCACCTCGGAAGGCCCGCCCCGTTGTGGACATGATCCGCGGGCAGCAGGTGCCGATGGCGCTGGCGATGTTGAAGCACCTGCCCCGGCATGCGGCGCGGGTGATCGAGAAGGTGCTCCGGTCGGCGGTTGCCAACGCCGAACAAAAGGAGTTGGGCGACAGCGAATCGATGCGGGTTTCGAAAGCCTACGTGAACGGCGGTCCGATTTATAAGCGATTCCGGGCTCGGTCGATGGGCCGGGCGAACGCGATCCAGAAGCGGACCAGTCACATCACCGTCGTCGTGGAAGCGCCGGGAGTGTCCGCAAAGTCATAAGCCAGCCGCGGCCGAGAGGCGCGGCAGAACTGAGGCAAACGTCGTATGGGTCAGAAAACACATCCAATCGGTTATCGGCTCGGCTACAACTACACCTGGAGTTCCCGCTGGTATGCGGGAAAGGATTACGCCAAGCTGCTGCACCAGGACATCAAGATCCGCAAGATCGTCAAGCAGAAGCTGTTCCATGCGGGTGTCGCCAAGGTGGAGATCGAACGGTCCGGCGATCAAACGCGCGTGATCATCCACACGGCCCGGCCAGGCATCATCATCGGCCGGAAGGGTGCGGAAGTCGACAAGTTGAAGGCGGAACTCGAGAAGCAATACGGCGGGCAGGTGTACATCACTGTGAAGGAAATCAAGAAGCCCGAATTAGACGCCCAGCTGGTGAGCGAAAACGTGGCCACCCAGTTGGAGAAACGTGTCGCGTTTCGCCGGGCAATGAAGCGGAGCGTGCAGTCCGCCCTGCGCTTGGGCGCCCAGGGCATCAAGATCATGATCGCCGGCCGGCTCGGCGGTGCGGAAATCGCCCGGACCGAATGGTATCGCGAAGGCCGGGTGCCTCTCCATACGTTGCGTGCAGAGGTCGATTACGGTTTTGCAGAAGCGCACACGACGATGGGGCAGATCGGGGTGAAGACGTGGATCTACAAAGGCGAGTTGCTCCCGGCCCAGCCGCTCAAGCCTGAATCGGCATTCGAGCGGCGGCTCGGTTAGTTACGTAAGGGGACATCGTGTTAGCACCAAAAAAAGTCAAGTTCCGGAAAATGATGAAGGGCCGCATGCGGGGGAAGGCTTACCGCGGCGGGAGCGTCACGCTCGGCGAGTTCGGTCTCAAGGCGCTTGAGCCCGGATGGGTGACCAGCCGGCAGATCGAGGCGGCGCGCATCGCCATCACGCGCTACGTCAAGCGGGGCGGCCAGGTCTGGACGCGAATTTTCCCGGACAAGCCGATCACCAAGAAGCCGGCCGAAACCCGCATGGGTAAGGGAAAAGGCAATCCGGAATATTGGGTAGCCGTGGTCAAACCGGGCCGCATCCTCTACGAGATGGGCGGCGTCACTCCCGACATCGCGCACGAAGCGTTCCGCCTAGCGTCACACAAGCTGCCGATCGCGACCAAGTGTGTGGCCCGCGGGGAATTTTAATCGATAAAGGACTGGGCATCAGTATGGATTTGAAAGAGTTGAGACAATTGAGCGGCCCAGAATTGGCCGAGAAAGCCAAGCAACTGACCCAAGAGCTGTTCAATCTCCGCTTCCAGCTCGGAACGGGGCGGCTCGAGAATCCCATGCAGATCAGAAAAACCAAGCGGGCGATCGCGCGCGCGAAGACCCTGCAACGGGAAGTGGAAGCGGCGGAACACAAGAAGCCTTCTTAAGGCGGAAGGGTTGGGAGTATGGCAGAGGCGGCGGTCAAGCGACGGGAATGGGTCGGACGCGTCATCAGCAATAAGATGAACAAGACCGTAGTCGTGGCGGTCGAACGGTCCGTGGTCCACCCCATCTACCACAAAGTGTTGCGCCGGATGACGAAATTGAAGGCGCACGACGAGCAGAACGCTTGCGGCATCGGCGATCGGGTGAGACTGATTGAGACGAGGCCGATCAGCAAGGAAAAACACTGGCGCGTCGTCGAGGTGTTGGAAAAAGGGCGGGCGGAGTAGGCCGGGTCGGCCTGCGGTGAGGAAGAAGCGCGATCATGATTCAGAACTACACATATATGGATGTGGCCGACAACTCTGGCGCCAAGCAGGCCATGTGTTTTCACGTCTTGGGCGGCTCGAAGCGCCGGTATGCGTCGCTGGGCGATGTCGTGGTGGTCGCCGTGAAGGAGGCGATTCCCCAGGCGACAGTCAAGAAGGGTGACGTCAGCCGCGCGGTGATCGTACGGACGACGAAAGAAGTCCGCCGTGAAGACGGATCCTACATCAAGTTTGACCGCAACGCCTGCGTGCTGATCAACAAAGAAGGCGAGCCGGTCGGCACGCGTATCTTCGGTCCGGTCGCGCGCGAACTGCGGTGGAAGAAGTTCATGAAGATTATTTCGTTGGCTCCGGAAGTCTTATAACGGCACCGGGTAGGAGTGATCGTGGAAGCACTGCAAAAGACTCGCATCCGCAAAGGCGACACCGTGATGGTGATCGCGGGCCGCGACCGCGGCAAGACAGGGAAAGTCCTGTCCGTCGATCGAGGTGCCGGAAAAATCGTGGTGGAAAAGCTGAACATGATCAAGCGCCACACGAAGCCGAATCAGAAGGTCAAGCAGGGCGGGATTCTCGAACGGGAAGCGCCGTTGGCGATTTCGAACGTCATGTTTTTCTGCCCCGTGACCCAGAAGCCGACCCGATTGGGGTTGCGTCGGCAGGATGATGGCCGACGAGTGCGTGTGAGCAAAAAATCTAAGGAAGCGGTCGACTAGGAGTGAGGACGGTTGCATGACGGACGCAAAGGATCCTAAGAAAGCAAAGGGCGGCAAGCCGGCGGGCCGGCCGTCCAAAAAGGAAAGCGCCCAGGCGCCTCAGGCCTTGGACGACGGCAGCGAAGAGTCGAAGTTTGCGCCGAGGCTGCGTGACACGTACCGGGACCAAGTGGTGCCCGCCCTGATGAAGGAGTTCGGCTACAAGAACGTCATGCAGGTGCCGAAGCTCGAGCGCATCGTGCTCAACGTCGGCATGAGCGAGGCGACGCAGAACGTCAAGTTGCTCGAAAGCGCTGCCGGCGAACTGGGCAAGATCACCGGACAGAAGCCGATTGTGACCAAGGCTAAGAAGGCGATCGCCGGGTTCAAGTTGCGGCAAGGCATGCCGATCGGCACCAAGGTGACGCTGCGCAACCGCCGGATGTACGAGTTTTTCGACCGGCTGGTGACGCTCGCGCTGCCGCGTATCCGCGATTTTCGCGGCGTCTCGCCGAAGGCGTTCGACGGGCGGGGCAACTATACGCTGGGGCTCAAAGAACAGCTGATTTTCCCCGAGATCAAGTACGACGAAGTGGCGTCGATCCACGGCATGGATATTACGATCGTGACGACCGCCAGAACGAACGACGAAGGCAAGGCATTGCTCCGGCAGTTGGGCATGCCCTTCCGGACCTAACGAGCAACGGAGGACCTGACCGTGTCGAGACTCGCGCTGAGAAATAAATGTGCGGAGAAGCCCAAGTTCCAGACGAGGGCATATCACCGCTGTGGTGTGTGCGGCCGCGTCCATGGATTCCTGCGTCGATTCAAGATGTGCAGAATTTGTTTCCGGTTGCTGAGCCTCAAGGGTGAAATTCCAGGAGTTCGCAAAGCCAGTTGGTAGTTCACGAGCGAAACGGGACGGGGTGAAAGGGTTCGTATGGTTACAGATCCGATCAGCGATTTGTTGGTGAGGTTGCGAAACGGTTCCCGGCGGCAACACGAAGCCGTCACGATTCCGGCTTCCAAGCTGAAGCGGGAAGTGTTGCGCGTGCTCCAGGCCGAGGGCTTCATTCAGGGCGTCGAGACGGGAACCGAAGACGGCCATCCCGTGTTGAAAGTGCAGTTGCGCTACGTGTCGGAAGGGCAGCCGATGATCACCGGCATGGAGCGCATCAGTAAACCCGGCCGCCGTGTCTACGTCGGCAGCAAGAACATTCCGCGTGTGCGGAACGGGATCGGCATGGCCATTCTGTCCACCTCTCGGGGCATCATGACCGATCAAGCTTCCCGCAAAGCCGGCTTGGGCGGTGAAGTGCTCTGTTCCATTTGGTAAACGAGTAGAGGAATTCATGTCACGCATTGGAAAAAAGCCCGTTCAGGTTCCCACGGGGGTCGACGTCAAGGTGAACGGCTCCATCGTGTCGATCAAGGGGCCGCTGGGGAAACTCGACTGGAAACTCGCTCCAGGCATCGGCGTCACGGTGGAGAAGGGGCAGGTTCTCGTCACGAGAGCGAACGAAGATCGAAACGTGCGCGCCCTCCACGGCTTGGTCCGCGCCGAACTCCACAACATGGTGCATGGCGTCACCAAGGGCTACGAGCGGAATCTCGAAATCACAGGCGTCGGCTACAAGGCGGCCCTCCAAGGCAAGACGATGAGCTTCAACGTCGGCTACATCAATCCGGTCGTGTTCCCCATTCCGGCCGGTATCGACATTAAGATCGACAAGCAGACGTTGATCAACGTCAAAGGCGTGGACAAACGGCTCGTCGGCCAAGTCGCGGCGAACCTGCGCGCTATCAAGCCCCCGGACGTCTACAAGCAGAAGGGGGTCCGATACGCCGGCGAAAAGCTGAGGAAAAAAGAAGGAAAGACCGGGAAGTAGGCATGTATGAATAGCGCAGAAAAAGTTCGACAACTGGCACGTCGTCAACAGCGGGTACGGCAGCGGATTCTCGGCACGGACGAGCGCCCTCGGCTCAACGTCTTTCGGAGCCGCGGCCATATCTACGCGCAAATCATCAACGATCTGAAGGGGACCACGCTGGCGGCGGCCTCCTCGCTCGACAAATCACTGCGCACGTCGCTGAAGTCGACCGGGAGCATCGTGGCGGCGAAGGCGGTCGGAAAGTTGTTGGCCGAGCGCGCCAAGGCTGCCAAGATTCACGCGGTCGTCTTCGATCGAGGCGGGCGGTTGTACCACGGTCGGATCAAGGCGCTGGCTGACGCGTCCCGCGAAGGGGGCCTGCAGTTCTAGTGTGATGCCTCGCCCTTCCTCGCGGAGGGGGCGAGCCGAAGAAAGAGGAGTGACCAGAGCGTGCGAGTTAATCCAGACGAACTGAGCTTGAAAGACAAAGTGGTCTTCATCAACCGCGTGGCCAAGGTGGTGAAGGGCGGTAAGCGCTTCAACTTCTGCGCCCTCGTGGTCGTCGGAGACGGTCAGGGATGGGTCGGTATCGGCAAAGGCAAGGCTGCCGAGGTGCCTGTGGCCATTGCGAAAGCGGTACAGCAGGCTAAGAAAAACCTCGTGCATGTGCCGCTCAAGTCGGGCACGATCCCGCACGAAGTACACGGGTTGTTCGGAGGGGAGCACGTGCTTTTGAAGCCGGCTCAGGAGGGCACCGGTATCATTGCCGGCGGGGCCGTGCGCGCCGTCGTCGAGTTGGTCGGCGCCCACAACGTGATTTCGAAAACGCTGGGGCGGGGCAATCCCTTCAACACCGTTCGCGCGACTCTCGACGGGTTGACCCAGTTGAGGAATCCCGAACAGGTGATGCAGCTGCGTCGCGCAGGGGCAGGTGTGTAATGGCGACCGGAAAAGGGAGCGCATCTTCAGGAAAATCTGTGCGCATCACGCTCAAGCGCAGTCCGATCGGCACGCCGGAGCGCCATCGCCTGGTGCTGCGAGGGCTCGGGTTGCGGAAGATCCGGCAAACGGTCGTGCGTCCTGATACGTCACAGGTCCGCGGCCTCATCCATCAGGTCGGTTATCTATTGGAAGTGCAGCCATCATGAACCTACATTCGCTCGCTCCGGCCAAAGGAGCCAAGAAGAAACGCAAACGAGTCGGTCGCGGCCCAGGGTCCGGACACGGCAAGACGGCGACGAAAGGCCACAAGGGTTTGCTGGCTCGCTCGGGCGGCGGCAAGCAGCCGGGGTTCGAAGGCGGCCAGATGCCCCTCATTCGCCGAGTGCCGAAGTTCGGGTTCAACAACCCGTTCCGCAAGGAATACGCGATCGTCAACGTCAAGAGTTTGGTGGGATTGGCCGTGGAGGGCACCATCACGCCGCAGGCGCTGGTCGATGCCGGACTGGTCAAGCGTGTCACGCTTCCCATCAAGATCCTCGGCAACGGGGAACTCAAGAAGGCGTTGGTGGTCCAGGCGCACAAGTTCAGCAAGTCGGCGGAGGCGAAGATCCAAGCGGCAGGAGGGCGAGTCGAGGTCATCCCCGGTGTTTGAGCGGCTCCTCACCAGTTTTCAGAATATTTTCAAGATTCCGGAGCTGCGGACGCGCATCCTGTTTACCTTGGGAATGTTGGTCGTCTACCGCATCGGCGCCCACATCCCGACGCCAGGCATCAACGGAGAGGCGCTCTCCGATTTTTTGCAGAAGCAAGGCGGGGCGCTTCTCGGGTTTCTCGATATTTTCTCCGGCGGCTCGCTGTCGCGCTTGACGATCTTTGCGCTGGGCATCATGCCCTACATCAGCGCATCGATCATCTTGCAGCTGCTGACGGTCGTGATCCCGCATCTGTCCAAGCTGGCGAAAGAGGGCGAGCGCGGGCGAAAGAAGATCATTCAGTACACTCGTTTCGGGACGATCGGTATCGCCCTGATTCAGGGTTTCGGCATCGCCGTCGGTCTCGAGCAGATGAACAACGGCGCGTTCGTCCTGAATGGGGGCTGGGGGTTCCGCCTGATGACGGTCATCACTTTGACCGCAGGGACTGGGTTCCTCATGTGGCTGGGCGAGCAGATCACCGAGCGG
>CAZPYP010000014.1:9964-32456 GCA_964590845.1 uncultured Nitrospira sp.
GGGGGATCGGCAACGGGATCTCGCTGATCATCTTCGCCGGCATCGTTGCGCGTCTGCCGGCCGCGGTTGCGCAGACGTATAACCTGTACGAGATCGGCCAGCTGAACGCCTTTCTGCTGATCGGTCTGGCGGCTTTGATGGTCGCTGTCGTTGCGGCGATCGTGTTTTTGGAGAGCGGGCGGCGAAAGATCCCGGTGCAGTACGCCAAGCGGGTCGTCGGCAGGAGGGTGTACGGGGGGCAGAGCACCCACATCCCCCTGAAGATCAATACCGCGGGGGTCATTCCGCCGATTTTCGCGTCGTCGATCATCGCGTTTCCTGCGACGATCGCCGGGTTTTTCGAAACACCTTGGGTGAAGGCCATCGGGGCCCAGCTGGCTCCCGGATCGCTCTTGTATACGTTGATGTACGTCGGGCTCATCCTGTTTTTCTGCTTCTTCTATACGGCGGTGGTGCTAAATCCGGTCGACATGGCAGACAACATGAAGAAGTACGGGGGATTCATTCCTGGGATTCGCCCCGGACAGCGGACCTCGGATTACATCTACAAGGTGTTGACGCACATCACGTTTGCCGGGGCCATTTACCTGGCTATCGTCTGCGTGATCCCGGAATTTCTGATTTACAAACTGAACGTGCCCTTCTATTTCGGCGGCACCTCGTTGTTGATCGTCATCGGAGTCGGGCTTGATACGGCCCAGCAAATCGAGTCGCACATGCTGATGCGTAATTATGAAGGGTTCTTGGGCAAGGGCATGGGCCCGCTTCGTGGCCGGAGTGGGTGAGGTCGCCATGCGTGTGGTGTTTCTGGGCGCTCCGGGCGTCGGCAAGGGAACGCAGGCCGACCGGATCGCCGCGCAATTCAAGGTGCTGAAGATCTCGACCGGAGATCTGTTGCGCGAAGCGGTGCGGAACCAGAGCACGTTGGGGATTGAGGCGAAGAGTTACATGGATCAGGGCAAGCTGGTTCCTGATTCGGTGGTGATCGGGCTCGTGCGCGAGAAGTTGGCCGATCCGAGTTGCGCCAAAGGTTTTGTCCTGGACGGGTTTCCACGCACGGTGCCGCAGGCTGAGTCATTGGGGCAAGTGCTGACCGCGGCCAAGACCCCACTGCATCAAGTGGTTAATTTTCAGGTGCCGCGAGCCGATGTGGTGAAGCGGTTGAGCGGCCGGCGGAGTTGCCCAAAGTGCCAGGCGACGTTCCACGTGGATTTTGCGCCTTCGAAGAAGGGCGACGCCTGTGACCGATGCGGCGAGCGGTTGGTTCAGCGCAGCGACGACAAGGCGGAGGCGATCGAGACGCGGTTGAAGGTCTACGAGGATCAGACCTCTCCTTTGATTCGATACTATCGCGACCGACGACTGCTGACGGATCTCGACGGATCCGGCCCGGTCGACTCGGTCTTTGAAGCCTTGTTTGGAGTGTTGGCGCCGTACAGCTCGGTATGATCGTCCTCAAGACGCCAGAGGAGGTGGCCGTCATGGCTCAGGCGTCGAAGGTGGTGGCCGAAGTTCTTGGGATTCTTCGCCAGGCGGTCCGGCCCGGCATCACGACCGACGAATTGGACCGGCTGGCTGAGGCGGAAATCAAAGCGCGAGGTGCGCAGCCGGCCTTCAAGGGGTACCGAGGGTATCCGAAGACCCTCTGTGCGTCGGTGAACGAACAGGTCGTCCACGGCATCCCGTCGAAACGGGTGTTGAAAGAGGGCGATATCATCGGCCTGGATCTCGGCGCAATCGTCGGGGGATTCTACGGAGACTCGGCGGTGACCGTCGGAGTCGGTACGGTGGCCGAGAAGACAGCCACGTTGATGCGGGTTACGGAAGAATCGCTGGCATTGGGGATCGAGCAGGCGGTGGTCGGGAAGCGGTTGTCGGACATTTCCCATGCCGTCCAGCGCCACGTGGAAGCTGCCGGGTACTCGGTCGTGACGGAATTCGTGGGCCATGGGATCGGCCGCCAGCTCCACGAAGAGCCGCAGGTTCCCAACTATGGGAAACCGGGGCAAGGCCCGCGATTGACCCCGGGGATGGTGTTGGCCATCGAGCCGATGGTGAACATGGGCGGGGCTGCGGTCAAAGTACTCGAGGATCGCTGGACGGCGGTCACGGCGGACGGGAGCCTGTCGGCTCACTTCGAGCATACGATCGCAATTCAGGCGGGCGGGCCGCCGAAAGTGTTGAGCCGGTTGTGTGTGTCAGCATGAGCCACGGACGACAGAGGAAAGGATAAGGGTTCGTGCCGAAGGAAGACATCATTGAAATCCAAGGCACCGTGTCTGAAACCCTTCCGAATGCCATGTTTCGGGTGCAACTGGAGAATGGCCATAAAATCCTGGCCCATATTTCAGGCAAGATGCGCATGCATTTCATCCGGATTCTGCCCGGGGACAAAGTGACGGTGGAGATGTCTCCGTACGATTTGACCCGTGGGCGGATCACCTATCGGTTTAAGTAGGGAGCGACGAGGACATGAAAGTCAAATCATCTGTCAAGCCTATCTGTGCAAAATGCAAAGTGGTGCGGCGCCGGGGCGTCGTCCGCATCCTCTGCGAGAATCCTCGGCACAAACAGCGGCAGGGATAAAGGGGGACGTATGGCGCGTATAGCCGGAGTCGATTTGCCCAGGGAAAAGCGGTCCGACATCGGGTTGACCTATGTGTTCGGGATCGGGCGCGCTGCGGCCCGCTACATCCTCAACAAGGCCGGAATCGACGGTGCGATCCGCGTGAAGGATCTGAGCGAAGATCAGATCGTCAAGATCCGCGAAATCATCGATGCGGAATTTCAAGTCGAAGGCGACCTCAGGAAAACGTTTTCGATGAACATCAAGCGGTTGATCGATACCGGCACCTACCGGGGCCTGCGCCATCGTAAAGGCTTGCCGGTGCGGGGCCAGCGGTCCAAAACCAACGCGCGAACTAGAAAAGGTCGTCGAGCGGGTGTCGGCAGCAAGCCGAGACCGGCTGCGCGGCCGGCTCCAAGCGCCTAACCGTTACGTGGCAGGGAGAGCGACATGAGCGTCAAAAAAGGAAAGAAGAAGGAACGGCGGATCGTGCAGAGCGGGATTGCCCACGTGCAGGCGTCGTTCAACAACACGATCGTGACCATTACCGACATGAGCGGCAACACCGTCGTGTGGGCCAGCGCCGGCAATCAGGGATTCAAGGGTTCCCGGAAAAGCACGCCGTTTGCGGCGCAGCGGGCGGGCGAGGCGGCGGCCCGCAAGGCGATGGAGAGTGGCATGCGCCAAGTGGACGTCTACGTCAACGGTCCGGGTTCCGGCCGTGAGTCCGCCATCCGTTCGCTGCAGGGGGCGGGGCTGCGGATCAACTTGATTCGCGACGTCACTCCGATTCCCCACAACGGGTGTCGGCCGCCGAAGAGACGCCGGGTCTAGAACGACGTTTAACGCGAATGGTGAATCGGAAGGCGTTTAACGGTACACGAACGACGATTCACGAATAGCGAGGAGGAAGAAGTGGCTAAGTATCGCGGTCCAGTCTGTCGGTTGTGCCGGCGTGAAGGGGAGAAACTTTTCCTCAAAGGCTCACGCTGCATGACGGAGAAATGTGCGATCGAACGTCGGAGCTATCCGCCGGGCCAGCATGGCCAGGGTCGGCAACGCACGTCCGACTACAGTCTGCAGTTGCGGGAGAAGCAGAAGCTGCGCCGCATCTACGGGCTGCAAGAACGGCAGTTCCGCGGGGTCTTCGAGCGGGCGGAGCGCCAGACCGGCGTCACCGGCGAGGCATTGCTGCGCCTCCTCGAAACACGGCTGGACAACGTCGCCTACCGCTTGGGATTCGGGGCCTCACGCCGGGAAGCGCGCCAGTTGGTCAGCCATGGGCACGTGACGGTAAACGGCAGGAAGAACAATATCCCCGGCGCCCTCGTCAAGGCCGGCGATGTCGTGGGTGTCCGTGAGCGGAGTCGTAACCTCGTTTCCATCCAGGCGGCGCTCGAGTCAGTGGAAGGCCGAGGGATTCCAGAATGGTTGGAACTCGACAAGGCCGGCTTCAAGGGCACGGTGCGCGCCCTGCCGACCAAGGATCAGATCACGTTGCCGGTGAACGAGCAAATGGTGGTGGAGTTGTATTCACGTTAACGGCGACTTCATACAGCGCTGTTCCCACGCAGAATGCTTCGCGTGAGAAATGCTGTCGCTGACACAATGAAGGGGGACTCATGATCAAAGCGATGAAGGACTTCCAGATCCCGATGCGGGTCGAAGTCGACAAGGAAACAGCTTCGCCGACGTTCGGGCGATTCACCACCGAGGCGTTCGAACGGGGATTCGGGACCACGGTAGGCAACGCCCTGCGCCGCGTCTTATTGTCCTCGCTGACCGGCGCGGCCGTCACCACGGTGAAAATCGAAGGGGTGCTGCACGAATTCTCCACGATCCCCGGCGTCACGGAGGACGTGACGTCGATCATCCTCAATGTCAAGGGGTTGCGGCTGGCGCTCCATACCGACAAACCCAAGACGATCCGTCTGAAGAAGAAAGGGCCGGGCGAAGCGAAGGGATCGGACATTGTTCATGACGCCGACGTCACCATCCTAACGCCGAATCTCCACATCGCCACGCTGGATAAGGATGCCAGCCTGGACATGGAAATGACGATCAAGCACGGACGCGGCTACGTTCCGGCGGAGCGGAACAAGGAAGAGGGGTTGCCGATCGGCGTGATCGCCATCGACTCGATCTTCTCCCCGATCAAGCGCGTGAATTTTCACGTGGAGAATGCGCGCGTTGGACGGATGACCGACTATGACAAGTTGACGCTAGAGGTCTGGACGGACGGGACGATCTCCCCTCGCGACGCCCTTTCAACGGCGGCGGGCATTCTTCGGGATCACGTCGACATCTTCATCAATCCTGAAGCGCGGGTCGAAGGCCGCGGTGAGCTCGCCGGGGACGAAGCGCAGCGCGAAATCAATAAGAACCTGTTCCGCAGCGTGAACGAACTCGAACTGTCTGTTCGTGCCGCGAATTGCTTGAAGAACGCCAACATCAAGACCATCGCGGATCTGGTGCAAAAGACCGAAGCCGAGATGCTCAAGACCAAGAACTTTGGGAAGAAGTCGTTGAACGAAATCAAAGAAATCCTCACCGAAATGGGCCTCGGCCTGGGTGTGAAGCTGGACGCGGTGCCGTCCAACGGCAATCCCAAAACCGGTGAGTAACGAAACGAAGAGGGAACCGTGCGTCACAGAAAAAAAGGCAGACAACTTGGTCGGCAAACCAAACACCGGTGGGCCTTGTTCCGAAGCCTGGTGACCTCTCTGCTGGAGCATGAGCGGATCGAGACCACCGAGGCAAAAGCCAAGGAGATTCGCGGCTTCACCGATCGGATGATCACGCTCGGGAAGGAAGGGTCGTTGCCCGCCCGGCGCCGAGCGCTGAGTTTTTTGCGGAGCAAGGACGTGGTATCGAAACTCTTCAGCGACGTGGCGGGTCGTTTCAAAGATCGGCCCGGGGGATACACCAGAATGGTGAAGACCCGCCGTCGTATCGGCGACGGAGCCGAGTTGGTCGCAATCGAGTTGGTGACCAGGCAGGACACCTCCGCTTCTAAAAAGCCCGCGGGCGACGCTTCCACTGCGAAGGCCTGACGTATCACCGTCCTTGCGAGATTTTCAAGCTCGCAAGGACGGTGTCTCCTCTATAAGTCTCTTCTCCCCATCTTGAGCGTTCTCCCTCAGCGAGTTTACTTGGTCCCACGCCCATGCTACTATCGTGCCAGTATGTTTTTCGGTGGCTTAATCTAAGGTTGTACGGTGTGGAGACACCTCGCTCAACGTGGTCTTTTGGCTCTGAGCGGGGTACTGGCCTGTTACCTCGCATACCTGCTCATGACCAACTCAAGTTCCGCTCCACCCCCGACGGCCGCTCCACCCGGTACGATGGACCAAGCCGACGCCACCATTTCTCGGTTTACGTTCACTCAGACGAAAGGCGACCGCATTCAATGGCAGGTTGACGCCAAGAAGGCCCGGCTGTTTGAACAGGACAAGCGGGCGCAATTGGATACCGTGGCGGTGACTCTGTTCGGACAACAGGGAAGGGAACTGACGGTTGAAGGGGACGAAGGGACGTTGGAAACCGATACGAAAAATTTTGTGCTCGTGAATCGTACGGAGCCGCTCGTCGTACGTACCGCAAGCGGATACGTGATCTATACAAACCATCTCGCATGGAGGGATGAAACCAGACAGATCCGGACGAGCGATCCTGTTCGAATCGTCGGCAACGGTTTAGAAGTGACCGGAAAAGGGCTGTTGGGACATCTCGACTCTGAAGAATTTGAGATTCTCGATGACGTACATGTCGATGTGGCGCCGGCTTCTTAGTGCTCTCCTGCTCGCGGGTTGCTGTTCCGATGGAACCGCTTGGGCCGTTCCTGCCAAGACAGGAACCGATCAGGCCGTGAGCACGACCATCACGTCGAAGAAGATGACGGTAAAGAATCATGACAACCAGGCGATCTTCGAGGGGACAGTCGTACTGACTCGTGGCACTTTGGTCGTGTATTCCGACCGCATGGTCGTCTCTTTCGGCGGCTCAGACGTGACGGCGGCGGTTCAAGCGAAGGAGTCGGGCTCGGCTGGACAAAGTCGCCCCAAGAAAGGGCCGGATACCGTGTCGAACCGCGCAGTGAACAAGATTGAAGCGACGGGCCGCGTGAAGATTGAACGTGACAGCGGGAACGCCACCTGCGAGAAAGCCGTGTATTATCGAGAAGAGGACAAGATTGTGCTGACCGGATCTCCCGTGGCGTGGGAGAAGGGGACGAGAGTCAGCGGCAATCAGATCACGATGTTTCTGTCGGAAGACCGCAGTGTCGTCGAGGGAGGTTCGCATGTGCGCATCGAGCCGGATGGAGGAGCCAAGTGACGGAAGTCGCCCAGCCCCAGGGGACTCCAGCCACGTTGCTCGGCCGTCCGGCCGCTCGAATGGCATTGCGGGCGCGCGACCTCGAGAAAAGCTTCCGATCCCGCAAGGTCGTGAAGGGCGTGTCCGTCGAGGTGTCTGCCGGCGAGGTTGTCGGGTTGTTGGGTCCCAACGGGGCGGGAAAGACGACGATTTTCGACATGATGGTGGGGCTGACTCAGCCCGACCACGGCGACATTGCACTGGACCAGGAAGTGTTGACCGATCTGCCGATGTATAAGCGCGCGCGCAAGGGCATTGGTTATCTCCCGCAAGAGTCGTCGGTGTTTCGACGGCTGTCGGTTCAAGACAATATTCTGGCAATTCTCGAAATGCTGGACTATTCTCGTTCCGAGCGAGCAGAGCGGGTCGAATTCCTGCTGAAGGAACTGGATCTTGGCCACATCAGGACGAGTATGGCGTACGCGTTGTCGGGCGGCGAGCGACGGCGCCTTGAAATCACCAGGGCTCTGGCGACGAATCCGTCGTTCATGTTGTTGGACGAGCCATTCGCGGGGATCGATCCGATCGCCGTGGCGGATATCCAGCAAATCATCACACGTTTGAAGGAGAAGGGCATCGGGATCCTCATCACCGACCACAACGTGCAAGAAACGCTGTCGATCGTCGATCGGGCCTATATCATCAATGAAGGTTTGATCCTGGAAGCGGGGTCGCCTGAGGCCATCGTGAAGAGCGAAACCGCCAGGGCAGTGTACTTAGGAGATCGCTTCAAGTTGTAGGGGAAGATTGCCGCTCACATGAAACTTCGTCTCGATCTCAGGCTCAGCCAGAAACTTATCATGACGCCGCAGTTGCAGCAGGCGATCAAGCTGCTGCAGTTGTCCCGATTGGAGTTGCAGCAGAGCCTCGCCCAGCATCTCATGGACAACCCCCTGCTGGATGAGTTGCCGGAGGAGGCGGAAGAAAATGAGGCCGGCACCGTCGACGAACAAGCCGAAGAGTCGGCGGCCACGGCGTCCACCAACGCGGAATCATCGGAAGGAGAAGAGCCTTCTCCCGAAGAACGCGAGACGCCGGACGAAGTGTCCGCCGCCGGGTGGGAAGAATACTTCGGGAGCGATCGAAGGACGGGGAGCGGGGAACGCCAGTCGTCCGGCCAGGACGATTTTCCTTCCTATGAGCAGACTGTCGCCAAAGCCGCATCCTTGGAAGACCACTTGTTGTGGCAGTTGTCACTGTCGGGGCTTTCTGAACGGGAGAAAGCCATCGGTCGGTTGCTGATCGGTAACTTCGACGATGACGGATATCTCCGCATGCCGATCTCGGAAATCGTGGCGGGGACGGAGTTTTCGGAGCCCGAGACAGAGGCCGTGTTGCGCGAGATCCAGGGGTTCGACCCCACCGGTGTCGGCGCGCGCGATCTGCCGGAGTGCCTGCTGCTTCAACTGGGGCATTTGGGACGAGGGCCGATCGGATCGCTCGGAGCGAGACCTGGCGCGCTCAAGGGGTCTATCGTCGAGGCCATCGTCCAGCATCACCTCAAGGATCTTGAGAAGAAACAGTACGCCAGGATCACCAAGGCGCTCGACGTGACCATGGAAGAAGTGCTGCAAGCGACCAAGGTCATCGAGGCGTTAGAGCCGAAGCCCGGGCGGCCGTTCACCAGCACGCAGAATTACGTGATCGTTCCCGACGTCTTCGTGGTGAAAAACGAAGGAGAGTGGGTCGTCCTGTTGAACGACGACGGGCTCCCCCGCATGCGCATCAGTCCCTATTACAAACAGCTGATGTCCTCCGGCCAGGGAGGTTCATCCGAAACGAAGGCGTATCTCGATGAACGACTGCGCGCGGCGCAATGGGTGATTCGCAGCATTGAGCAGCGGAACAAGACCATCGTGAAAGTGGTCTCGAGTATCGTCAAATTCCAAGAGCAATTCTTCGAGCACGGAGTACAATGTCTCAAACCTCTGGTCCTCAAGCAGGTGGCGGAGGACATCGGCATGCACGAATCGACGATCAGTCGTGTCACGGCCAACAAATACATGTACTGTCCGCAAGGCATGCTCGAACTGAAGTTCTTCTTCAACGCGGGTCTACAGCGCGCCGATCAGCCCAGCGACATGCTGTCGTCGGTAACGGTGCGGGAAATGATTCGCAAGATGGTCGCAGCAGAGGATGCGAAACGGCCGCTGAAGGATGAAGAAATCGCCGCCCGCCTGCGGGAGCAGCAAGTGTTGATCGCCCGTCGAACCGTCGCCAAATACCGAGCCGAAGAAAACATTCCCCCCGCCACTCAACGCAAGCGATTCTTCTAGTGAGGGCATGAGTCATCCCGGCCGATTCCTGGCCACATGACATACGGAAACACCAGCGGCGCGGACGACTTCACGGTAAGCCGTGGCATTGTTGGCTTTCTAGCTTGATTGAAGGAGCATCTGTATGAAGATCACCGGGCGGCATTTAGTTGTGACGTCGGCATTGAGGCGGCATGTTCTTGAACGGTTTGAGCGGCTGGAGAAGTACGGGGTGGAGTTGGATCGCAGCCAAGTTATTCTCGGCGTGAACAAGCTGCAGCATGTGGCCGAAGCGATCTGTGCGGTCGGGAAGAAACGGTTCCAGGCTAAAACCTCGACCCAGGAGATGTATGCCACCATTGACGGACTTGTCGCTCGGCTCGACGCGCAGTTGCGAAAACACAAAGACCGCCGTACTGAACACAAAGGTAAGAAAGTTCGCGCGTTGGCGCTCGCCGCAGAGGATGGTCCGGCCGTCGAGGATATTGAGGTTGTTCGACCCAAGGTAGCCGTGTTGTCCAGAGAGCGAGCCAAAGACCGGCTCGACGCCCGTCCGGGATCGCTGATGCTGTACACCTGCGTCGACTCAGGGAAGCTGCAAATTCTTCAACGCGGCGACAATGGGCAGGTGGTCCTGATCGATCCCTGAGGAAATCTGCTATGTCCGGGCTCAAGCTCGTTATCATCAGCGGTCTGTCGGGGTCCGGCAAGTCGCACGCACTGAAATGTTTCGAGGACGTCGGGTACTTCTGCATCGACAATCTCCCCCCTGCGCTGCTTCCAACCTTCGTCGAGCTTTGTCATCAACAGGGCGGCGAAATCAAAAACGTCGCCCTTGGCATCGACGTCCGCGAACGTGTGTTCTTCGCCGATCTCGTGGGCGTGCTTGACCGGGTGAAATCTATGGGCCACTCAGTTGAACTCATCTTCTTCGAAGCAAGAGAAGAAGTGCTTGTGCGCCGATTCTCGGAATCCAGGAGGCCTCATCCATTATTGCCTGAACTCCCTGTTTTGGAGGGAGTCAGGGTGGAGAAAGAGCGGCTCGCGGAGTTGAGACGGCATGCGGATCGAATCATCGATACGTCGGATCTGACCGTGCATGAATTGCGTGACCTCTTGGCCAGACAATTCGGCCAGGAGCAGTCGCCTCGGCGGCTCACCATCTCTCTGATCACGTTTGGGTACAAGTTCGGCGTGCCGTATGATATCGATCTGCTGTTCGATGTCCGTTTCCTGAGAAACCCCTTCTTTGTGCCTGAATTGAAACCTTTGACGGGAGAGGACCCTCGTGTGAGGAACTATGTTCTCGCCGATCCGGAAGCCATCGCGTTTCTCGGGCAGTTGGAGCAACTTTTTAAATTCCTCATCCCTCTCTTTGAGCGGGAGCGACGCAGTTACTTAAACGTGGCTATTGGTTGTACGGGTGGTCGGCACCGCTCCGTCTCCGTCGCCAAGCGATTGCAAGAAAGCTTCGCCGCTTCCGGCTATCCGGTCACACTCGTTCATCGCGATCTATCCAAGTAAGCTCTTCGGGCAGCCGTTCAGGTTGCTTATGTAGTTTTCCCGCCATTCTGAAATACCAGCATTCTTTGATTCACTGGTTTGCTTGACAGCCCAAGCGTATGAACTATACTTACCTTTGCAACATGAAAACCCAGGAAAACAGCGGTGTTTGCGGCGGTTGGTGGAGCGCGAGTGCGGGTTCTCCCTTTTTATTCGACGCAAGCCATACGTTCGGTTCGAAATTCTGAAATTGGTTTGTCGATTTCGTAAAGTCATGTACAGTCTGAGGCGCGTATGCTGAATTCTCTCAAAAGTCTGGTAGAAACCGACATCTTCTCGATGTTGACGCCAAAGCGACAGCTGGTCGGGCTGGATATCGGGTCGAGCGGGATCAAGTTAGTGCAGCTCAAGGAGAGCCGTGGACGCTACGTCTTGCAGAAGTTTGGCATGAAGCCGCTGGAGCCTGAGGTTATCGTGGACGGGACGGTCATGGACGAGGGGAGAGTCGTCTCCGCGATCAAGGAACTCTTCGATGAGCTCAATGTCAAAGTCAAGCAAGTGGCCGTGTCCATCTCCGGTCACGCGGTGATCATCAAGAAGATCAGCTTGCCACCGATGCCGGATGACGAACTGGAGGCGCAGGTGAAGCTGGCAGCCGAGCAATACATCCCCTTCGACATCAATGAAGTCAACATCGACTTTCACGTGCTTCCGCCTTCGGAGGGAGACGCCGAATCCCAAGGCGATATGTCCGTTATCCTCGTGGCCGCCAAGAAGGACAAGATCAACGAGTTGACTGAGCTCGTTAAAGGGGCGGGGCTCTATCCCATCGTGATGGACGTCGACGCATTCGCCATCGAGAACATGCATGCGATCAACTATCCAGTGTCCCAGGAGGACACGACCGCACTGGTCAATATCGGCGCCAGTGTGATGAACATTAACATTGTGCGAGGCGGAGTCTCCGTGTTTACCCGGGACATCCCGATTGGAGGTAACCGATATACGGAAGCCATCCAACGGGAATTGGGTCTCTCGTATGAGGAGGCCGAAGAAACCAAGAAAGGCGTCCGGTCAGCCGGTGCCAACCAAGCCGCCATCACCGGCGTGCTCGACAGCGTCAACGCCGAGGTGGCGTCGGAGATCGCACGAACGGTGGACTACTTCAAGTCGACCATGGCGGATGCGGAAGTTCAGCATGTCCTCCTCTGCGGCGGGGGGTCCCAGGTCGCAGGGTTGGAGCAACAACTTCGCGACCGTATGCAGGCAGCCGTGGAAGTCGCTAATCCCTTCGCGGAAGTCGATACGGCCGGAAGTGACCTCGACCATGCTTCACTCGCTGAATTGGCGCCCATCGCTGCCGTTGGAGTTGGGTTGGCGCTGAGATCGGTAGGGGACCGATGATCAGGATAAATTTATTGCCGGGGCCGAAAGGTCGAAAAGCCAAGCCGCAATATGACGTCCGGGCTCAGGCCATGTTGGGTGTGGGGCTTGTCGTGATTGCCATCGCTGGATGTTGGTGGTACTCGGCCTCATTGGACGAGGAATTGGAAGCTCGGCAGACGGAGAAGAGTGAAAAGACGAAGCAAGTGGCGACCCTGAACGAACAGGTCAAACAGGTTGCAGATTTTGAACAGCGGAAAAAGCATCTCGAAGACAAGAACCGGATCATCGATCAGTTGGAGAAGTCGCGTGTCGGGCCGGTGAAGGTTCTTGATCACGTCAGTCAGAGCCTGGATCCGTTGAAGCTGTGGCTGATTCGTGTGGCCGTGACGGGACAGTCGGTCGATTTGGAAGGCCGCGCCCTTTCCAACGACGATGTCGTGGAATTTGTTAACAATCTGCGCCGCACGGACTATTTCACGAACATCGACCTGCTGGAAAGCCGCTCAGCGGTGGAAAGCCAGATCAGCGTGTATCAGTTCAAAATGGGTTTCCGGCTGAAGGGATAAGAGATGACGCTGCCCTCAGTGAACTTAGAAGTGCTGCGTACTGTTCCGTTGGCCCAGAAAGTGGGGCTGCTGGCGCTGGTGCTGGCTGGCATCATCGTCGGATTCTACTACTATATTGTGGAGCCCAAGTCTGCCGAGATTGCGGCGGTGCAGGGCGACATCAGCAAGCTGGACGCCGATATTCAAACCTTGACGATCAAAGTCAAGCACCTGGACGAATTGATTGCCGCTAACAAGCAGTTGGAAATTGAGTTGGCCAAAAAGAAAGAGCGACTGCCTCCGGAAGAGGAGGCCGTGATGCTGCTCAAGCAAGTGTCGGACTTAGCCATCCGATTGGGGTTGGACATTAAACTTTGGAAGCCGGCGGGGAAGTCGGAGGATCCTTCAAAATTGTTCGTGCGTATGCCGGTGAACGTGGAAGTTTCTGGCGGGTATCACACGGCCGCACTCTTTTTCGATCGGATCAATAGTTTGCCGAGAATTATCACGGTCTCAGGGCTCAAAATGGGCAGTCCAAAGGTGGATAAGGGCCGTATCGTGACACAAACTGTGTTCGACTTGGTGGCCTATGCGGCTCCCCAGGAAACTCAAGTCGCTTCAGCGGCGCCGGCCGGTGTGAAGCGGTAAGGATGCCCAGATGGTCGATAACAGGATGAGCTCGCGGATGAGAACAAGCACCTGGTTAACCATATTTGGTGGTGTGACGGTGGCCTTCCTCTTGTCGGAGGCCGCTCACAGCGCCCAGCCGTTCCTTTCTCAACTGCGGCAAGTGGCGCCGATGCGGCAGGATTCTCTGAAGGTGCCGACTCCGAGTGATATTCCCAGGCAGGCTCCTGCAATGACTCCGACGACGCCTGCCTCAGAAGCACTGACCAGTCCGGATGGCATGCAGCCCATGGGACTGTCATCCGCCGTCACGGGGTATGATCCCTCCGGTCGACGAGACCCCTTCGCTCCGGTTCTACAGCAACTGACGCCTGGACAAATCGATATGACGCTGCCGCCTCTCCAACGCGTCGGCCTGACGGATATGAATCTCATCGCGGTGGTGTGGGGCGCGTACGGTTATACCGCGATGGTGCAGATGCCTGACGGCAATGGGTACTCAGTCAGAAAAGGCACGAGAATCGGTCCGAACAACGGCGTTGTCAGCGCGATCACTGAAAAAGGCATCGTAGTCCAGGAGCGATTCACCGATGTATACGGAAGAAAGCAGGAACGGGAGTATGTCAAGCTTCTCCATCCGAAAGAGGCATCAGAATGATATCTAAACTCGTCATGCCCACCGCCGCAGTCCGTGTTGTCTCCGCTATCGGAGCGTTGAGCTTCGCACTCGCCATCCCGCCCACGGGAGCCGCGATCGGTCAGCCGGCTGTCGAGGCGTCGTCAGCTGAGCTGTCCTCCCTCTCGTTGACACAGGGAGGGTTGTTCGAGGACGGCGCAGCCCATACGCTGATCGGAATCGACGTTCAACGGGAGGCCACGGAGCTCAAAATCGTCCTCTCGGGCGACGGAACGTTCGCGCCGGAAGTGAATCTGGTCGGAGACCGCAGACTGGTTATCGATGTGCCGCACGTGGCTTCGGCCGTGCGCAAGCCCGTGATGACCGTAAATCATCACTTGCTGAAGCAGATTCGCTTGGGTTACCACGCGGACAAGGTACGGGTGGTACTCGATCTGGCGGGCAAGACGAAGTATGCGGTGAATACTCCTGCAGGTGCCATCGTTGTCAGCTTGAAGGCCGACGTTACGGAGGCAATCTCAAGGGAAGCTGTCTCCATGCCCCCCCAGCTTGCTAACGCAGCGGCGATGATTGAAGAAATTCCGGCTGTCCCTGAACGAGTTCCAACCCACAAGGCGGTGCGCAGTTCCAGTCGGATGCCGGTAGGTTTCCAAATCCGCCCAATACAGATGATGACGGAAGCGGAATCTCAGGACAAGTCGACGCCGAAAGAGGATTTGGTCCTTGGAAATACGCGTTACGTTGGTCGGCGCATTTCGTTGGACTTCCAGCAAGCCGACATCAGCAACGTGCTACGTTTGATCGCCGAAGTGAGCGGATTCAATATCGTCGTCGGTGAAGGGGTCAAGAGTAAGGTTACGATGAAGCTGGTCAGTGTGCCGTGGGATCAGGCTCTGGACATGATCTTGAAGATGAACGGGCTGGGTAAGATCAAGCAGGGGAACATACTCTGGATCGATTCGCTGGCCAACATCGCCAAGCAAGAGGACGAAGAAGCTCGAGCGAAAGACGCGAAAACCAAGGCGGAGCCGTTGGTGGACCGTGTGTTCTACGTGCGGAATCTCCAGGCGCAGGAATTGATGGCGTCACTTCGCCAGAATCTCAGCACACGCGGCGTCATGCAAGTGAGTCAGGGCACCAATGCGTTGATCGTTCGTGATACAGAGTCGAAGATGGAAGTGCTCAAACAGTTGATCGATGGTTTGGACCTCCAAGTTCCCCAAGTACAGATCGAGGCGCGCATCGTCCAGGCGGACACGACCTATTCGCGTTCGCTCGGTGTACAATGGGGCGTCCAAAACGTGAATCAGCTTGGTCCATCTTTCGGTGTTGCGAATTTCAAGTCTGGAACCGTGGGAACCTTTGGCAATCAGACCTCCGATTTTCTCGTGAATTTGCCTGCCACCGTCGGTGGGTTGGTGGCCACACCGGGGGTGGGGTTCACGTTCGGACGGGCAGATGGGGCTATGTTGGACGTGCGTCTTTCAGCCGGAGAATTGCTTGGTCTCAGCAAGGTCATCGCCGCTCCGAAAGTGACGACGTTGGACAAACGCGAAGCCAAAATTTCTCAGGGTGAATCGATTCCCTTCCAGACCACCTCACTCCAGGGTACGCAGACGACTTTCGTGGATGCGAATCTGGAGTTGAACGTGACACCGCAAATCACCTCTCGTGACCCTAAAGAGGTCGGCAAGCAAATTCTGATGCAGGTCCGAGCAACCAGAAACGCGGTTGGTGCCAGGAGCAACCCGGCGGGTCCGAGCATCGATCGTCGAGAAGCAAAGACGCAGGTTATCATCCGTGATGGCGAAACGATGGTCATCGGCGGGGTCTTCATCGACACCCAGAATAACAACGTGGCCGGTGTGCCGTATTTGTCGCGTGTGCCTGTACTTGGCTGGCTGTTCAAGCAGAAGACGGAGTCCGTCTCCAAGCAGGAGCTCTTGATCTTCATGACGCCGACCATCATCAAGACGTCGTAGCTCTCTTCCTCAGTGGCCTGGGAGCCGTCTGGCTCCCAGGTTCAAGCCTCTGATCGAGTGCCTTCGCTCCCTCTCTCTCACCGCGCCGATATTCAGGTTTGCAGGCCGATGTGATACTATCCACGGCCTCAGTCATATTCTTGCTTTGCAGGCATCCGCACGCAGCCTTCCATGAAAGTCGATCGAGATATGGAGTTATGACTACGTCGGTTGAGCAAGTTCTCCCGGTGGCGTTAGGGGAGAGAAGTTACGACATTATCCTTCAGCCTGGTTTACTGGACCGGATCGGGGTACGCCTCGCCCAACTTGTGGTTCCTGGAAAACTGGCGGTCGTGACGGATACTCACGTAGCCCGGCGGTATCTGAAGCCGGCGATTCGAGCGTTGACGGGAGCCGGGTTTCAGCCGGTTCCAATTCAACTGCCACCCGGCGAGCGGACGAAATCACTCGCCACGATCGGTCGTATTCTCGACGTCCTCGCGAAACACCGCTTCGAACGGCGCTCGGTGTTGCTGGCGCTCGGAGGTGGAGTGGTCGGGGATCTGACGGGATTTGCCGCGGCGATTTATCAACGAGGGATCCCATTCGTGCAGGTGCCGACCACATTGGTCGCGCAAGTGGATTCCAGCGTCGGCGGCAAGACTGGGGTCGATCACCGCCTGGGAAAGAACCTTATCGGCGCCTTTCACCAGCCTCGCGCCGTGCTCATCGATCCGTTCACCCTTCGCACCCTGCCGAGAAGAGAATGGATCGCAGGTCTGGCGGAAGTCATCAAATATGGGGTCATCGCCGACGAAAAGTTCTTCGACATGCTGGAATCGCACATCGAGGACGTCCTGAGGCAGGACCCACGATCGGTGATGCAGGTCATCGCCCGATCTTGCCGGATCAAGGCCGACGTGGTGGCTCAAGACGAGCGGGAATCCGACCGCCGCCGCATTCTCAACTACGGGCATACGATCGGCCACGCCCTGGAGTCCATTGGCGGCTATCGACGGCTGATTCACGGCGAAGCGGTTGGGATTGGGTTGGTCAAGGAAGCCTCGCTGGCGGCCCACATGGGATTGTGCGAGGGGTCGGTTGTGGATCGCGTCAAGAATTTGGTGAAGCGGGCCGGATTGTCGGATCGGATGCCGAACACGCCGTTTACGAAGCTCTGGGCGGCAATGCAGCACGACAAGAAGGTGAGTGGCGGTCAAGTCATCGGAGTCTGGCCTGTCCGAATCGGAGAAGTAGTCGTGCGGCCACTGGACCGTGCCGTCTGTGCCGCGTGGTATCGGAAACAGCAGAAGGCGGGGAGCGTATGACCGACCGAAGATGTGCCGATTGTTCCCGGGAGTGACCATGGCAGGCTCGCGTATGCCAAGTGCCGCACAGCTTGAGCAAGCCCTTCGTGAAAAGACGCGCGAAGTCGACGTCTTGCACCGGATCACGGATTCGATCAGCAACACACTCGACCTGGAGTCCGTGCTTCGGCATATCGTCGACGTCGTTGTGGAGGTGACCAAGGCAGACGCCTGCCTCCTGTATTTGCTCTCGGATGGACGGGACGAGTTGATTCTGCGCGCCTCTAAAAACCCTCACCCCAAGCTGATCGGCCGAATTACAATCGGTATGGGCGAAGGCATCACCGGATGGGTCGCCCGCGAGCAGACGCGCGTGGTAATTCCCAGCAACGCGAGCGACGACCCCCGCTTCAAGTTTTTCCATAACCTTCCGGAGGATCGGCACCAGGCGTTCGTCTCGGTCCCCATCATGGCCAAGAAGGAAGTGGTCGGTGTGATCAACGTACAGCATAAGCGGCCCAAGCGCTATCGCACGGATGAGCTGACCCTGCTGTCGACGATTGCGAACCAGGTTGGCGGGGCGATCGAGAACGCACGCCTGTACGAACAGATGCGCCGGAAAGCGCTGCAGGTCGAAACTCTCTCTCAAGTATCGGAAACCGTGGCGTCCGGCCGCTTGATCGAAGACGTGCTCCAACTGCTGGTGACCATGACCGCGCAGATGATGAACTCCAAGATCTGTTCGATCATGTTGCTCGACGAAGTCACAGGCGATCTTCACATCGAAGCGACGCAAAGTTTGAGCGAACAGTACCGGCGCAAGCCGAACCTCAAGATCGGCCAGAGCATCAGTGGGCGAGCGGTCCAGGAGCGGCGGCCGATCATCGTTGCGGACGTGACGAGCGAGCGGGACTACATGTATCCCGATCTGGCGAAGAAAGAGGGGCTTTGTTCCCTGCTTTGCATGCCGATGATGGTGCGGGAGAAAGCGGTGGGCGTCATCAACAGCTACACGTCGGTGCCGCATGCCTTCACCGGTGAAGAGGTCAAGCTGCTACAAGCGATCGCCAATCAAGCCGCGATTGCCATCGAGCACACGACGCTGATGGAAAAGTCGTTCGAGATGCAAGAAGCCCTGGCTGTCCGTAAGCTGCTCGATCGAGCGAAGGGCTATTTGATGCGCTCGAAAAAGCTGACCGAAGAAGAGGCGTTCAAGCTGATCCAGCGGCAGAGCATGGATCTCCGCAAGTCGATGCGGGAGATTGCCGAAGCCGTGTTGCTGGCCGGCGAACTGGACGAACGCGCCGACCAGCGTCGGACCTGAATCGTCGATTGGCGAGTGTCTGAGTAGGCGCTAGTGTGCCGGCTGTTTTGGGGACGGCATCCGTCCCGCTTCCTGGTCGGCGAGCTTCTGTTTGATCTCCTGCAATTATTTCCAACTCGGCATCCTTGTCGGCGGGGGCGCCTGGTGGGACCTGGGACGAGTGGGGGAGGCCTGATGTCGGCTGAAGGGTCACCGGCATCTCCGGTTCACCGGGAAGGGTCGCGAGCAACTCATAATCGATGATTAAGGTTGCGCCGGTCGATCGGGCATCTCGAAAACGTTTTGGCCGTCTGGCGGAAGCCGGCACGAATGTAAGTTAGCCGTAAAAAGAGACGGCTCTAAGGGAGAACTCGATCCGTCGTTGAAGCGAACGGCCAGAGCGTCATGGCGACGTGGCTCTGGAGAAGAATGAACCCGCTGTTGAACTGAGAAAAGGGCCTGGGTAGTATGCCCGCTGTCATGCGGACGCAATTCCGAACACTGGAGCGAACGAGAGCGATGACCGTCGTGGTGCTCCTGGCACTGGCCGGTTGTGCGACGGGAGAGTATCTGCCGTTGGCGGAGGCGGAGAAAGAGCAGGTCGAACAGCTCCGTGAAAATGTCTATCGGGTGGAGTATCGGGTCAATTCCTTTACGTCTCAGAACCAGCTGAATGCTTATCTGCGCCGGCGCTGCGCGGAACTGACGCTGCGGGAGGGCTATGACTATTTCCATCTTGGCCAGCGGTTCGACATCCTAGGTTTTTCCAGGCGGACATCGATGACGGTTACGATGTTCAAAGGCCAAAAACCACCGGAGGCATCAGAGCTGTACGATGCGCACGAAGTGTTGGCCGCGGTCCCAAGGCCATCTCTTGACTAGGGTTGGAGGCGAAGCCTTGCTAGCTATGACCGATGTCTGGGGGGTGCGGTGCGGCTGGTGCTCTGGCGCTTGCCTCCGCCAGAGCTGGGGAAGTACTGAGCGTGGTTTGACAGCCTTCAATTCACGGTTCACAATGACTTCGCTGGCTGATCGCAAGCTGAAGGTACGCGCGCATGCGGACATTTCGTATCGCCATGGTGCAAATGAATCCCACGGTGGGGGATTTGGAGGGAAACGTCCGCCGTATCGTCGGCTGGCTGCGCGAAGCGCGCAAGGCTAAACCGGATCTTGTGGCGTTTCCAGAACTGGCGATCACCGGCTATCCACCGGAAGACCTGCTGCTCAAACCGCAGTTCGTTCAAGACAACCGAAGCGCGCTACGCGACGTGATGCGCGCCTGCGGCGATCTGGTCGCCGTGGTCGGGTACGTCGGGGAGGGAAGTGTCTCCCTCCGGCACGAAGCCGGGGTGTCGGCAATACCGGCCGGACGCCATGAGCTGTACAACGCGGCTGCGGTCATCGCGGGGCGCAAACTTGTCGCGACCTATGCGAAGTGGCATTTGCCGAACTACGGCGTGTTCGACGAGAACCGCTATTTCCATCCCGGCCGACGGGTGCCGCTCCTCACGCTCAGGGGCACGGTCGTCGGCGTAAACATCTGCGAAGATATCTGGCTGCCGGACGGACCGACCAGGCGGCAAGCCGCGGCCGGCGCCGAAGTCATCGTCAACATCAACGCCTCACCCTTCCATCTTGGGAAAAGCCGGTCGCGCGAACAGATGTTGGCTACGCGCGCGCGCGACAACCGCGTCATCGTGACCTACACCAACACCGTCGGGGGACAGGATGAACTGGTGTTCGACGGGAACAGCGTGATCGTCGACCACACGGGCGAGGTGATTGCGCGGGCGAAGGGTTTCGAGGAAGACCTGCTGATCGCCGATCTGAACGTCGAGTCGGTGGCACGGAGCAAAGCTGCGCAAGGACGCAAGAGCGGCCTGAGCGGCAAGGCGGACGCGGCAGTCGACCGGATCACGGTCACGGGACGTCCTGTGGCCAAACGTACCAAGATCGTGCCGGCGATGGAGGAACTTGCCGATCCGCTGGATGAAGTCTATCGGGCGCTCACCCTGGGTGTGCATGACTATGTCGCGAAGAACGGGTTCAAGAAGGTCGTGATCGGCCTCAGCGGCGGGATCGATTCAGCGCTCACGGCTGTGATCGCGGTCGATGCGCTGGGCGCTGAAAATGTGCTGGGTGTATTCATGCCTTCGCCCTACACCTCGAATGACAGCCGCGAGGACACCGATGAACTGGCCCACCGGTTGGACATCCCGCTCACGACTTTGCCGATTACGCCGGCGTTCGAGTCCTATCTCGACACGTTGAAAGACTCGTTCGAAGGCACGAAGGTCGAAACCACGGAGGAGAATCTGCAGGCACGTATCCGGGGCAATCTGCTCATGGCGCTGTCGAACAAGTTCGGCCATTTGGTGTTGACGACGGGGAACAAGAGCGAGATGAGCGTCGGATATGCCACGTTGTACGGTGACATGGCCGGCGGATTTGCCGTGATCAAGGACGTGCCGAAGACGATGGTCTATGAGTTGGCGCGACGCCGGAATCGGCGCGATGGACAGCCGGTGATTCCGAAGCGCATTCTGGACCGGGCACCCACCGCCGAACTGCGGCCGGATCAGAAGGACGAGGACAGTCTGCCTCCCTACGCCGTCCTCGACCCCATCTTGAAAGCCTATGTCGAAGACGACCGTTCGGTCGACGAGATGGTCGAGATGGGGTACGACCGCAGGACGGTGCTGCGGGTCGTCGCATTGGTCGACCGCAGCGAATACAAGCGGCGGCAAGCGCCGGTCGGCATCAAAATTACGCACCGCGGGTTGGGTAAAGATCGGCGGATGCCGATTACGAACCGATACAGTGGGCGCAACTGAGATGTTTCAGGGCGCCGTCCTGGATGCGGGGGCCGGCTGCTTCAACTGTTTCTTCAGCGCCTCGAGCTCCGCCTTCATGGCGTCCAGTTCCTGCGCCTGCTTCTCCATTGTCGCTTTTATATCCTGAATGGCCGGCTGAGAACCGTGCGGCGTTGCCGTCGTGTTCGGTGGCGACGGCTGCGGGGGATCAGGCACCGCCAGATGCCGATAGGCGACGGCCAGGCGGGGGTTGCCGGCCGTCTCCTCGATCCAATTGACCTTGTGGCTGGCCGGCAGTTGCGCTGAGTCCGGCGTGAAGGACAAGGCATAGATCGAGAGGCTCTCGTCGCGCCGTCGTGCGACCGAATGGTAGTGATTGAGAATAATATTGATAGCCGGCCCATCCACGTAGAGAGCGCCGTCCGTCGTTTCCGGGTCGGTTCCTACCTGGAACGTCACATACTGGCTAGGGCCGGCCTGTTTGAGCGCGCCGGCTATGGTCGGCGCCAGCGCCCCAACTTCGGAGGAGGAAAACAGCGGCGTGGGCTTGATGCCTTTGGTCTCGCCGGATGCGTCCGAGGGAATGATTCCCACCTGAATGCCGGAGAGAATTCGGGCCATCGTGGCATCGGACAGAACGACGGGGTGGCTGGCTTTGAGGGGTTGAAGCGAGCCGAGGTAACGTCCGGTCGCGCCGTGTGTCGAGAATTCGACGAGCGATACCACGCCTTGTGCATCTTTGACCAGAAAATGTTCAGATTGTGGGGCACAGGCGGCGAGAGCGAGTACGTTTCCCACGCAGAATGCGGCCCATCTCGATCCCAATGTCCCAGCCTGGCATCTCATAGTAATCGGGCGGCAGTGTACCACAGTGGAGCCGCTCTCCGGCACAGACTCTGGTTCCCCCGGCTGAACGAGGCCATTGACACCCGCCGAACCGGATTGGTATAAATGCCGCGGTTTTGGGGACAACGGAGTCCCCGATCATCGGTCCAAATCTGGCAGGACAATGAGGTCCTCCGGTCCCCCCTGCGAGTGGGTGGTCGGAGGATTTTTTTTGCGCAGAGGTGTGGGCAGCGCCTGCGGTGTCACTACGCTGCTCGGGGCCGCTGCCTCAGGACGAGGCGGCGGGCATGTTTTCAACATAAGGAGGGTGGGCAGATGCGTTGGAGGAGAGAGATCCTATCGTGGGGACTGATAGTGATCATGGCGGGC
>CAZPYP010000015.1:0-27435 GCA_964590845.1 uncultured Nitrospira sp.
GTCCAAGGAATCAAACCGGCGAGCGGCTTACCGCCAGGCTGCAGGACGTCGTACTGCATGCCGACCTTATCCTGACCTTTCGGAGAGGTGTTGAGCTGCTGCTTGGCAGCCGCGCAACCAGTCTCGAACTCGTTCTTGCCCTGGCACTCCTTCAAGCGGAGCGCGGAGATGCTCAGCGGCTTGCCTTGGGCCCCGGCAACTTCCGCAAGCTTCTTGACGGAGGAGATCACGCGATGGTTCTGTTCGGTCTCCGTCGCGGTGAACTCGATCAGATCGGTCGTGCTGCCCGGAGGCACTTCCTTGGCGGCGGCCGGTCCCGCATGAGGACGACCCATCTTCTTCAATTCTTCCCAGGCGCCCTTATCCGCATAGAACTTCAAGGTCTTGCCCGGATGGATCTTCTGCCAGAACAAACCGCTCTCGGCATTGCCGCCGAACACGGCGACGTTGATCCACACCGCTTCGTCGTAGTGATCGAGCACGATTACCCGGCCCTGCAAAGTGGTCGGCTTGCTCATGTCGCCCCACTCAAAGCGCTCCTGAAATGATTCGATGGCCTTCGCGGTGGAGGCCACGGAGACCACCAGCGCGGCTGCGGCCATTACGGCCCAGGCTTTCTTATGAAACTTCATAATCGCATCCTCCTTCAACAGCATGAAAGAATGAAATCTTGTCGAAGTCGATTACTTGATTACCTTGAAGCCGGTGATCGTGCGGCCGTCCAGGCTCACTTCCATCGCGACGAGCTCCTGGGAGGCCTTGATGATCTGGTCCATGAGCGCCTTGTCCTTCACCGCCAACCGGACGGTGGTGGCGGCATGGTACCAGCCGGAGTACGGATTGTTCTTGTCCGTCCCACCGGTGAAACCCCAGGCACAGCACGAGAACAATGGATCTGGCGGCTTCACATCGAGATCGGAGGACGAACGGCCGGCCGGAGTGCCGGAAGCCGGTTCACCCGTATTCCAATACTGAATTCCGAACAGCAGCTCGCCGTCCGGGTTGTCCGCCCACTGTGACCAGACGCGACCCTTCAAGGTCTTGGTCACTTCGCCCTTCAGCGGCTTGCCACCGACGATCTGATCCACGACACCCCCAGGAGCGGCGTCGGCGGCCGAGGCAAACTCAGCCGTCAGCAAGCCGAGCACAGAAAACGCTGCAACTGCGGCTAGAAGTACGACCCTTTTCATACCCAATCCCTCCTTCATAAAAGTAACAACGACTAAATCCGATGAACGCTCAAGTTTGAGTACGATGAATGAAGAAAAACAGTTTTATGTGTCCGCCTTCCACGAGAGCCGGTCTTTGCAGCACCTCCTTTGCTTTCTCTCGCGGCGCGTTTCGATTGATTTGACATCATTCAGAAAAACGGAGGCCATCGTACTGAAAACAAAAAATGGAGTCAAGGAAATGTTTGACTTGTGGATATCTTTAGGTTTGAGCGAAAAGTGTGTGTCATTTCCAATACTTGCGATGCGCGTCCTGTCGGCGTTGAATCTGAAATTTTGCGCGCTCAAGGCCAATCTATTAGAGAATTCTCATCTATAGGCCTGGAGCGCGCGCGAAGTGATGGGTCCCAGTCCCGTGATCGCCAGATGATCTATGCTGAACAGCTGGCGTCCGACCGTACCGATCTGCTCTGCTGTCACGCGGTCGATTTGAGCCAGCATGTCTTCGAGTGACGCGCGGGAGCCGTAGATCAGTTCGTCCTTGGCAAGCTTGCTCATGCGGCTGTGGGAACTTTCCAGGCTCAGCATGAGACTGCCTTTCATCTGGTTCTTCGCGCGATCGAGTTCCTTGCGCTCGATACCCTTGCTGCTGATACGCTTGATCTCCCGGCACACCAGATCAACGACACGCGGCACTTCCTTGGCCCTGGTTCCCGCGTAGACGGTGATCGTTCCGACGTCCGAATAGCCGGAGAGGAACGAGTAGATCGAATACACCAACCCCCGCTTCTCGCGGACTTCCTGAAACAGCCGCGAGCTGACGCTGCCGCCCAACACGCTGTTGAGCGCGTAGGCCGCGTAGCGGTCCTTGTGCCCGGCCGCAATGCCTTTGAGTCCGAGGCAGAGATGCACTTGCTCGAGCGGTTTGTGTTTCACCAACAGACCGCCGTGGACTTCGGCGGGACGGCGAACAGAGCTGCCAACCCGCTTCGCGTGCCGCGTATTTCCGAAATACCGCCGTACCAAGCGCTCCAGCGCGGCCTGCTCGAAATTTCCGGCGATCGCGATGACGATCTGCGACGGATCGTAATGGGCTTCGATATAGTCCATGAGATCCTGGCGGCGAAGCCCGCGGATTGTCTCCTCGCGACCGAGAATCGAGCGACCGAGCGGATGACGGCCCAGCACCTGTCCCGTGTGCAGTTCCTGGACGAGGTCTTCAGGATCGTCCTGCACCATGCGGATTTCTTCGAGGACGACCTTTTTTTCTTTTTCGATTTCTTTGGCGTCGAACCGGGACCGGTGGAACAGATCGGAAAGCAGTTCGAGCGCCCGCTCCAACTGCTGGTCGAGAACCTTGACGTAGAAAGTAGTGGTCTCGCGGGTGGTGAAGGCGTTCATCTCGCCGCCGAGCCCGTCGATTTCGCGCGAAATCTCGGCGGCGGACCGGCGGCCGGTCCCCTTGAAGAACATGTGTTCGATGAAATGGGAATACCCGGCTTGGGAAAGTTGTTCGTCCCGCGATCCGGTGTTGACCCAGATCCCGACCGTGACTGATTTGAGGGTCGGGATCCGCTCGGTCACCACCCGCGTCCCGTTGTCGAGGACGAGCTTGCGGTACAAGACGATTACCCGCCGGCCTGATCCTTGGCCCCGGCGCCGGCCGGAGCGGGCATCGTTTCCTTGCGGCTCAAGCGAATCTTGCCCTGGCGGTCGACTTCGAGGACTTTGACGAGGATCTGATCGCCTTCTTTGACTTCGTCGGAGACGGCCTTCACGCGGTGATGCGCGAGCTGCGAGATGTGGACCAATCCGTCCGTACCCGGCAACACTTCCACGAAGGCGCCGAAGTCCATGATCTTGCGGACCGTGCCAAGATAAGTCTTGCCGACTTCGACCTCCTCGACGATCCGATTGACCATTTCCTTGGCCTTCTCGAGCGACGCGCCGTCGACCGAGGCGATCGTGACGATGCCGGTGTCTTCGATGTTGATCTTCACGCCGCAGTCGGCCTGGATGCCGCGGATGGTCTTGCCGCCCGGGCCGATTACCTCGCGGATCTTGTCTTGTTTGACCTTCATCGTGAAAATTCTTGGCGCGAAGGCCGACATGTTCGACCGAGGCGCATCCAAGGCCTTTTGCATGCAGCCGAGGATATGCAGTCTGCCCGCCTTGGCCTGCTCCAACGCCTGGTGCATTAGCGCCGGGGTGATCCCGCCGATCTTGATGTCCATCTGCAGGGCGGTCACGCCGCGTTTCGTGCCGCAGACTTTGAAGTCCATGTCGCCGAGGTGATCTTCGAGACCGAGAATGTCGGAGAGGATCATCACCCGGTTCTCTTCCTTGATGAGGCCCATCGCGATGCCGGCCACCGGTTCCTTGATCGGCACCGCCGCATCCATCATCGCCAGGGTGCCGCCGCAGACCGTCGCCATCGATGACGAGCCGTTCGACTCGAGAATGTCCGACACCAGCCGCAGGGTGTATGGGAACGTCTCTTTGCTCGGAATGACCGGCTTGAGCGCCCGCTCCGCAAGCGCCCCGTGGCCGACTTCGCGGCGGCCCGGCGACCGTAAGGGTCGCGCTTCGCCGACGCTGAACGGCGGGAAATTGTAGTGAAGCATGAAGGTTCTGGTGTACTCGCCCTCCAGCGCGTCGATGCGCTGTTCATCGTCCGTCGTACCCAGGGTGACGACGGCCAAACTCTGCGTCTCCCCCCGTGTGAAGAGGGCGGAGCCGTGCGTACGAGGCAATACGCCGACTTCGCAGGTAATCGGACGGATGTCGGCCGGGCCGCGGCCGTCGGCCCGCGATCCCTTCTCCAGGATCATGTTTCGGACTTCGGTGTACTCCAGCCCGTGAAACACGATTTTCACATGACGCTCACGGTTGGGATCGTCGGCGTTCTTGAGCTTCCCGATCGCGTCGGCCAGGATCAAGTCCAGCTTTTCCTGCCGGGCCGTCTTGTTGGGAATCATGATGGCGTCCCGGATGCCCTGGGCGACGAGCGTTTTCACCTGACTCGCCAGCCCCGAATCGATCTGTTCCACCGCCACCTGGCGTTTGGGTTTGTTACCCGAGAGCGCGCGCAGTTCGTTGATCTTCGCGACGATCTTCTTGATCTCCACATGGGCCAACTCGATCGCCTCCAACATCGTCGCTTCGGGCAGTTCGTTGGCGCCGGCTTCCACCATCATCACTGCGTCGGCCGTGCCGGCCACGACGAGGTCCAATTCGCTGCCCTTCAAGGTTTCGAGATCGGGATTGATGACGAACTGGCCGTTGATGCGTCCGATCTTCACGCCGGCGATCGGACCCAGAAACGGGATGTTGGACACTGCCAAGGCCGCCGAGGCAGCGGTGATTCCGATCACATCCGACGACCCCGTCTTGTCGGATGAGAGCACGGACGCGATGACCTGGGTTTCGAAGTAGTACCCTTCAGGGAACAGCGGACGGAGCGGGCGGTCGATCAGCCGGCTGGTGAGCACTTCCTTCTCGGACGGCCGACCTTCCCGCTTGAAGTAGCCGCCGGGAATTTTCCCGGCCGCATAGGCCTTTTCCTGGTAATCCACGGTGAGTGGAAGAAAATCGACGCCGGGCTTGGCGTTTTGCGACGCCACGGCGGTCGCCAGCACGACCGTATCGCCGTACGAAGCCCAGATCGAGCCATCGGCCTGCTTGGCGACGCGGCCGGTTTCGAGCCGCAACGTGCGTCCCGCCACATCGAGTTCAACTGAGTGTGCCATCTATGGTCTCCTCTTGTTGTGCCCCACAGATGCCCACAGAGAGCCGCTCGACCCGATGTCGGTCCAGCGGCTGTCAGTGTTCACCTGTGTGGCGAGGTGGCCCGCCGCCGCGGTAATGCGGCGGCGGGATTCGCCTTACTTTCGAATGCCCAGCCGGTCGATGATCGCGCGATAGCGGGCATCGTCCACATCACGTAGATAGTCCAACAACCGGCGACGGCGGCCGACAAGCGTCAGCAGCCCGCGCCGCGAATGGTGGTCCTTCTTATGGAGCTTGAAATGCTCCGTCAGATAGGTGATCCGGTTGGTCAGCACTGCGATCTGCACTTCCGGGGACCCGGAATCCGTATCGTGCTGACGGTACTGCTTGATGAGCCCCGCCTTCGCGTCTTTCAACAATGCCATGACGATTCTCCTCTGGTTTCCTTGTTCGAACGAGCGAAAATTATTCCTGATTCATTAACACTTTTTCAACGGCAATCGGCGCACCCGCCGAAGCCGGATACCGCCCGACGGCCAGCAGACGCCCGTCGGGGGCTTTGATACGCAGGGGCGTATCGGGGCTCAGCGGCGTCTCTTCCCTGCCCTCCCAATGAACGATCTCGGCCGACGGCACCGGCAGGCCATGCCGAACCCGGTCGGCCGTATTCCCGTCCACGATGGCGGCCGGAAACTGCGCCAAGGCCCGATCCATCGGGACCATGTGTTCCGCCAACTGTCCGAGGCCACACCGAGTCGCGATTTCCTCCAGCGTCAAGGCCTCATCGATCACCAAGGGACCGACACGGGTCCGCTCCAACGCCGCCATATGGCCGCCGACGCCCAAGGCCGCGCCGATATCCGCGCACAGCGTCCGGATATAGGTCCCTTTGGAACAGGCGACCCGAAGCGTCACGTCCCGTCCCTCAACCGCTAGGATCTCAAGCGCGTGGATGACGACGGACCGAGGTCGCCGCTCAACCGATCTGCCGGCCCGGGCTGACTTGTATAAGGGAACACCGGCGACTTTGACCGCCGAATACATCGGCGGGACCTGCTGTATGGCCCCATGAAACTTATCCGCCGCCGCGCGAATCGTCGCCCCGTCGAGACCGGCCGTCGGCTTGCTCTCCAATATCGTCCCGGTGGCGTCCTCCGTATCCGTCGTTTCCCCTAGACGAAGGACCGCCCGATATTCCTTGTCCCACTCCACCAAATATTCGGCGATGCGTGTGCCCTTCCCGATTAATACAGGCAACAACCCGGTCGCCGCCGGATCGAGTGTGCCGGCATGGCCGACTTTCACACCGCCCAACAGGCGTCGGATTTTCGCCACCACGTCGTGCGAAGTCCAGCCGGCCTCCTTCTTGACCAGCAGCACCCCGTCCACGACCTGGCAACTCTCCGCCACACCCGCCACTACGTGACCGCCTTTACGCGCCCCTGTTCCCCGCAGATGGTCCGTGCTCGTCGACCGGATTCGCCTGCAACTCGTCCAGCAATTGGAGAACGCGATCGCCCCGCGGACCGCTGACATCCTTCACAAACACGACTTCAGGAAGATACCGCAGCGTCAAGCGGCGTCCCAATTCGCTGCGCACAAACCCCCTGGCTTTCGCCAGCCCCGCGAAGACATCCTTAGTTTCGGCATCCGTGCCCAACGCGGTGACGAACACCCGGGCGATGCGGAGGTCGTTCGTCAATTCCACGTCGGTGACCGTCACCGACCGGACCCGCGGATCCTTGATCTTCCGCATCAGGATGTCGGCCACTTCCATGCGGATCTGGTCGGCGACGCGATCGGCCCGACTGTACCCTGTCTTGGCCATGGTCACTTTCTTCAACCGAACCGCCGGGAAAGACTGTCGACCTGCGGCTACAACATCTCCACACGAGACTGCACGATCTCGATGGCCGGATTGCTGCGAATCAGATTCTGCGCCTGATCCAACACTTGGTTGATATGCCGGCCGTCGTTGGCGACACAGGCCAGCCCCAACACCGCCCGCTGCCACACATCCTGCCCGTCGATCTCGGCTACCGACAGATTGAACTTATCCCGCAATCGGTCTTTCAGGCTCAGCAGAACCTGTCGCTTATCCTTTAATGACTGACTGTCGGGAATGAACAATTCGACGGTGCATACCCCGACGATCATCCCCACGACGGTCGCCCCCGTCTCGCCGGGCTACAGCTTCGCCGCGATCTTGTCGATCGCATAAGCCTCGATGATGTCCCCGGCTTTGATGTCGCTGAAGTTCTCGACGCCGATGCCGCACTCATACCCCTGTTGCACTTCCCGCACGTCGTCCTTGAACCGGCGCAGCGAACCCAGTTTGCCCTCGTACACCACGACGCTGTCGCGGATCACACGGACGCCCGCGCTGGCGCGGGTAATGGTGCCGTCGACGACATAGGACCCGGCGATGGTGCCGGCCTTGGACACCGTGAACACCTGCCGCACTTCCGCTCGGCCCAAAACCCGCTCTTTGAGCGTCGGTTCCAGCAGGCCTTCCATGGCGGCTTTGATGTCGTTCAGCGCATCGTAGATGATCGTGTACAGCCGGACGTCGACCCGTTCCTTTTCCGCCAGGGCGGAGGCTTTCGGTTCCGGTCTGATATTGAATCCGATGATGATGGCGTTCGACGCCGCAGCCAGCAGGACGTCGGATTCCGTGATCCCGCCGACGCCGTTGTGAATGACCCGGAGCTTGACGAGGTCGCTCGGCATCTTTTCGACGGCGGCGGCCAGCGCTTCGGACGAGCCCTGCACGTCCGCCTTAATGACCAGCGACAACTCCTTGACCGACCCTTCCTGAATCTTGGCGAAGAGATCGTCCAACGAAACTTTACCGCCTCCCGCCAATTCGGCGGCCCGCTGTTTTCTCGCACGCTCTTCGGCGATTTCACGCGCGACTCGCTCGTCTTTCACGGCCTGGAAGACGTCGCCCGCCGCCGGCACGCCGGGAAGGCCGATCACTTCGACCGGAATGGACGGGCCGGCGTCTTTGACTTTCGCGCCCGTGTGACTGATCAGCGCGCGGACTTTGCCGCTGAACGATCCGACGACGAACACATCGCCGACGTGCAGCGTGCCGCTCTGCACCAACACGGTGGCGACCGGACCGCGGCCTCGCTCGAGTTTCGCTTCGACGACCGCACCTTTTGCCAGCTGATGGGGATCCGCCTTCAGCTCCAGCACTTCAGCTTGCAGAAGAACCATTTCCAGCAACTGGTCCAAGCCGGTCTTCTGTTTCGCCGACACTTCAACCATGATCGTGTCGCCGCCCCAGGCTTCGGAAATCAGCCCGTGCTCCGACAGGGCGTTACGGACGCGGTCTGGATTGGCGCTCGGCTTGTCGATCTTGTTCATGGCCACGATCAGCGGGACGCCCGCCGCCTTGGCATGATGGATGGCTTCGACCGTCTGCGGCATGACCCCGTCGTCTGCCGCCACCACGAGAATCACGATGTCGGTGACTTTCGCGCCACGGGCACGCATCGCGGTGAACGCCTCGTGGCCTGGGGTATCGAGAAAGGTCACCTGCTTGCCGTGGACCGTCACGGTATAGGCGCCGATATGCTGCGTGATGCCGCCCGCTTCGCCCTCTGCAACCTTGGTCTGCCTGATGGCATCGAGCAACGACGTCTTGCCGTGGTCGACATGACCCATGATCGTCACCACCGGCGGGCGCGGCTGGAGCTGGAGTTCTCCTTCCGTCTGACTGACGGTTTCCAAGAGCTCCTCGCTGCCTTTTTCGACGGCGACATCCAGCTTGATGCCGGCTTCTTCCGAGATCATCGTGGCGACTTCCACGTTCATCGGCTGGTTGAACGTGAGCATCTGTCCCATATCCATCAATTTGCGCACGATGTCGGCCGGCCGCTGCCCGATCAACTCCGCGAACTCTTTTACCGTCATCCCCGGCGTGAGCTTGACGCTCTTCTTGCGAGGCTTGGTGATTTCGCCCGGCGCGCTGTGATGCAGGTGCTTCGTCCGGTCGTCGCGTCGCTGGACCGGGATCGCCCGAAGATCCTGCCATCGCGCCGCGTCTTCGCGGACCCGGGCGTCGTCCTCCTCGCGAGGCCGGCCCGGTTTGCGGACCTTTTTCAGCTTATCCTTCAGTCCCTCCGCCTGGAGTTCTTCCAGCGTTTTCTTCCGTCCGGGAATGGCGTCGACCGACGGAGCGCCGGCTGGTTTCACGGGCGCGGCCGATGCCGCAGGCTGAGGCGGCGGCTGCTGGAGAATCGTGCCGATCGGAGGCAACTCAGGCTGGACGGGAACGGGACTCTCCGGCTGAACGTGTATGGCTGGATGGACGGACGGCACCGGCTCGCCACTCGGGGCGACCGCTTCCGATGCAGCGGCTAACGATTCTTCGGCTGAGGTTTCGTCTTTCTTCCGCTTGATCAGGATCCGGCGCTTTTCCGGCTTCGTGGATTCCTCGACATGGGCAGCCGAGGCGCTCTTCGAGCCGCTGTCGCCGTCCTTGTGTCGGCCGGTCTCGCCATCGGAGACTTTCACGACGACTTTGGACGAGCCCTTAGCTTTCGGGCCGAGTTTCTCCAGCACCTTCTGGACTGCATCCTCTTCCAACGCGCTGCTGTGCGAGGCGACCGTGATGCCCAATCGCTTGAGTTCCGGGATCAAATCCCGGTTCTCCATGCCCAGCTGTTTTGCCAATTCGTACACACGCATAGCCGATCAACCACGCTCCGACGAATCGCCGTCATTGCCTTCTTCCTTGGCTCTCTCCTGCTGACGGGCTTCTTCTTGTTGGCGCTGCGCCTCGGCTTCCTCCGCCAACGCCGCCTTGATTTCCTTGTCCCGCTCCGCCTTCTCCTTTTCGTACTCGGTCGCGCTGATGATGTCGATTTTCCATCCGGTCAGCCTGGCGGCCAGCCGGACGTTTTGCCCGTTCTTGCCGATCGCCAACGACAGCTGGGAATCGGCCACGACCACGAGCGCCGATTTCTTCTCTTCGTCTACGCCGACCTTCTCGATCGTCGCCGGATTCAACGCTTCGGCGATAAATACGCGAGGATCCGACGTCCAGGTGATGATGTCGATCTTTTCTCCGCGTAACTCTCGAACCACCGCTTGCACGCGGGACCCTTTGATCCCCACGCAGGCCCCCACAGGGTCGACCGCCTTTTCGCGCGACGTCACAGCGATTTTCGTCCGGTCGCCCGGCTCGCGGACCACGGCTTTGATTTCGACGATCTTCTCCATCACTTCCGGGACTTCCAACTCGAACAACTTCGAAACAAACTGCGGATGGCTCCTGGTCAAAATGACCTGAACGTCTTTCGGCGTCCGGCGGACCTCCAGCAGCATGGCCTTCACCCGATCGCCGCGACGATAGGTTTCGCGGGGAATCTGCTCTTGAATGGGGAGGAGGGCTTCCGTCTTGCCGAGATCGACCAGGTAGTTCCGCCGTTCCATGCCAAGGATGATGCCGTTGACGAGGTCGCCCTGTCTGGTCGAATACTCCTTCTGTACGGCCTCCCACTCCGCCTCGCGGACCTTTTGAAAGATGACCTGCTTCGCCGTTTGAGCCGCGATGCGGCCCAACTCATCCATTTCGATCATCGAGCCGATTTCGTCTCCCACTTCGGCTTCGCTGTCGTATTGGCGCGCCTCCTTCAGGCTGATTTCCGCCTTGGGGTTTGTGACGGAGTCGACGATGATTTTTTTGGAGACGACCGAGATTTCACCGGTCTTGGCATCGATTTCCACTTGAATGTTTTCCGCCTGGCCGAACCGCTTCTTCGCCGCGGTTTGCAGGGCGGCTTCGATGGCGCCGATGACTTTGGTCTTATCGATCCCTTTTTGGCGCCCGATCTCGTCGATGACGGATATCAATTCTCGATTCATGATTCGCTCTCCGCGCTAGGCCCGTCCAGACTCACCACTGCACCACTCGCTTTGCCTCGCTGATCATTCCCAGTTGAAGCCGCACGGTTCGTGCCGGCCGTCCATCTTGCAGAGTCACCGTCACTACGTCATCAGCGGCGTCGGTCAAGATCCCGACGAGACGCCATTGCCCCTCAAGAGGCTCCTTGAGCTTGACGCTCACCCGCTTCCCAATCGCCCGGCGATAATCCTGGATCCGTCTGAAGGGCCGATCAAGACCAGGCGAGGACACTTCAAGCGTGTAGGCATGGGGAAAGGGGTCGGCTACGTCCAGAGCCGGACCCAACGCCACGTGGGCGCGCTCACAATCGTCCAACGTGACACCGCCCGGTTTGTCGATGAACACTCGGACAACCGACCGAGGCCCTTGTCCGACGGCGACGACGTCGACCAACTCTAATCCCAATGTCCAGAGAATCGGTCGGATCGCCTCGTCGATACGGTCGTATACCCCTCGGGAATCCTTCACCGACACCCGCGGTCCAGTTTCTCCGGATGATCCGTTCACGAGATCAAACAAAAAAGTGGGCCTGAGCCCACTTTCAGCGACAGCACCATAGCACGCGCCCCCTGCCAAAGCAAGGGGACGGCCTACGTGGTCTGCTCCACAAAGACCTTCGCAAGCCGGCTGGTCACTGGCCCCGGTTCTCCGCGTCCCACCGGCTGGCCATCGACCCTGACCACCCCGAGAACTTCGACGGTCGTCCCTGTCAAAAACACTTCGTCGGCCTCGTACAGATCCGCCTTCGAAGGGTACCGCTCCTCGATGGGAAACCCCTCCCGTCGGGCCAGACCCAACACCACCGCGCGGGTCACGCCCGAGAGAATGCGAGGCCCTTCGGGAGCCGTGATAATAGTGCGGCCGCGGACGATCATGACGTTACTCACGGCGCCTTCGGTCACCTGATCCCCTTTGATCAAGACCACTTCGAAAACTCCCGCTTGTTTCCCCTGCTGCCGGGCCAGAACGTTGGCGAGGAGATTGACGCTCTTCACATCGCAGCGGCCCCAGCGAATGTCCTCGCTGGTCATCACCTCCACACCGGCGGCTTGCACCGCACGGCTGAGCGGATGACACTCCCGTACGGTCATGACCGTGGTCGGCACGAGGTCGGTCGCATAAGCATGGTCGCGCGGTGCGACGCCTCTCGTGACCTGAATGTAGATCTTTGCTTCGGGATAGGCGGCCCGCTTGATCGCGTCTTCAATCAGCAGCGCCCACTGCGGCGCGGGATAGGGCTGGCGGATGCCCAAGGCCTGGGCGCTGCGGTCCAGACGGTTCAGGTGAGCGTTCAACTCGAACGGGCGTCCACGATAAGTTCGGACGACTTCATAGATGCCGTCACCGAACTGGAACCCGCGATCTTCTATGGAAACCACCGCCTCGGCGAGAGGAAGAAACCGCCCGTTGACGAAGGCGACGTCCGGCACGGTCAGGCGTCCTGCCTGGGAGGTTCGGAGGTCACGGTGACTTGAAAAATCCGCCTGTCTTCCGCCGTGAACTTCCAGCCCATCCGCTTCTCGAAAATCACCTGGAAGGTTCCGGGTTTCACCGCTTTGAACTCGAACGTCCGGCGGCCGTTGTCGACGGCATTGTTGCCGGCGACCCGCAGATAGTCGTCCGCGAGCAGCGCCAACTCGGCGGCATCGTAACTCGGCACCCAGAGTTCTCCCCTGGTTCGATCTTCCCAGAGATGGATCTGGAGCGGTTTCTCCAGCGTCGTCTCCAGCAGCTTGGCCCCCCCCGCTCGCTGGGACCCATCGTCAGTCGGCTTCACGCGTCTAGGACTCCTGCGGATGGCTCTTCGGGAGAATCATGCCTTTCGCCGCGGCCCGACCAGAATTTCTCCGCTCTCGACTCGCACCTCGTAACTGCCTACACAATAGCCGCCCCCGTCGGTACCCTGTCCGTTTCGGAGATCGAAGGCCAAATCGTGCCAGGGACAGGACACGATGAACCCTTTGACCCGTCCTTCGTTCAAGGGGCCGCCCTCGTGAGGACAAAGATTGTGCACGGCATAGAACTTCCCTTGAATATTGAAGACGACGATGGCTTTGTTGTTGACGGTGACGACTTTCGACTGCCCGACCGGGACTTCTTCCACTCGGCCGATCGACTGATAGCCTTCAAGATTCACCGACGACTCCTTCATGCCTCGGCTCTGCCCCTGCCGCCTGTCTACATCCGTAATGTGTACTTCAGCTCCGCCCCAGTCGTCAGACCGTGACGGTTCACAAATCCCGCTTCGGTCTGCAGCAAGTACCGGACGGCTTCGGGTCTCGAACTATACCACGGGCAAGGGTCCTGCGCGCAGGGCTGGACCGACTGCACCATCGAGACGACGTGATGGCTTTCGTCGACCCAAATCATGTCGATCGGAAAGCGGTACGCTTTGGTCGTGACCTGGTGCGTCCCCGTCGATTCGAAGATATAAAGCATTCCCCCATTAGGCGGCAAGGATTCCTGGAAGGCCAAGCCGAAGAGCAATTTCTCCGGGGTATCGGCAACCTCGGCTTCGAGTTCCGTACCGTTGGGAAAGGTCACGATGATCGTCTTGGTTTCGTCCGCTCCTTGCGACAGAAACAACGACACGCTCATGAGCAAGATCGCCAAGAGAATGAGGGTGACGATCCGCTTCTTTTTCTCACCGCGATCCTGCGCCCCAACGCTGTTCATGACGGCACTTCCACTCCCCTTCCCGATACCCGAAACTGGGCCCAAAGGCCCATAATATCAGGAGAACTAGGCCTTCTGTTCCGCGCCGGTTCTGTTGACTTGGAAAAGAACCGCAGACTAGAATGACGAAAATTCGCTACGCACTATGTCGTGGCGGTGCGGGCTTGTCAACCAGGTTTGTGTCCTATTTGTAGCGTGAGAAGGAGGCGAGGGTCATGGCACTGCTGATTACCGACGAATGTATCTCCTGTGGGGCCTGCCTACCCGAATGTCCGAACGAGGCGATTTTCGAAACTCGCAGCGACGCGGAAACGAAGGGCAACCATGTGGGTGACGGACAAGGAGTGGGCGACAACATCTACGTCATTACCCACGACCGCTGTACCGAGTGCGTCGGGCACTTCGACGAACCGCAATGCGCCGCCGTTTGCCCCGTCGACAACTGCTGCATCGCCGATCCAGCCTATCCGGAAACAACCGATACGCTCCTTGACAAGGCCAAGAAGTTGAACCCCGACAAGACCATCGATCCGGCCAAAGTTTGGAGCGGCGTCCGCAACTGAATCACGTACAGAGTACCTGTTCAGGCCCCGCGGCTTATCAGCCGCGGGGCCTTTTCTTTTTCTCCATCGTACCGTGCCGAATTCATGGACAACTTCGACACCCTAGCAGTAAGATAAAGTCAGGTTCGCGTTTTCCTACCCTTCCCATGGAGGTGATTCATGGGGCGCTCGATTTTCCTCGCTCTCGCTCTCAGCGGCCTGTTGTTATGGCCGACAGTGACCGACGCCAGCACCGGCGACATCGGCAGCATTATCGAGAGCTTCGTAGCCCGTCAATTCCCTGACTCAGTCGGTCACTATTGGGTGATCAACGATACGCAGTGGGATGGAGACGAGATGATCGTGGACGTCCACACGATCGTGCAGGAGAAACGGGAGGTTGACCCGACACTCAATCGTTTCCTGCTGTTGATTGTCGCAGGGGAATTGAAAGCCGTGCAGAATGTTCCAGTAGGAACGGGCACCGATTGCCGTCCCGAGGAAGAAGCCTGACCGTTGGCATCGGAAAAGAGCAACGCCCCGTCCAGTCTGAGACTGGACGGGGCGTTGTGTTATGGCCCTGCTCGAAAAGAACAACTACTTGATCATCACCAGCTTGCCGCCGACGTGCGCCGCATGCAGATGGCAACGATAGTTCAGCGTATTGCCCTGGGTCGCATAGAAGAGGTCGCTGGTCGGAATGCCGATCAACTTGGTTTCGCCCGGCTTCAACACCACTTCAGCCTTCAACACGAACGGTGAGCCGGCATTCACCGCATCCGTCATCTGGAAGCCGTGCTCTGCGGTTGAATTGTTGGTGACCTTTAAGACGACCGGACGCCCGGGCCGGACCTTGAAGTCAATCACGGTGACCGGCGGGTACCAGGTCTTCATATTGCCGATTTCGATCGCGAAGAGTTGGGCATCGACGTCGAGTTCTTTGAACGGCTGCCCGACCACGGAACCGGTCTCCAAATCTCCGATTTCGACTCCGCCCGCCTGAAGCGCAAACGCAGCAGACGCCCCGGCCACGACCATCATGAGGCCGAAGAAGACCCCTAACATCGTCTTGCCCATGACCTACCTCCTTAAAAAGAAGAAGAGATGTGATTAGGTTGGTAAATAACTACCGCGAAGCTCGGGTAGCCTTGACCGCTCCGACTACGACACCGCTGAGATTCGTTGACTTCGTTATGCAATCTCACACTCCCGCTCATCTTTGGAGGGAAACTTATAGCACAGGGAAGAAAATGGAAGCAAGGATCATAATGCGCCCGATGTCTTGCGGAGACAGACCACTTATCAACAGACAATCATGAGCCTGATCAATGCCTTGTCAATTCACCTGGACTCGGGACCTCCCTCTAATACATGGGACCCGATGAGCAGATCATAAGGGGCATAGTCATCTCTCAGGACGACCCCCTGGGCCCAGGCGGCGGTACGACGCGTAGCGAGCAGGGCAAGCGATTCCTCCGGGAGGCGTTGGTGCTCGGCGAACGCCGCTACCTTCGCCGCGGCCTCGGCCGGGGACAGATGCGCCATCGGCCCGCCGGCGAAAAAGATCAGATTCTCGGAACGGGACTGCTGCGACTGCCATGGCCCTTTGACGGCATAGGATTCGATCGTGGGAAACGACTGTCTCATGGTCTCGACGATGGCGTTGGCGCGTAAGAGATCTCCTCCTTCTCCTGAGGAAGCCAAATTCACCGCCAGCACGCCGCCGGGCGTCAGATGCTCGCGGAGTTCCGCGAAAAACTCTTCCGTCGTCAGATGAAACGGAATCATGTGTCGAGCGAAGGCATCGACCCAAATCAGATCGTATCGTCGATCGGTCTGATTCAAAAAGACCCGGGCATCCTTAATATGAACATGATGATTGGGCGGGGCTCGGTAGGCGAAGTAGGATTCGGCCATGCGCACGACGACGGGATCGAACTCCACCACATCCAATTCCAGGTCGGGCCATTGCCGAGCGAACCACTTGGCGAGTGAGCCGCCGCCGTGTCCTAGGATCAATCCACGCCGCGGCTCCTCGACCCACGCGAGCGAGGCCACCATCAATTGGCTGTATGGAAGGAATAACGTGACCGGTTCGGACTTCCACATCACGGCGTGGAACGTGCGATCCAACACCAGGTAGCGAAAAAGATCGTCGTCACGAACCCTGACTTGTTGGTATGGACTGTCTTCTTGATGAACCGGGGGCTTGAGCATCTGGACGGGAAAGGACGCTCCCCCGGCCAAGGCGACGGCGGCCAGTACCAGCGGGCCCCACAGCATCGGACGGGCTCGCACACCTTGGATCAGCCACCAAAACCCCAGTCCGGCTTGAATGGCTCCCAGCCAACCGATGAGCGCCTGGCTGCCGATCCACGAGAGAAAGAAAAAGGCGGTGCCCCAAGTCCCGGCTAAACTGCCGACGGTCGACAGCGCAATCATGCGGCCCGTATGGCGGCCGAGATAGTCTAAGTCGGAGACCGCCAGTCGCAGCATGGCCGGTAGCACGCCGCTCAACCCGAATGCCGGAGGAGCCAGGAGCAGGGCCGCGGCCACGCAGGGCCCCCACCTCGGATCCTCAATCGCTCCCGCCACTCGGAAGAGCACTGGTTGGCTCAGCCAGGCGATGAGAAACGTCCACGCTCCGGAGAACAAGAGCAACCCGGAAAGCACGGTCGCACCGGAGCACCGATCGGAGATCCATCCGCCGAAGGCATAACCGCTGCTCATTGCCGCCAAGATCACGCCGATCAGGGCGCCCCAGACGAATAGGGAGTTCCCGAACACCGGCGCCAACAGCCGGCTCCCCAAAATTTCCAGGGCCATCACGACGGCCCCCGTCACCAAGGCCGTCAGCAGGAGAAACCACCGGGGTATATGAATCGTGGTTGGAGAAGATTTCATGCCGAGGCGGCGAACGATGAGGCACAGACCATACGCTGGATTCTCACGAACGACGACAAGCTGAACGGGGGCGCCCATAGTACGCAGGCCCGGCCGAAGCTGTCAATCAAGGACCGGGAGGATCTCACCAGGAAACAATTGACCAATTTGTTGCCCCCCCTTGGAAGGAAAGTTATACTTCCTTCAGTTCTTTGCACTTGGACGATCAGCCATAGGAGAGACTCATGCAGATCAGTGTGATTGGAACCGGATACGTCGGCCTCGTGACCGGAGCCTGCTTCGCGGAGTTCGGCGTCAACGTCCTGTGCATGGATACCGACGCCAAGCGCATCGCGAAACTGGAAAAGGGCGAAGTGCCCTTTTACGAGCCTGGGATCACCGAACTCGTCGCCAAAGGACTGAGTCATAGCCGGCTGAGCTTCACCACCGACTTGACCAGGGCCGTCGACCACGGCCAGGTCATTTTTATCGCGGTCGGCACCCCTCCGAAGAAAGACGGTTCGGCAGATCTCTCGTTCGTCGAAGAAGTGGGCCGGGGTATCGCCCGCACGATGACGTCTTATAAGGTCGTCGTGACCAAGTCGACCGTCCCGGTGGGCACGGGAGAATTGCTCCGCAAAGTCATCTCCTCCAGCCAACCCAAGAAGGTCCGCTATGACGTGGCATCCAATCCGGAGTTCCTGCGTGAAGGATCGGCCATCGAGGATTTCATGCGCCCGAACCGCGTCGTAATCGGCGCCGACAGCGAACAGGCGGCGCAAGTGATGAAAGACCTCTACCGTCCCCTCTATCTCATCGAAACACCCTTCGTCATCACCGACGTGCCGACGGCGGAAATGATCAAATATGCCTCGAATGCGTTCCTCGCCACGAAGATCTCCTTCATCAACGAGATCGCTACGCTCTGCGAGCGCGTGGGCGCCGACGTGCAGATGGTCGCGAAGGGCATGGGACTCGACCACCGAATCGGCTCGAAATTCCTACATGCCGGACCGGGGTTCGGCGGTTCCTGCTTTCCCAAAGACCTTGCGGCGCTCGTCCAAATGGGGGAACGCGCCGGTTATCCCATGCAGATCGCCGGCGCGGCGGCCACCGTCAACTACCAGCAGCGCGAGCGGATGTTGGGCAAGATCAAGGAAGCGCTCGGCGGGATCAAGGGCAGCACGATCGGCATGCTCGGGCTCTCGTTCAAGCCGAATACGAACGACCTGCGGGAGGCACCCGCGCTGGCTATCGGCCAGGAGTTGATGAAACAAGGGGCGACGCTGCGGGCTTACGATCCGGCGGCCATGGAAGAAGCCTCGCAGACCCTGCCGGGAATGATCGTCTGCCGCGATCCGTACGAAGCGGCGACCGGCGTCGACGCCTTGATTCTGATGACCGAATGGAACGAGTTCAGAAATCTGGACTTCGAGAAACTCAAGACCCTCGTGCGTCGACCGATCCTCGTCGACCTGCGGAACGTGTACGAGCCGGCCCGCGTGACCGGTTTCGGGTTTCGGCACATCTCGGTCGGACGTCCCGACAAGAATCCGGACTCCCCTAAATAGCTATTAGGTCAGCCGAGGCGCTTCCGCCTTGGCTGCCTCTTTGGCCTTCGGCTTGTATCCCATCCGGTCCAGCACCTTCATCACACGCGCCTTGAGTCGTTCGTCGGCTTCGGCCAGCGCCGCGGCCAATGGCTCGACCGCCGGCTTTCCGATCTTCCGGATGATCTCCGTCACCGACTGGCGGAGTTCGTCTTCTTCGGACACGAGCAACGGCACCAACGACGACACCGCCGGCCCGCCGATCTTGATCAGGGAATCGTAGGCCCGCTGCCGGACGTCGCCGACGTCATCCATCAGCGCATCGACCAGCGGCTGCACCGCCCTGGCATCCTTCAATTCACCCAGGACTTCCGCCGCGTATTTTCGGTTCAGCCAATGCGAATCTTTGAGATCCAGCAGCATGGCGTCGGCTTTGGCGGCGTTCGGGTCCTTCGCACGGATTCGGAGACTCTTTGCGATGCGCTTACCACCCTCTTCGACCACGCGAATGGTGGCCCCGTCGCCCGCCTTCAGTTGCTTCAGTTCGCTCAACGCTTCGTCGTCGACGTCCAACACGACGGTCTTCCCGTCGTAGGCCAGCAGTTCGACTTCGATTTGTTTGGCCTCCGGATTGACGGCGACCACCCGTTCGGTCACCAGATTGAATCCGTCCTTCTTGATCCCGCCCTTGGGGCCGATTTGAATCAACTTCACCGGAGCGTCATCCGCCATGATGTCTTTCCTTTACGTCGAAAAAATGAACTTCACTGAGCCGGCTGCTTCCAGCCCAAACTCGCCAACACCCCTTCGACCGTTTCCTGAACCATCGTGTTTTCGTCTTCGAGGAGCGGAATCAGCGGCTCAATCGCCTGTTTGGCGCCGAGTCGTGCCAGCGACTCGGCGGCGTTCCGCCGGACGAGCCAGTCTTCGTCTTTGAGAGACTCGATCAAGGGGTCGATGCCGCGTTGATCGCCGATCTTTCCCAGCGCTTCCGCCGCATGGCGCCGCACCATCCAGTTGTTGCCGAGCAATCCGTCGATCAACGCTTCGACCGCCCTGGCATCGCCGATCTTCTTGAGTACGCGGGCGACGTCCTCCCGGACGGTGCTGTCGGTCAACGCCTCGACCAATCCCGGTACCGCGCGGGCGTCGCCGATCCGCTCGAGCGCCCAGACCGCCGCCGTGCGCACGGCGCCGTCTTTGTCCTTCAACGCCTTCACCAGCGGCTCGACCCCGCGCGGATCTTTCAGTTTGCCCAGACCTGATGCCGCCTGTTCCCGGATCGCCCAGTCGTCGTCCGTAGTCGCCTCGATCAACCGGTCGAGGACCGAGGGGCCGATCCGCACGACGGCGATCGTCGCCGCTTCGCGGATCAAGACGTCTTCGTCCGCCATCAAGCCGATCAAAGGTTCGACGGCGGCTTCACCCATTTGACTCAGGCTCGCGATCGCGTGGTCGCGAAGCGCTTCGTTCTCGTCCCGCAGCGCGCTGATCAGCTGTTCGATCCGGTCGGCTTGCCCGTCATCACTCATCGCCATGTCCTTCCAGTGCTCCGGCATGGACGCCGGCCAACGCATCCAATTTGTCCGCAATCAGCCCCGCGTTGTACGCGACCAATCCATCGCGGTCCGTCCTGAGTCGATCGAAGAGTTCCTTATGAGGCCTCAAAACCTCTACGTCCTTGATTTTGGCCAGCGCTTCCATCGCATACACGCGCAGCGGGCGAATGGGGATCGCTTCCAGGTACAGTTGCGTGGGCCTGGCGTCGCCGATCAATCCGAGCGCCTTGATCGCCAATTCTTTCACGCCGGTGTCTTTGTCCTGTTCGAGTCGCTTCATCAACGGTTCGACGGCTCGCACATCGGCGATCTTTCCCAGCAAATCCGCCGCCGCTTCACGCACCAGCCAGTCGTCGTCTTCCAAATACTCGATGAGAATTTCTACGCTCGGCCGCCCGATCCCGAGGAGGTCGATGACCGTCGCCATCCGGGCTTCCTCGCGCTCGCTCGCCCCTTCCACATCTCGCAGCGCGTTAAACGTCTCGTCGATCCGCTCTCGAACCGCGCCCAACTTCTTGAGCGTCACAACCGCAATGTCCCGCACGGCCGGCTGTCCCATCGCGTCGATGAATGCGTCGACCGACCGAGGATCCAGCAGATGATCGAGCATGGTGGCGGCCATGACCTGCACGCTCGGATCTTCGTGTTTCATCATGCGGCACAGCGGCTCGACGGCCGTCGGAATCGCGCCCACAAGATGCGTCACGAGGTCCTTGGTGCCGTTGGCGTCGGCGCTCGGCAGCAGCGCTACCAACGCCGAAGCGGTTTCGGTATCCAATACGCCGGCCATCTGTTCCAACGCCGAGGCGCCGGCTTTTCTCACGGCTTCGTCTGCGTCCTCCAGAAGCCCCACGAGCGCAACTCCGGCCTGAGGATCCTTGATGCGCGCCAACATCGCCGCCGCTTCCCGTTTCAGGTCCTGGGTGCCGGTTTTCAAGACATCGATCAACGCCTGCACGGCCTTCGGGCCGCCGGCGAGACAGGCTGCCGTCGCCCGCATACGCCGCCAGTCCTCCTCATGGACCAGCTCCGAGACGAGCGTTTCGATCGATTCCTTCGACATGGGCTTCCGGCCTTCGGTTAAATCCGCCCCGCTCTCCAGCCCACCTTTTCCAACGTTTCTTTCACATGAAACCGCAGATTGTCGTCCGTCGCCTGTTTCATGACGGTCAACAACGGCGCCGTGACCTTCGACCCGAACTTGGCCAACGCCGCAGCCGCATCCGCCCTCGTGACTGTGTCCTGCAGGGCTGCCATCAACGTCGGGATGGCCTCGTCATCGGCTAGTTGGCCCAACGCCTTCACCGCCGCGCAGCGGGTGGCCATTTCCTCATCCCATTTGTCCCCGCAGCCTGCGACGATCCGCGAAGACTCCGGGCGATCCTCTCCGGCGAGCACTTTCAACAAGACCGGAACCGCCCGGCGGTCGCCGACCTGGCCGAGTGATTCCACGGCAAGCGGGCGCAGGCCCGGCTCCTTCATCGCCTGGACGAGAAACTCCACGGCGCGGCCGTCACCGATCTGGCCCAGCGCGCGGATCGCGTCTTCCTTGATCGCCGTATCCGGGTCGTTGAACAGCGCCGACAGCAGGGGCTCGACGGCCGCCGGCGAGCGGGTTTTCCCCAACGCTTCCACGGCATGGAGCCGGACCAGCCATTCCGAATGCGCGAGCGCCGTCAGGAGCGCGGGCACCGCCGCGTCCCCGATGGCCGCCAAAGCCGCCGCCGCTTCTTCGCGGACCGCCTTGACCGAATCCTGCAGCAGCGGGATCAGCGGCTCGACCGCCCGCGAGTCCTTGATGCGTCCGAGCGCCTTGGCCGCCTGCATCCGGACGATCCAGTCCCGATTCCGGAGAGAGACCGTCAAGGGCTCGAGCACCCGCTCATCGGCAATCGAGGCGAGCACCGTCGAGGCGGCCTCCTGCACGAGAGCCAAGGGATCAGACAGGCAGAGTCCCAACACCGGTACGCTGGGTTCTCCAATCGCCGTTAACGCGCCGATTGCGGCTTCCCGCACTGCCCGGTCTTTGTCCCGAAGCAAGGACACCAACGGTGTCACCGCCCTGGGGTCCCGCAAGGTGCCGAGCGCCACTGCCGCCTCTTCGCGTATGGCCCAATCCTCGTCTTTGAGCGCGGCAATCTGCTCCGCCACAGCATCGGCCATACGTTGTCCCCGAAATTGAGCAGCGTAACACAGCCATTTTCATAGGGTCAACGCGCAGCGGCAAGTCGTGGAACCTCGCCGATCCTTACTTTTTCAAGGCGGGACGGCGCTTTCCCACTGTTTGACTCCCCTCGCGTTCGGACCGTACGATTCAGGATCCTTCGATGCCATGCGTCACGACCCAAACTGGAGGTCTCCTTATGACATCAGCACGACAGAGAACTAGCACTGTGACTCTGGCGGCCATTCTGCTGGCCGGCTCCCTCGCTCAGGCCGAAGCCTATGAGGTCTGGCTGACTGATCAATCGGATACCGGCAAGGACAGCGGCGGCTTCTTGTACATCTATGACGGAGCGCAGCTAGCGGCGAACCCCGCCGCCGCCAAACCGACCCTGACCATCGATTTCGCAGGCGACATCGGCAAGTTCTGCGAGGAGGCGACCAAGAAGCCGGTTCGACGCCCTCACATGCTGTTCTTCAACGCCAAACAGGACCATGCGATCATCTCGTTCCTCAGCGGCCACGTCCTGTTCATGGACGCCGCGACGAAAAAACCTGATGCCTGTCTTTCGATGGGGAAGAACGTCCACGCGGCTTGGCCGACCCCGGATCAGAGAATGGCGATCGCGGCGAACATCGCCGAAAAGAAGTTCATTCGGATCTGGACCGACTATGCCGCGCACAAGTTCGGCTTCGATCCCGACAAAGACGTCATGAACCTCGGTGCCATGGAAAGCGGCGAGCGGCCGGACACGGCCCCGATCTGCCCGATCACGGAGTCGTCGAGCAAATACGCCTTCGTCACGTTGCGTGGAGGAGGGCTATTGGTCGTCGATGTCACCGGCACACCGATGAAGGTCCTCGCCACATTGGACAACAACCAGGTCCACCCAGCCGGATGCGGCGGGATCGAGGCCGGTGGCACGATGTACATCAATTCCGGGGGAGGTTGGCCGATCGCGCCCTTGTCCTACGACGTCTATGCATTGGACCTGACCAAGCTGCCTGCGTCGATTTCAGCGAAGCTGCTCTCGCAGCGCGACAACCAAGTCGCCGACTCCCATGGTATGGCCTCGGTCGGCCGCCATGTGTGGAGTGCGGACCGGGCCGGCAACAATATCGAGATCATTGATACGTTGAGCAACCTCAGCGTCGGTTCCATCGATCTGGTGACCACCGCTAACGCCGATCCCGCGCCGGACCTCATGGATGTCGCGCCGGATGGCCAGTACGTATTCGTCGGGTTGCGTGGACCTGCGCCGCTCACCGGCAATGACAAGACAGTCAATAACGCCAAGGGCACGGTTCCCGGCGTCGGGGTCATCCATGTCGACGCGGGAGGGCGAGTCGGCCATTACAAAGGTCAGGCCGCCATCACGAATCTGAAGGACGGAAAAGAAACAGCCGACACGCACGGCATCGCCGTCAGGAAGTAGCACCGCAGCCGATCTGGTTGAAGTACTGCGGCGACGAGTAGGAAAGCGGCTCGGAAAGGCGACAAGGCCCCTGTCGACAGAGATGGAGGTCTTGGGGCGCTCGGTAAGAAGACAGGCGGCGGAAACGAAGCCTGCGGCCGGCGCTAGGGCCGATCACCCGGAGCGGGCGACGTCGCCCGACGGACCGAACCGGCCGGTGTCACCGAGCGGCCGGTCGACTCTGGCGTTGTCGATGGAGCTGGAGTCGACGGCCAGATCCTCCTGCGGAAGATTCCAGCCCAACTTCTCGAGGGTCTCCATCACCAGCTGCCTCAGCGCATCTTTGGCACTGAGGCGCACTGAGGCATAAGACAACACCCGTTCGCCTTCTGAAGCGACCTCGGAGGCTTTGGGATCGTAGAGGAACGCGATGAGGGGCTCGATCGCTGTGTCGCCGATCGTGGCCAAGGCTGCGCTGGCCTTCTCGCGCAGCACCCCGTCCTTCAGCAGCATGATCAAATCGGGGATGACGCGCGGATCGCGGAACTGTCCGAGTGCCGTGGCCGCCGCCTCTTTGATGAAGGCATCTTCGCTGACGATGCAACCGGGCGTGGGGGTTCCATCCTGTCTGATGCCTTTGCCCTTCAAGGCGTCCAACACGGGAGGCAAGGCGCGCGGATCGCCGATCATGCCGAGCGAGGCGATGGCATGCCGCTTCACGGCGCCGTCTTTCATCGCCTCAATCAGCGCGTCGATGGCCCGCGGATCGCCGATCATGCCCAACGCGATCGTGGCATCCTCCCGAACGGCCCGGTCGGGATCTTTCAACGCGGCGATCAAGGCATCGACGACCTTCGGCTCCCGCACCCAGGTTCTGCCGATCTGATAGTCGGTAGTCATGCCGCCGAGTGCGCGGGCTGCGTGGCACCGCACGACAAAATCCTTGTCCTTGAAACAGTCGATCAACTGATCGACGGAGGGCTGGCCGATATAGACGAGCGCGGTCCCCGCCGTTTCCCTGACGATTTTCGAGGTGTCGCGGAACAGCTTGATCAAGGCCGGTACGGCTTTCGAATCGCCGATCTTTCCGAGCGCTTCCGCCGCCGCGCTCTTCACGGCTCCATCGCGATCCCGGCAGGCGACGATCAAGGCCTCCACGGCTTTCCGGTCACGGAGATCGCCACACGTCTTCGCGGCATGCTCCCGCACCCGCCACCGTTCGTCCTTCAAGGCGGCGAGCATCCGGTCAAGCACGGGAGCGCCCTGCTTCGCGGTCGCCTCCACTGCCTGGTTGCGGACCTCCATGATCGGATCGTTGAAGAGGCCGACCAACGCCTCGACCGCTTTCGGGCCTCCGATCTTAGCGACGGCGCTGGCGGCATGGGCGCGAACCGACCAAAACTCGTCGCTGCAGGCGCCGATCAAGGCATCGAGCGTCTTGGGGTCGCCGAGTTCCGCCAACGCCTTGGCCGCGTCCTCGCGCGTCGCGTCGTCGACATCCTCCAGCGCTTCCAATAAGTCGTCCAAAGCCTGAGCCATCGGTGTCTTCCTCTACTGATATGTGTAGTCCGGCTGTCCGCCGTGTGGATAGGTCCGTTTGCAGCGCACGACCAAGGTCTGCGTCCCGCGCCCCTCGACGCACTGGTCGAGCGAGGCGGCGAAATCCAGCTTGCCTTCCAAGTTCACGGCGAAGGGAAAGTCGAAGGTGAAACTGATGAATTTGTACTTGCCCGGCTTCAGAGACAACGTCCGTTTGTCCGTGGTCTTGAACGCATCCATCGATTCGGGATCGGAGTTGTAGATCGAGGGAGTGACCCCCGGCACATACCACCAGGAGGGCGGATCGATCGTCGTCGAGTCGATCGTGATCGGATGCTCCGTGGTATAGGCCGCCGGAGGGCCGGCCTGGGCCGTGGTGACCAGCCACGAGACGATCCAGAAACCGAGCAGGAGCGTTCTCATTGCGGCAGACTCGAATTGGGCGCGGCCGCCACGAACGCGTATTGAAAAATCTCTTCAATCGCCTTGCTTTCCCATTCCGTATGAGTCTGGAGCCCGAGTGTCCGCATCACGGTCGCGCCGGTATCGATGATGGACACCGGTTGATGGATCGCGACTCCCCGCTTGATCCCGACGCCCGAGGCAATCCAGGGAAGCGCCGCGGCTACGCCGTCGGCCTGCTCACGGCCTGGATCTTTTCCCTCCGCGCTCAGCGAGGTGACAAACACGGTGGTCCGCTTCGTGAGATCCTGCTCCCGATACAGATCGAGCACGGATCCCATGGCCTTATCCACCGCACGCAGCGCCTCCCGATACTCCTTCGAATTCCAGCCGCGGGTAGCACCGACGCGGCCGGCCTCCGGCAGGTGCACAACGAGCAAATGCGGCAGGGCCAAGATGGCGTGGCCGTATCCGTGGCCGCTCGTGGCCTTCTTGAAGTACTGCCGGATGTAGGAGACGACCCGATCCGGGTTACACTCGGGCTTCAGCGGCCCGCACATCTGATAGTCCGTATAAGGTTCCGGTCTCGCCAGTTGATAGAGCGATTCGTCCATAAAGAAAATCGCGCTGTCGCGCCCACCGCTGAGATCGAGATAGTCGAACATGCTGGGGGCACGGGGGTAACCCCGGCTGAATTCGAACTGGTTCCAGTTAATGCCGTGTTTTTCGACCGGCACGCCGGTGATGATGGAAGCCATCGTGGGCAACCGGAGGGCCGGCTGCACGCCGCTCGCGGACCAGGTAGCGGCCCCCTCTTTGACCAGCCGGCTCAAGGTCGGCATCGTGCCCCCTTTGAGCGAATCGTGGCTAAACCCTTCCAAGACAAACAGAATCACGTGCTCAGTCGGAGGGCTCGTGGGGGTAGTGCCCGCCGCCGGAGCGGCGCTGGAAAAGGCCATCGACCCAGACGAGGCTTCAAGCAAAACCAGCAACAGACCGACAACGACTACATGCACGGACCGTCGAAAACCGTTCGCCATAGTACGTCCTCAAACGCTTGTGTTCCCAAGGGGCTGAGTACCTTAGCACGCGAATTTTCTGGAAGGCAAGCCGGGCAAGGCCCGGCGCGGGCCGGCTGGCATAACGGATTTTCGGGTGTTATGCTCAACCTGTCGGCAAGGCTCGGAGCAGCGGTCAACCAGCAGGTGGCTGATGCGTCAGTCCTCACACAGAGGGTGAAGGCCATGGCCGCTGGCTCTCCATGCTCGACAGTCACGCCGTCCACTACCTCAAGCCGCCGCATTTCCCTCATGATCGCCATCTTGACCGCCGGCAGCCTGGGGCTATGCCCCCCGCTGTCGGCGGAAATCCGTGTCGTCACCTCACAGGGCGAACACCGGATGGGTGACCGCGATACGAGAGAAGACGCGGTTCGCCTGGCGACCGAAGCGGCGAAACGCGACGCGTTGGAGCAAGTCGCGACCTATCTGGAAAGCGTGACAGTCGTCGAGGGAACGAGCGTCACGAGAGATGAAATCAGGACCTATACGGCCGGACTCGTGCTGGTGCTCGATCAACAGACCAACCTCTCGCTCGACGGCGACAGCATCGTCGTCAAAGTGGACCTGACCGCTCAGGTGGATACGGAAGAAGTCGCCCAGGCGATCGCCGCGCTCCGCGAAAACGAGGACGCCCGACATCAGCTCGTGGCTCTGAAGCAAGAAATCGACGATCTTCACAAAGAGTTGGAAAACGCCAATCAGGCGCTGGCCCATGCCAGCACATTCGATCAGGCGCAGCAGGCCTCGCAACAGCGGCAAGAAATCTTGAATCGCGTTCAGTCGAACGCCATGGTCGCGCAGGCTTGGACCGATTGGGTCATCGTGTCTCC
>CAZPYP010000015.1:27535-29481 GCA_964590845.1 uncultured Nitrospira sp.
TTCAGTCGAACGCCATGGTCGCGCAGGCTTGGACCGATTGGGTCATCGTGTCTCCTGTGGTGTATCCCTATCCATGGGTCGGCGTGGCGCAGACACAGGCGCTGCTGAACGTCGCGCGAGGGCTCTATCCAACCAGTCCTCATGTCCAGGTGGCCCAACAAGTGATTGCGAGTAGGCAGCCTCCGGCACCTCCACAGCCACCAGCCCCTCCGGCTCCGCCGGCCCCGGGCACGACAGCCGGGAAAATGCCGACGTATCAGGTCGTGCCGGGACCAGGTTCTCAAACCGTACCTCGCACGTTGAACGAAATCTCGCATCACACGACCGCGCCGCCGCAGCTCAGCAACCAACCGGGCATGATCCAGCAGACTCCGCCGCCGACCGGTTCACGCACATTGACCGACGTCCGGCAATTGAATCCGTTCCTGCCTCCGACCAGCGGAGCACCTCCAGCCGGTCAGGCTCCGGTGGCTGGGTCCCGTTCCGCCCGAGCGCTTCAGCAGTTCTTGCAGCCGCCGGCCGCAGGGCCGCAGGGAGGACAGCCCCCGGTTGCACGCCGACTGCCTCCAACGATCAACCAAATCCATCCTCCGACGCTGCAACAGGTGCCGCGGGTTCCCTATCAGATCGCACCACGAGGGCTGGGAGGGGGAGGAGCTGGTACGGGCGGCATGCGAGGCGGAGGTGGAGGAGGCGGTGGGGGACGTGGGGGCGGAGGGCGAGGCGGAGGGAAATGAACGCGCACACCGCCATATCACCGATAATCCTGCTGTCTCTCTTCCTGCTCGGTAGCAGTCTGGCCTCGTTTCCGCTGGCCGCCAATGGGACAGAGCCAGGCGAGGTGCGAACCCATGCCGAGCAATCGTTCGACCGGTTGAAACAAGCGGACAGACCGATGACCATCGGTACAATCCCCGGCCAACGGACGGAGGACCGTGGAACCTATACAAGCGATCAGTATGTGATCGGTCACGGCCAAGGCGACCTGGCCAAGGGCCCCATCGTCTGCCAGCGCGTGTCTGAACTCTCGGCCCGCACGGACTTGGCCAAGCAGATCCGCATCTTGGTGAAAGAACATATGGTCGATCGCGTGCGCGAACGTTCGGGCAAGGACGCCGAACAGGACATCGAAGTGACGAGGGAGGAAATCGTCCAAGAGTATTTGCAGGGCGTCAAGATCGTGGACCGCCGGATCGACGAAGAGAAGAAGTTGTGCTCCGCCACGGCCGTCATGCCGAAGAGCCACATTCAGCCGAAATCGGCGCCCGACCAGCCCGAGCCTATCTCGACAACCACCCGCTGAGCCGCTGGGGACACCCGCCCATTTGAAGAAGAGGCCGTCTCTGCGCCAAGTTGCAGTCTCCGCTTTTGTTCAGGTACAACTCCCTCTCCCATGCCGATCGAGAATAATTTCCAGCACGATGAACTCTCGCGAAAGAATCCGGGCAACCGGCTGACCGTCGCCGAACTGACGGTGGGCCCGGCGCCGGATTCACCGGCCTGGCTCGAGGCCATGGCGGCCTGCGGCGAACAGCTGTATCGGGCAGGCGTGAGGGCGGTGGTCTTCCTGCACGGCGCGATTCACGGCACGGACGTCTTCGGCATGCAACGCCTCGACGAAGTCGGCGGGCTCAAACGCGGGTACTCCCGCGGCGTGTCCGGATTGGATGCGCTGTTGGCCGCCATGCGGGAAGAAGGTAACGGCATCCCGCTGCTGCCTGGCGGGCTCAAGCCGCCGCTTCCCAACGACGACGCGACGAAGAAACTGCTCGACGAACAAATCGGGGAAGCCGGCAATTTTACCGGCGCGTACGTCGACCTGTTCCGCAAGGCGATCAACAAAAATCTGTCAGTGCCGATCGCCTGCCTGCGCCGGCTGTGGAGCGCCGAGCACCATCACCTGGGCCGCGCGAGCGCCGCCGTTCACCTGCTCGACAGCTTGCGGG
>CAZPYP010000015.1:29581-30933 GCA_964590845.1 uncultured Nitrospira sp.
CACCATCACCTGGGCCGCGCGAGCGCCGCCGTTCACCTGCTCGACAGCTTGCGGGACCTCTGCGAACAACAACGTCTCGGTCCAGGCCACCGACTTCTGGTTCAGGCCCAGGGCCAGGCCGGCTTGGTCATGGCTCTCCTGTCAAACCTCCTGTGCCCCAGCCAGATCACCGGCAGGCCGAAACTCCTCGGCCTCTTACGCGCCTATGCGGAACAAGCCAACCAACCGGACCTCGCGGCCTCCATCCAGCGGATCGAACCGCTCTTGGCGGCCGGATCGTTGTTGAGCGGCGCCACGCTGGACGTCGTCACGTTGGGCACTCCAGTCCGATACGGCTGGGACCCATCCGGGCTGGGCAGGATGCTGCACATCGTCAATCACCGGAGTCTCCGGACCGACGGCAAGACCTGGTTGGCGAAAATGGAACTGCCGCAGCTCACGATGGAGATGCCGATCGCCTGGGGCGGCGATTACGTGCAGGAGTTGGCCGTCGCCGGCAGCGATGCCATGCCGACGAGCGAGCCGGCTAAAGCGGCCAACAAGGCGATCTGGGAGATGGTCGAACCGTACGACGGTTTCGAGCGCTGGTTGGAATGCGCGAGGCGAGCGGTGCGGTGTCCCAGCGAAGGGCACTGCCTCCTTGTCGACTACAAGGACTCCAACGGATCGACGAATCCGCGTGACCACTATTACGGGCACGCCGCCTACACAAGAAGGGATGCGATGCTGTTCAACAGTGAGCAGATCCTTCGTCTCTACTGAGGCCCTACTCCGTTTCCCACAAGGCTCTACGGCAATTTTTGTCATCCCCCGGCGCATTCCTGGTAGGGCAATTTCCGATCCAGAACTCGTTGTCACTACCCCAGCCTAAGTCGTTGAAGTTGTTGCTGAGAGCGGATGATTCCCGCTCTATTCCCATGACATGTCAGGCCTGAAGTTTGCTCACTCTCCCCCCGACTTTTCGAGGCGCTCAAGCGAGACCCGCCAGTGCCGAAACAGTCAGTAACGGGCAACTGTTTTTCACCATCATCATATTTTTTAGGGAGGGCCTCGATGAAGGGAGCGTCCTGTAAGCAACTTGTGGGATCGCTGATGGTAGCCGGTCTACTGCTGAGCCTGCTTCAGACTGGAGCGGAGGGAGCGGCCGCGCGTCCAGCCAAGGACGTCGGGGAACGCAGCAGGGCCGTCGCGGCGGCCGCCCGCTATCTGCAAGGGCAAGGGTTCGCCGATCCGATGTTATCTGCAGAGGTCTTGAACGAGAGTCTGTTGGCCGTGGAGGTCGACCACAAGGGTTGGGCACGTATGGACCGCGGTCAGAAGTCGGATTTTCTGGAGCGGATGAACGGCTCGGC
>CAZPYP010000016.1:0-30446 GCA_964590845.1 uncultured Nitrospira sp.
TCCCAGAGTTTAGGCACGATCTTCAGCCAGGAGATGAAACCGCTGGAGGTCGAAATTCTGGTCGTCCAGATTGGCCACAACGGACACAGCAACGAAATGTACCGCATCTCCTTCGACGGGAGCATCATCGATGAGCGACAATATGCCGTCATCGGCGGGAAGGCCGAGGCTGTGCAGGCTGCGCTCAAAGAGAAGATGCCCTCGAACCCTCCCGATCTCAAGCAAGCGCTGAGTCTGTCCATCGCCGCGCTGGAGCAGATCGGTAACCAGAAGCTCTCTTTGGAGAGCCTGGAAGTGGCCGTACTCGATCGCACGAGGGACAATCGGAGATTCCGCCGTTATTCGCCAGCCGAAACGAAGCAGCTCCTCGCCTAGGTCGATCCTTCGCTCGTGGACGGTTGATGCCCTTCTGTTGAAGAACCGCAGATGGCCGTGTAAGCTGTCGTTACCCCTATGATGTCTCCCGGTCCCATGAGGCAACGGATCTTCGGCCTGGAAAACGAATATGGCCTGATCTTTTCGCCGAATGGCCGCATCTACCTGCCGATGGAGAAAGTCCTGGGCTACATCTTTGAGGGGCTGATCCCCAACAGCTGGCCGTCCAACGCATTCCTCGTCAACGGCGCGCGCTTCTATCAGGACACCGGATGCCATCCCGAATACTCGACCCCGGAATGCGACAACATCCTCGATCTGGTGGTCCACGACAAGGCGGGGGAACGGCTGCTGGAAGCCTGTTTGCCGGCGGCTGAAGAACGGCTGCGGGAAGAAGGGCTCTCCGGGGAGATCTACATCTTCAAGAACAACACCGATTCACTTGGGAACACTTACGGCTGCCACGAGAATTTCCTCATGCGCCGTGACGTGGACTTCTGGAAAGTCACGGAGCAGCTCATCCCTTTTTTCGTCACCCGTCAGGTCTACAGCGGGGCAGGCAAAGTCTTAAAAGTCTCGGGCAAACCGCAGTATTTCATCTCTCAGCGAGCCCAACACATCCATGAGAAAACGTCGTCGTCGACGACCTCCTCGCGCAGCATCATCAACACGAGAGACGAACCCCACGCTGACGCCGAGCGATATCGCCGGCTGCACATCATCGTCGGCGATTCCAACATGTCGGAGCTGGTGACCTATCTCAAAGTCGGCACGGCGACGCTCGTCCTGTCGATGATCGAGGAAGGCTATACGGTCCACGGCATGGAGCTCGAAGATCCGGTGAAGGCAATTCGCGAGATTTCGCGCGATCCGACCGTAAAGCGGAAAGTGAAACTGGATGACGGGCGCCAGATGACGGCAGTCGAGATCCAGCGGGTCTATTTGGAACGGGCCCGAGAGTATCTCGATCAGCAGGACCACGATCCCATTCTCGACGACGTCTGGCAACGCTGGGCCGTCATCCTCGACAAGCTCGAAGACGATCCCATGCAGCTGGTCCGCGAAATCGACTGGGTGACCAAACGGCACCTCATTCAGTCGTATATCGACAAGAAAGGGTGCGGCTGGGACGATCCCCGTGTGTTCTTGCTCGACCTGCAGTTCCATGATGTCAAACGAACCAGAGGGTTGTATTATTTGATGGAGTCGCGCGGTCTGATCGAGCGGGTGGTCGAGGAAGACGCCGTTCAGCGGGCGATGTCGACTCCTCCGCAGACAACGAGGGCCAAGGTCCGCGGCGATTTCATCCGGTTCGCCCGCGCGAAGAACCGTTCGTACACCGTGGACTGGACCTATCTGAAGCTCAACGGGTATTGGGAAGAAACGATACTCTGCATGGACCCCTTCAGCGCAGTCAATCGCCGGGTGGATGAACTGGTGGCGCAGGTGTCGGGGTTGCGGTTTTATCGATGATTGTGACGGCTCTCAAACAGGCGCACGGACATATCTCGCGGCTCGACCGCACGCTCATCATGAGCATCGTGCTGCTCACGAGTGTGTTTCCCGTGGAGCTGTTCCCGAATACGCCGCCTCTTCCCAAAGGCATCGACGGCCAATATAGCGGAAAGCAGGGCCAAGTGCTGGTCGTAAAAGTGCCCGAGACTCAGGAGGTCACCGAAGTCAAAGGTAAGTTCCTCGACCGGACCATCCTCTTCTTTCGAGAAATGCGGACGGGCGAGCCTCCCGGCTATCTGGGCTTACTGGGCATCGATATGCAGGACGAGCCCGGGACTTACGAGTTGACGGTGGAGGTGAAGCAGGGGGAACAGGTGAAGCGCTTGAGCTACAACGTGCTCGTCGCCAAGGAAAAATTTCACGTCGAGCATCTCAAGCTGCCGAAGGATAAGGTGGATTTAGACGAGAAAGCCGTGGCCCGCTGGAAAGCGGAGCAAGAGCAGGTCAAGAGAGCGCTCGCCGAAAATTCAGGGCTTCGGCTCTGGCGCAGCGACTTCGTCGAGCCGGTGAACGGGAAACGCACCGGCATCTTCGGCAGCGTACGGATCATGAACGGGCAGGCGCGCAACCCACACAATGGAGAAGATATCGGCGCTCCGCTTGGCGCGGACGTCGCGGCGACCAACGACGGAATCGTACGCCTGACGGTCGATCATTTCTTCTCCGGCCGCGGCGTGTTCGTCGATCACGGGTTGGGCTTTTACAGCATGTACTTTCACCTCTCGGAGATTCTTGTGAAGGACGGCGACTTGGTGAAAGCCGGGCAGATCATCGGCAAGGTCGGAGCCACCGGCCGTGCCACCGGTCCCCATCTCCATTGGGGCGTCAAGCTCAACGGCGCCCGCGTGAATCCTTACGCGCTGCTCGATCTGCCGTTCAAGAACGGCGCCATGCCGCGTCATACTGCCGTGACGCCGCCGGACCCAGCACCCGCCCTCCAAACACATTCAGACGAAGATCCGACGAAGCCGTAACCTCACGCCTGCCGGTCTGGCCTCTGATGCATCCAGTCGAGCGGCGAGGCGGCGACGGCCTGGTAGGCCTGGCCGAAGCCCAGTACCAGATGGGCGTCGGTGAGGGTCAGTTCCCAGAGATCGAAATCCCCGAAGCCGAACATCATCTTGGATTGCGGAAAGCGATCGAGGTAACGCTGCTTCGCGGTGGCATAGTCGGGGCGGGACTCGGGGAAGACGACAGCCGTGCCCTGAAGATTCAGGCGCCGGAGCGCAAGGGGATTCTTGCCGGGGCCGTCCGGCTCGGAGATGAACAGGCTCACGCCGTGGTCATGTAGCAAATGCTGCGTGTGGAGCGCCAACCGGCTCAGATGCAGGTAGGCGTTCGTCCAATTTTCCCCGAACACGTAGGGTACGTGGGAACCAAACGGCCGGCCGTTCCGCATCGTCAGCAATACGCCGGTCCTGATTTCCTCCGCCAGCTTGGCCCAGGCGGCCTGGACTTCTTCGGTTCGCATCCCCTCGGCCATTGCCATCGTCCGATCTCCTGTCGCGGTATCCTACGAAAACAGACGCTTCCTGTCACCTGTGGAGCAAAGACCCGTGGTGCTTTCTCCCGGCAAAATGGGTAAGCTGCGGCGGCCTGAGGGACCAGGCGAAGAACCAGGATGGACAACACGCCAGGCCGGACACCGCTGCCGCTTTACGCACAAGTGCTTGTCGCCGTCGCTTGCGGCGCGACGCTTGGGATCCTCTTCGGCCAGGCCCCCTATCTCGGCGGTCTGCGCAACGAGCACCTGGGAAAGCTGGGGCTGCTCGTCGTTTCACTGCTGAAGACGCTGGCCATCCCGCTCATCTTCTTCGCGATCCTCGACGCGCTCATTCGGACCAGTCTGCCGTTGCGCCAGGGAGCCAAACTGCTCGGCATTTGCGTCGTCAACGTCTCTGTCGCCATGGCGATCGGACTGGTGATCATGAACGCCTGGAAGCCGGGCCTCCTATGGTACGGCCACGTCGAAGATCTGTTGCAGGTGATCCCCGGCACCGGTCCTGCCGCGAAGCTTGTCCCTTCGGGCCATCCATTAGAAGACCTCCTTGCCTACATCCCCCGGACCATCTTGGAGCCGTTCTCCAGCAACAACATTCTCGGCGTTGTCCTGCAGGCTCTCCTCCTCGGGGCATTGCTGCGGTGGGGGCAGAGCAAGTCCGGCCATGCCGCCGGGGCCGTCGATCGGGTCGCCCGGGCTGTCGAATGGGTCTACGGATGGCTCGTACGACTGCTCGGCTGGATCATTCTCGCCGTCCCGTTCGCCGTCTTCGGTGTCGTTGCCCAAGTCGTCGGCAAGGCGGGCGTCGGCGTCTTCTCCCTTCTCTGGATCTTCCTGGCCGCCATGATGCTGGGGCTCGCCGTCCACGCACTGATTTACTATCCGTTCGTCGCTTGGATTCTGGGCGGCAAGCCGCCGAGTGTCTATGTCGGCCGGGGCGCCGACGCCATCATGACCGCCGTGTCCTGTAATAGCAGTCTGGCGACCGTCCCGGTCACGCTCCGCTGCTTGGAGCGCATGCAGGTCTCCGTCCAGTCGGCTCGGTTGGCGGCCTGCGTCGGGACCAACCTCAACAACGACGGGATCACACTGTATGAGGCCATGGCCGCGCTGTTCTTGGCCCAGGCGCTCGGATACGACTTGCCGATGGCCAAACAAATCGTGATCTTGTTGGCCTCCGTCATTGCCGGTGCCGGGGTGGCCGGGATCCCGGAGGCCGGCATGATCGTGCTGCCTCTCGTGCTCACGGCGGCAGGCTTGCCGGAAGACGTCATCCTGGCTGCCATTCCGCTCATCATGACCGTCGATTGGATCATCGCCCGCGCCCGCTCCGGCGTGAACGTCATGAGCGACATGCTGGTGGCCATCTTGCTCGACAGGGGACATGCCGCCCCGACTTCTCGCCGATAGGGCAGGTGTCCTCATGCCACCACGCCGTGATGGTTCCGCCACCATGTTTTTCCCGGTGGCGGCACCATAGACATGCTTGCCCGTCTGACCAGGTCGAATTCAACCTCCGTGGCAGCCATGGCGCACCCGTGCTGCGCGTTGACGACTCACAGGAGAATGGGCTAGGCTGCCGCCCGTTCCGATTCATCCAGGATTTTTACGAGGTCTGGCTATGGAATTTCGTCGTATGGGTTTGATCGCCAGTTTGGTTTCGTGCCTGATGTTCCTCGGTGTCTCATTGAGCTCGGCGGATCCGTCGATCGAGCAGACGGCGCGCTACATCCTCGACGTCGTGAGAGCCTTCCGGGCGGCTTATGTCCTCCACGTGGTGGAACATACACGCGGCAGCGGTCTGGAACCGCGTGAGGACTGGGAGAAGGACGCCCATTACCTGCCGCTGCCAGCTCAGTTTGTGAAGACGGCGACCGAACAGGTGGATTCCGTGGAGATCGGGCTGATCAGTCTCACGCCCATCAATCCAGCCAATCGACCTAAGAGCCAGGCAGAGACGGATGCGCTGATTCAGTTGGAAAAAGATCGGCAGCGCAGCTTCATTGGGTTTACTGACGGGGATCAGTTCAAAGCGGTGTCAGCGGACTTGGCAATGGTACGCTCCTGTGTGGAGTGCCACAACGGTCATCCCAAGTCGGCCCGCAAGAATTATCGTCAATGGGATGTGATGGGAGGGCTCGTCGTGCGGATGAAACGCGAGGCGGAATCCCAGAATCTCCAGCTGCCGCCGGACCCGACCAAGCGTCCTGCCGGTCCGCTCAATTGGCCGGCACCGCAGCAGCCGACCGCTCCGCCTTGGGTGCGGTAACGAGCGGATCGGACGGCCGCCGAAGCTGCGGGCTAGGTTAGAACTGGGTTTCGAGGCTCGACGGGGTTTTGTTCAGCACTGTGGCTGCGGCGCGAGAGAGCGCGGCATCGTGCTGATGGTCGAGTGAATAGATACGGAACTGCACCAGCCTGGTCGGCAACAGGTCGAGGAATTCTTCCAGCGGTTCCGTCGAGACATGTTTGGTTCCGGGGTCGTACACGTAGAGCGGGTTGCCGCGCCGGTCTTTGGGGTCCGGCCGAGGGTCTAAAGGTGCCATGTCCACGCGGAATTCGATCTTCTGCAGCGGTTGCGGCAGCTCCTTCTTGATCTGTTTGGCGAAGTGTTCGTGGCTGGGAAAATCCATGCCGCGCTCCTGCCCCTTCTCCTTCAACACCGTACTGTAGGCCATTTTCCACTTCACGTCTCGGTCGAGGATTCTGGCCCATTCATCGCTGAGCCGTTTTTCCGTCACATGGCGAGACCTCTTCCAGCCGCGAACCTGCTCCAGCAGCGACCAGTCCGTGAGGTGGAGGTACTCCTCCATCCGTTTGCGCGGGTCATGGGGGAAGAGCAACTTCATCGTTTCTCCGAAAATGTCGCGGAGGTGGATGTCGATGGCCCGCGTCGTCCGGTGGAAGTAGACGTTGGAGTAGAGGTACATGCGTGTGTTCAGGAACATTTGCAAGGCCGGCAATCCGGTCTTGTGGATCGTGAAGCCCTTGTCCGTGATGATGGTGTAGTGGATCAACCGCGTCAGATCCACGGGGCCGACAGCGACCCCACACATGTAGGAATCGCGCAGGACGTAATCGAGGTTGTCGGCCGTGTAGCTGCCGGAAATGACCGGCTGCAGCATGTTCAGCCAGCGAGGCAGGCGGGAATTGTCTTTTCCTTTCTCCTTGAGGATGACGTGCGCAATCTGCTCGGGGTCCAGTTCCTCCCCTTTCAAGAAGGGGCCGGACGGACTGCGGCGGATTTTCTTGATGGTCGGACCCAAATGATCCCGAATGATGATTTGACCGAGCTTCTCGTGGCTGGCGCCGAAGTCGTGGAGAAAGTTGTCGTCGAAAAAGTGACAGAAGGGACCGTGGCCGATGTCGTGCGCGAGGGCGGTGACGCGCAGAAATTCTTCGACGTAGTGCGGGGAGGGCACGTCGGGCGCGGCTTTCTTCAAGAAGGGATAAAGATGGCGGGCGAACTGCCCGGCCACGTGCATCGTACCGAGTGAATGGACGAAGCGCGTATGTTCCGCCGACGGATAAACCCAGCGGGCGCTCTGTAGCTGATAGATGTAGCGGAGCCGCTGCACCCATGGGGAGTCGATCAGGTCCTTTTCGGTCCGCTCGTGACCGTCGGTATTGGCATAGGGCACGGTAAAGGAGACATATTTATGGATCGGATCGGCGATCAATGCCGAGCCGTCGTAGGGGGCGTTGTTTTGAGTCGAAGCGTCAGGCGGCGTCACGCCGTCATCTTAACGCAGCGAATCGCTGGGCGGCAACGGCTGGGAGACCGGACCGGGTTGGGGGCGGCGGTATTTGCCGATCACATAGAGCGAGAGCGGGTACGAGAAGACCGCGCCGATGGCGCTTAGCACGAGACCTCCGAGGACGAACGGCACGGCATAGGGTATGACTTGGTCGTAGATCCCGCGGAAACTTAGATCCTGCCACGCGAAGCTGGGCATGTCCGTGCGGCCGAGCAGGAGCGCGCCGGTCCAGTACGTTCCGCCAAGAATCGGCACAATCGTCCAGGGGTTGTTAACGAACGCACCGGCCAGGAGCGCAATGAAGTTCAGTCGGAGTGCCCAGGTACAAAAGCCGACCAAAATCATATGCAAGCCATAAAACGGACAAAAGGCGATGGCGACACCGATCGCAAACGCCAGGGCGGTCCTTTCTGGAGATTCTCGCAAGTGGAGGACTTGGCGGAGAAGAGACCGGAAGGAAGCCATGGCTTCAATCAGCCTCGCCACTGAAATGGACGTAACTGGTGGAAGGCAATCGCCGAAGTTTCCCTTCGATGGAACGCAAGCGCAGGCCGAATCGTTTGGGACGGATCGTTCCGATACAGGTAAGGCGGCGGCCCGGCTTTTTGGCCAGACGATGCAACGCAAGCGCCTTCGCCGGTGGGACGGTGAAGAGCAGCTCGTAGTCCTCGCCCCCCTGCAGGGCCAGCGCAATGGGGTCGGTGTGGCAGGTTCTCGCGTAAGCCTGCAACTGGGAGGAACAGGGCAATGCGGCTGCATGGATTTCGGCGCCGATCCGGCTCTGCTCGCACAAGTGCCGGATGTCGCCGGAGAGTCCGTCGGACAGATCCATGGCGGCGGTGGCGAGGCGCTGTTGGCTCAAGAGTTCGCCGAATCGGCAATGTGCGATCGGTCGACGGTGCCGGGCAATGAGAAAGCGCTTGGCCGCAGGAGGCAAACGCCGAGCTTCCCGGGGGCGTGAAAGCAGGCGCAGACCGGCCAGCGAATCCCCGAGCGTACCGGTGACATAGATCAAATCACCGACTCGAGCGCCACTCCGCAACAGGGCGCGGCCGGTCGGCACGCTGCCCGTGACGGTCAGACTGAGGAACAGACCTTGCGACGAGGCGGAGGTGTCCCCCCCGATCAACGCGACCCGATAGGGACGGCAGGCCAGCATGAGCCCCTGGTAAAGGCGATAGATGTACGAGGCGTGAAATGATGAGGGAACGGCTAGGGCGACCAACAGATATTCCGGTCTCGCGCCCATGGCAGCGATATCGCTCAGGTTGGCGATCGCCGCCTTGTATCCGATATCTTCGAAGGAAGCGGTCTTGAGATCGAAGTGGATGCCTTCGGCGAGCAGGTCGGTCGTCAGAACGAATTGACGGCCGGGTAGCGGCGCGACCACGGCGGCGTCATCGCCGATGCCGCGCACGATCGAGGGGGTGCCTCGACCATGGCGGCGGCGCAATGTTTCGATGAGCGTGAATTCACGGAGGGAGCGGCGGGGTATCGTCCCGGCCTTGGGCGCCATGTTTACGAGAGGAAGGTCGGTCGGGCCATCAAGTTGGCGTGAACGGAGGCCGGTCGGCCGGTGCGTCCAGGCTTCTCGCGCTTGACGGACGCCCGCGACCGTTCCTGTGGAGACTGCGGCTTGTCGGAGGGACGGGCGGCCCTCGACGTGCGCCGCAAGGCGACCTTCATCACGTCGTCCATGGTGTCGGCGAACACGAGTTGAATGCCTTTGAGGATATGCTTCGGGATCTCGTCGAGATCCTTCTTGTTCCGCTTGGGCAGGATGACGGTCGTGAGTTTCGCCCGTTTCGCGGCCAGAATTTTCTCCTTCAAACCTCCGATCGGCAGCACCCGTCCGCGCAGCGTGATTTCGCCGGTCATGGCCAGATCGCGTCTTGCCGGCACTTGCGCCATCGCCGACGCGATCGCAGTGGCCATCGTGATCCCGGCCGAGGGCCCGTCTTTCGGGATCGCTCCGGCCGGGACGTGTATGTGCAAATCTTGCTTCGTGAACATGTCGGGATTGATGCCAAGCGTCTTTTCTCGCGAACGCACGTAGCTCAGCGCGGCCTGCGCGGACTCCTTCATCACGTCGCCGAGATGACCCGTGAGGGTCAATGCGCCCTTGCCTTTCATCACCGTCGCTTCGATGTAGAGCACGTCGCCGCCCGACTCGGTCCAGGCCAATCCGGTGGCCACGCCGACTTCGTCCTTCTCTAATTCCGATTCCGGCAAGAATTTGGGGACGCCCAAGTACTTGTGCAGGTTGCCCGGGTTCACCGGAAAACCCAGCCCCTTGCCTTCGGCAACCTTCTTCGCGACTTTGCGCATCACATTGGCGACTTCGCGTTCGAGATTCCGGACACCGGCTTCGCGGGTGTAATTGGTGATAATCTGGCGGATGGCCGGTTCGGTGATCTTGATGTGTTTCTCGGTGATCCCGTGTTCGTTCAGCTGTCTGGGGATGAGATACCGCTGGGCGATCCCGAGTTTTTCCTCTTCTGTATAGCCCGGGATCTCAATCACCTCCATCCGGTCGCGGAGCGCCGGGAGGATGGGATCGATGAGATTCGCCGTGGTGATGAACATCACCTCGGACAAATCGAACGGCACGCCCAAATAATGGTCGGTGAAGGTCCCATTCTGCTCGGGGTCGAGCACTTCCAACAGCGCCGCAGAGGGATCGCCTCGGAAATCCATGCCGACCTTGTCGATTTCATCCAGCATAAAGACCGGGTTGTTGGTCCCGGCTTGTTTCATGCCTTGGATCATGCGGCCCGGCAGCGCGCCGACGTAGGTACGGCGGTGGCCGCGGATTTCCGCTTCGTCTCGCACGCCGCCAAGGCTGATGCGGACGAACTCGCGGCCCAAGGCGCGGGCGATGGATTTGCCCAGCGAGGTCTTGCCGACACCGGGGGGGCCGACGAAACAGAGGATCGGACCCTTCATTTTCTCTTTCAACTTGCGGACGGCGAGATATTCGAGAATCCGCTCCTTGACCTTTTCCAAGTCGTAGTGGTCCTCGTTGAGCACCTTGTGCGCGGCCTTCAAGTCCAGGTTGTCCTTGGACTTCTTGGACCAAGGCAGTTCGACCATCCATTCGAGATAGGTGCGGACGGTGGCGGATTCCGCCGTGTCCGGGTGCATCTTCTCCAGCCGCTTGAGCTGCTTCTCCGTTTCTTTGAGGACCTTTTCCGGCATCTTCGCGTCTTTGACGCGCTTGCGGAATTCGGCGATTTCTTCCGTCCGTTCGTCCAGTTCGCCCAATTCCTTTTGAATCGCCTTCAGCTGTTCGCGCAGAAAGTATTCGCGTTGAGTCTTGTCCATCTCGCCCTTGGCCTGGGCCTGGATCTTCTGCTGCATGGACAGGACGTCGATTTCTTTGGCGAGGATCTCGCTGACGTTGCGCAGGCGCTTGACGGGATCGGTGATCTCCAGTACGGCTTGGGTGATTTCGACTTTCAGCCCGAGGTTGGAGGCCACCATGTCGGCGAGCCGCGCGGGGTCTTCGAGATTCTCGATCACAACCATCACGTCCGGGATGAGGACCTTGCCGAGGCTGACGATACGCTCGATCTGTTCCTTGACCGTCCGCATCACGGCTTCGACTTCGAGGTTCGATCCGCTCACCTTCGCTTCCGAGAGTTTGTCGATTCGGACCGAGTAATACGGCTCGGTCTGGATGTAGCCGGAAATTTTCGCCTTGGAGAGCCCCTGCACCAGGATCTTGATGCGTTCGTCCGGCAACTTGAGCATCCGCATGATGATGCCGACGGTGCCGATCGCATGGATGTCGTCCGGCGACGGATTTTCCACGTCCAGAGCTTTCTGCGTCGCGAGGAAAATCATCCGATTGCCGGCCAGCGCGGCTTCGATGGCTTTGATCGACATCTCACGCCCGACGAACAGGGGCAGGACCATGTAGGGAAAAACCACGATGTCGCGGACCGGCAGCAAGGGCAGCTGGTCCGGAATCTCCACGTTCTGCGGAGGCGTCAAATCCTGCTCGATGGAGTCGCTCATAGCGTGCGTCTCATGTTCCTGTGTGCTGCCTGGATGCGGTGATATGCGGCGGAGGCCGGTCAGGCTTTGTGGGCGCGGAGGCGCCGCTGTACTTTGGCCGGAACCATACGCTCCCGCAGATACTCTCCGAACTCTGCGCCGAGGGAAGGATTCTTCAGGGCGAATTCCACGGTGGCGACGAGGAAGCCCAGCTTGTCTCCGGCGTCGTATCGGTTGCCTTGAATTTCCTGCGCGTACATCGGAGTCGCCTTGGCCAACTCCTTGAGTGCGTCGGTCAGCTGGATTTCCCCGTTCTTGCCCGGACGGGTTTTCCGCAGAATCGGAAAAATTTCCGGAGGCAAGACATACCGTCCGATCACCGCCAGATTGGAAGGCGCGTCGCCCGGCGAGGGCTTTTCCACCAAGTCGGCCACCTGATGCAGGCGGTCGCTGATCGGGCGAGGCGACACGATGCCGTAGCGGTTGACTTCTTGATGCGGGACTTCTTGCACCCCGAGGACTGCCCCATGACGCTTCTTATAGGTATGAATGAGCTGAGCCAAGCCCGGGACATCGGCGTCGATGATCTCGTCGCCCAGGATCACTGCGAACGGTTCGTCTCCGATGAGCCGTTGCGCGCACAACACTGCGTGCCCGAGACCGAGCGCTTCCGACTGCCTGACGTAGCAGAAATTGGCCAGATTGGATATGTGGCGGATTTGGCTCAACAACTGCGCTTTTCCATTGCCCTTGAGATTTTCTTCCAGTTCGACCGACCGATCGAAGTGATCTTCGATGGCCCGTTTGCCGCGCCCGGTAATGACGATGATGTCTTCGATGCCGGAGGCGACGGCTTCTTCCACCGCATATTGGATGAGCGGCTTGTCGACGAGCGGCAACATCTCTTTCGGAGAGGCTTTGGTCGCGGGGAGGAATCTGGTGCCTAAGCCGGCAGCGGGAATGACGGCTTTGCGGACCTCGGAATGTTTCATGAGGCGATAGTATGTGATGAGTTGGGTGAAGTCAAGAAATGCACAAGTCGGGAACGCCGCGCAGCGAGGAGCAAACCCGCGCCCGTTCCGCTTTACATTGAAATACTTGCCCCATATAATCCGGGAGTTTCGCACACAGGTCTTCGTGGCCGATGCATCTGCACCGAGCGCGTCCGCATCCAGTGTCGAGCCCCGTCAGGGCCGCCGTTATCGCCGGCCACGGTCATGCGTTGATCGCCAAGGGAGGCCCCATGACTCGGGGGCATTCCGGTATCGGGCGGGGGCGGTTACGCTCTCCTCGTGGTGTGTCTCTATGGATGGAGCACGGATTCAGTGAGGGGGGCATCACAATCGGGAGACTGGTATGGGCCCCTGTGGCTCGTTATCATGGTCGCCTTCGGACTAGTGCCATTGATCGAGGCCTATGCCCAGCCGAACGGCCCGAAGGTGTCCGCCATCGAGATTCGCGGAAACAAGCGCATCGAATTGCCGGCGATCTCCGGACGTTTGACACTCAAACCAGGCGATCCGTACACACCGGAGAATGTGCGGGGGCAGATCAAGATCCTCTATGAAACTGGATACTTCGAGGACGTACAGGTCGAAACCGACCAGACGCCCCAGGGGGTGGCGTTGGCGTTCCTCGTGCGCGAGAAACCGTTCATTACGGAAATCGTGTTCGACGGAAACGAAGAGTTGAGCGACGACAAGCTAAAAGAGAAAATCACCATCAAAAGCCAGGCGTTCCTCGACCAGCAACAAGCGAAAGAAAGCGCGGAAAAAATCCGCTTGGCCTACCAGGAGGACGGCTACTACGACGCCCAGGTCATTCCCATCGTGCAGACGCTGGACGAAGACCGGAAGCGGCTCACGTTTTTTGTGAAGGAAGGCGACAAGGCCAAGGTCAAAACCGTGAATTTCGACGGCATGCGCGCGGCGACCAAGGATGAAATGTTCAAGGTAATGGCGACGCGCGAATGGATTCCTTGGTATGGCTTGGTCACGCAACTGAAGCTGCCGTCGTTCCTGTCCGACGCCGGTGTGCTGAAGCGCGAAGAGATGAACAACGACGTCGAGCGGATTCGGGAGGTTCTCCTCAATAAAGGCTATTTGAACGCGCAAGTGGGGTTGCCGGCCGTGGAGTTGAGTCCGGACAAGAAGTGGTTCACCGTGAGCTATCCCATCGCCGAAGGTGAGCCGTTCACCGTTGCGGAAGTCGGTTTTCGGGGGAACACGGTGTTCGAGGAGCCCGAATTGCGGGAGAAATTGAAGATCAAGGAAGGAGAAATCTTCCAGCGGGCGAAGATCCGGGACGAGATCACCCGTTTGACGGACCTGTACGGCAGCAAGGGGTATGCCTTTGCGGACGTCACCCCGAACGTGAACCCCAACAATGAAGAGCGCACCGCCGCCATCATCCTCAACATCAAGGAAGGGGAGATGATGCGGATCCGCCAGATCAATATCAACGGCAACGACAAAACGAAGGACAACGTGATTCGTCGCGAGTTACGCGTGGACGAACAGGACGTCATCGACACCCCGTCGCTCAAACGGAGTTTCCAGCGGCTCAACAACTTGAACTTCTTCGAGACGGTGGAGATCCTGCCCCAACAGGTGGAGCCGGACAAGGTGGATCTGAACGTCCGCGTCAAGGAGAAGCCGACCGGGCAGTTCAGCGTGGGGGGCGGTTTCAGCACGTTGGACAAGTTGGTCGCCATCGCCGACATCACCGAGGGCAACCTCGGGGGGAACGGTTGGATGGGCCGCATCAGAGGCCAGTTGGGCCAGCAGCGGACCTTGGGATTGATTACGTTCCGCAATCCTTACTTGAACGATTCGTTGACCTCCATGCAGCTCGATGTCTTCCGCAGCATGACGAATTACATCACCTATTTCGAAAAGAAGTCAGGCGCCAGCGTGACATTCGGCCGGTGGCTGTCCGAATACGTCTCCGGGAGCGTCAGCTTGTTCGCAGAGCAGTTGAATTTCAGTGATCCGCAAGAAGGCATTTGTCCTGATCTGATTCCGCTCGTCTGCCGACAGTTGGGAAATCAGACGACGACGGGGTTCCGGACGTCGCTGGCCCGCGATACGAGAGATTACTACCTCGACCCCCGCTCCGGCCTGCGGACCAGCGTGGGGTTCGATCTGGGAACGCCCTATCTCGGCGGCACGAACGACTTTTACAAGTACTATGTGGACGTCATCAAGTACACACCGTTGCCGTATGACACCCGTTTCTCGATACGGGCCCGGTACGGCGCCATCGAACCCTTGGGCAACAAGCAGGTGCCTCTCACCGAGCGGTTCTTCGTCGGCGGCATCAACACGATGCGCGGATTCGTGTTCGGCTTGGCCGGTCCCAAGACGCAGTTCAACACGCTGCTCGGCGCCAATCGGGAGTTGATCTTCAACAACGACTTCATCTTCACGATCTCGCAGGATGCCAAGCTGAACGGCGTCATTTTCTTCGATTACGGCAAAGGCTTCGACGAGAACGAGTCGGTGTCCTTCTTGAAGCTGCGCCCCGCGGCGGGTCTGGAGGGACGGTGGATTTCGCCCTTCGGCCCTCTGCGGGTGGCTTACGGGATCAACCTGAACCCCGAGAAACAAAGCGCGACCCAGGCCGGCGAGCGTAAAGGTGTTTTTGAATTCACGATCGGATCACTCTTCTAACAACGGCATAGGTGCCACAGTGATGCGGGGAGGACGACATCGAGCTTGGGTGGCCATCGGGCTGACGCTCTGGATGGGTGTCGCGGCTGGCTGTGCCGCCGCGAAGATCGAGGGCAAGATCGGGCTGGTCGATCCGGCCAGGCTGTTGAGCGACAGCAACGCGGGGAAAAAGGCCAAGGATTCGTTGACGGCGTTTTCGAAGAACCGCCAGGCTCTCATCGAGATCGAGGAGAAAGAACTGCGGCGAATGGAAGAAGACTTCGTCAAGCAGGCGAGCGTGTTGAGCGCCGCCGCGAAAAACGAGCGAGAACAGCAGTTCCGGCGCCGCATGGCCGAGTATCAACAGAAGGCGGGAGAGTTGAACCGCGAAGTGCAGGAGAAGCAGAAAGAAGTGCTGGACGCGTTCCGCGACAAGATCGAAGTCGTGGTCGGAAAAGTCGCCAAACGTCACGGTTTGCAGGTTGTGATCGACAAAGGCAAGGGCGGTCCGGCGATTTATGGAGCCGAGGAGTTGGACCTCACGAACGAAGCCATCGAAGAGTTCAATCGGGAGTATCCGTAGACAGGCGGCCAACGGTCGCGCGCGATGCATGTGAGAAGGAGGGGCATGGAGATGAAATGGAAGGGAGCAGGGGGTCTCTTGGCGGGGGCGATATTGAGCCTGGCCACAGGAGCCATGGCGGCGGAATCGCTACGGGTAGCGGTGATGGATCAACAGGCGGTCATCGAACGGTCGAAGGCGGGCAAGCGGGCGCTGGAAGAGTTGAAGGCGTACAGCGCGACCCGACAGAAGATCATCAACTCCGACGATCAGGAGTTGAAAGACATGGAACAGTCGCTTCAAGATCCCAAACTTGCCGAAGCGGCCAAGCAGGACAAACAAACCCAATTTCAGGCGAAGCTTGAAGCCTATCAGCGGCGTCTCGCGGATTTCAACCGAGAGATTCAGCAGAAGCAGCGCGAGATGGTGAACGAATACGCCAAGAAAGTGCAGAGTGCCGCCCAGGTGGTGGCGCAGAAGGACGGCTACATTGCGATCATCGACAAGGGGAACGAGAGCATGATGAAGATCGTGCTCTATCATCAGCCCGGTTTGGATGTCACAGACCACGTGGTGAAGGAGTTCGATTTGCAGAACAAGTGACGCGATCGAGGAGGGGGAGGGGGCGACGATGTCCGTGATGGAACAAGCAGAGATTCAGGCGCTTTTGCCGCACCGGTATCCGTTCTTGCTGGTCGATCGGGTGTTGGAGTTGGATCCGGATCGGCGAATCGTCGGGATCAAGAACGTCACGATCAATGAACCGTTCTTCCAGGGGCATTTCCCGGGACGGCCGGTGATGCCTGGGGTGCTCATTATCGAAGCGATGGCGCAGGTGGGCGGGCTCTTGGCGTTTAAGTCGATGGGGCAGGCCAAGAAGCCGGTCGTCTACCTCACCGGCGTAGACGGCGCCAAATTCCGCAAACCCGTCGTGCCGGGAGATCGTCTGCGATTCGAAATCGACGTGATCAAGAAGCGGGCCCCTTTTTGGAAGATGCAGGGCAAGGCGTTCGTAGAAAGTGAACTGGTGTGTGAGGCGGAAGTCACCGCTATGGTGACGGAAGAGAAAGAGGGGACGTGATCGGTGTCCGTGCATCGCAGGGGCTTCGGGTCATAGAACGATCAGCGGATCACGATTTACGACTAACGTTCAGGGAGGTTGCTCGTGCAGATTCATCCTCATGCCATCGTCCATCCGAAAGCCAGGCTCGCCGATGACGTGGTGGTCGGCCCATTTTGTGTCGTCGGCGAACATGTGACGATTGGCAAGGGCACCAAGCTGGTGTCACACGTCGCCATCGAAGGCTGGACGGAGATCGGCGAGTGCTGTGAGTTGCATCCCTTCGTCTCGATCGGCGGCCCCCCGCAGCATCTGGGATACAAGGGCGAGCCCACCAAGGTCGTCATCGGAGATGACAACGTCCTACGGGAATATGTCACCGTCAACCGTGCGACGGTGCAGGGCGGCGGGGTCACGTCGCTGGGCAACAAGAACTTCCTCATGGCCTATTGCCATGTGGCGCACGATTGCCGCTTGGGGAGCCATATCATCATGGCCAACGCCGCGAGCCTCGCCGGTCATATTTCGATCGGAGACCACGCCATCATCGGCGGCCTGAGCGGGATTCATCAATTCGTCCGGATTGGCGCCTATGCGATGGTCGGCGGTTGCTGCGCGCTCGGGCAGGATCTGCCCCCCTTCATGCGGGCGGCTGGCGGCTACCGGGCGCGGATGTACGGGCTCAATTCCGTCGGTCTGCGGCGGCACGGATTTTCCAGCGACCGGATAGCCGCGCTGAAAAAGGCGTACGATCTGCTCTTCCGCTCGGGACACCGAACAGGCGAGGCCGCTCGGCTGGCGAAGGCAGAATTCGGCGATCAACCGGACGTGATGCAGGTCGTGGCGTTTCTCGACGGCACCAAGCGCGGCATCAGCCGGTCCGTGGGTAAGGATCAGGAGGACGAGGAGTGATCCGGTGACGCAGGCCCCGGAGATCGGTCACGGCGAACGTCTCGGGTTGATTGCCGGCAACGGTCGATTCCCCATCATCTTTGCCGACAACGCCAGAAAACTCGGCTTTCACGTGTCGGCCGTCGCTCACGAAGGCGAAACCGATCCGGAATTGGCGAACCACGTCGACCGGATTCACTGGATCAAGATCGGGCAGCTCAACAAGTTGATCAAAGCGTTCAAGGGCGACGAGGTCCGCCAGGCCGTGATGTTGGGCGGTATCAAGAAGACCCACGTGTTTACCACCGTGCGGCCCGACTTCCGCACGTTAGCCTTGGCTACCAGGTTGGCGCTCTGGAAGGACGACGACATCCTGCGGGAATTCGCCAAAGAGTTGGAGCAGGAAGGCATCACGATCTGTGAGTCCACGTTTGGTCTTGAGGGGATCTTGGCTGAAGAAGGGACGCTCACGTCCCGGGCGCCGAGTCAGAAAGAATGGGAAGACGTACGGTATGGCTGGGATGTGGCCAAGGAAATCGGGCGTCTCGACATCGGCCAATGCGTCGTCATCAAAGACAAATGCGTGGTGGCGGTAGAAGCCGTCGAGGGGACGGATGAAGCGATCAAACGGGGCGGACAGTTGGCCCGAGACGGTGCGGTGGTGGTGAAACGGTGCAAGCCGCAGCAGGATCTTCGATTCGACCTCCCGGCCGTCGGCCCGAGGACAATCGAAATCATGGCCTCGGTGAAGGCGTCCGTGTTGGCGATCGAAGCCGGCCGGACGATTTTTCTGGATCGGGAACAGACACTGGATCAAGCCCGTTCGGCCCGCATCGCGATTGTAGGCCTGGCCGATGCGGCTTCGAACGGAGGAACGCCGAACCGGTGAAGACGCTCCGAGCAGGTGTCGTCGGCGTGGGCCATCTAGGTCAGCATCATGCCCGGCTTTACGCGTCGTTGCCTGGGGCGCAGCTGGTGGGGGTCACTGACCAGTCAGCCGATCGGGCGACCATGATCGCCGATCGGCATGGGGTTCGTCCGTTCCAGACTCTGGAGGCGCTGCTTCCGCAGGTCGACCTGGTCAGCGTCGCGGTTCCGACCTCCCACCATTATATGGTTGCGAAGACCTGCCTCCAAGCCGGCAAGCACGTGCTGGTGGAAAAGCCGATTGCCGTCTCTCCGGCCGAGGCGCATGAACTGGTGCAATTGGCGAAACAGAAGCACTGTTGCCTGCAGGTCGGCCACAGTGAGCGGTTCAATTCGGTGATGCAGGTCATGCGGCCGCATATCGGAAAACCCGTGTTCATCGAAGCCCATCGGCTGAGCAGTTTCGGCGAGCGCGGGACGGACGTGAACGTCGTCCTCGACCTCATGGTCCATGACTTGGATCTCGTCCTGTCGTTCGATCCGGGACCGGTAGAGGACGTGCAAGCGGCCGGCGTGCCGGTGTTGTCCTCCACGATCGATATCGCCAATGCCCGCATTCAGTTCAAGAGCGGCTGTGTCGCCAACTTGACCGCGAGCCGGGTATCTACGAACAAGATGCGCCGATTGCGCCTGTTCCAGCGAGACAGCTACGTCTCAATCGATTTTCAGACCAGACAGGGCATGATCTGCCGCCGGGAGGCCCACGCCGGCGTGAAGCCGGCGATCACCGTCGAGCAACTGCAAGGCAGCGAAGAAGAACCGCTGAAACTCCAGTTGGAGTCGTTCCTGCAGGCTGTCTCCACCGGAACCAGGCCGGTTGTCTCGGGAGAAGACGGCGCGGCCGCCTTGGATGTGGCGCAACTGGTGTTGGACGCCATCGAGACCTTTGTGCGGCGCAACCGGTAGCCCTGCAGGCCGGGCAAGGGACTCATGCCACGAATCTTGATTGTGACGGGTGAAGCGTCGGGCGACCTACACGGCGCGCATCTGGCAAAAGCCATCTTGTCGCTCGATCCAACCGCGCAGTTGGTGGGGATCGGCGGGTCCGGGATGCGGGCGGCGGGCGTGTCGCTCATTCCCGGCGTGCCGCAGTTGGACGTGATGGGTCTGATCGGGCTCTCCGCGGTGCGGGTGATGGTCCGGCGAATCAGAGCCATTCGCAAGGTGCTGAAATCCGAAGCATGGGATCTGGTGGTACTCATCGATAATCCCGGATTGAATTTTCATTTCGCGCGGATCGCGAAAGCGGCCGGCCGACGTGTCCTCTACTACATCGCACCGCAAGTCTGGGCCTGGAGACCGGGACGGATGAAATGGATTCAGCGGCGGGTGGATCACGTGGTCGTGATTTTGCCCTTCGAACCCGAACTCTATCGCCGGGCGAACGTCCGGTGCACGTTCGTGGGACATCCGTTGCTGGATTCGGTGGCACCAAGCTACGACGGCGTCGCGCTGCGTCGGCAGTTCGGACTCGCGGGCGATGCGCCGGTCGTTGGCCTCCTCCCAGGCAGCAGAGTGGCGGAGGTCAAACTGCTGTTGCCGGTGCTGCTGGAGACGGCGGCCGCACTAGCCGCGGCGGACCCGAAAACGCAGTTTATCCTGGCGCAGGCCTCGTCAATTGACGATAATCTGCTCGAGTCGCTCATGGCGAGAAGTCCGGTCGCGGTGCGCGTCGTCCGCGATCAAGCGAGCGAAGTGATGGCGGCGTCCGACGTGCTGCTCATTGCCTCCGGCACCGCGACGTTGCAGGCCGCGGTCGTGGGAACGCCGATGGTGCTGCTGTATAAGACGACGCCCGTCACGTACCGGTTGGCGCGCTGGCTCATCCGAGTGAAGTGGATCGGCTTGGTGAATCTTGTGGCAGGACGGTCGGTTGTGCCGGAGGTCATTCAGGACGAGGCGACCCCGGAGAGGCTGGCTGGAGAGGTCCGTCGGCTATTGACCGATCGGCAGGCGTATAATGCGATGAAGTCCGATTTGGAATCGGTGCGGCAATCGTTGGGAGAACCGGGCGCCTCGCAGCGCGCGGCGAAGGTGGTGCTGGCGGAATGTCGGGGGTAGATCGCTTCATACGGCTCCTCCGTTACCTGAGGCCGCACCGGTTCAGGTTGGTAGGCGCGTTCGTGTGTTCCGGTTTGGTCGCCGCCTTTTCCGGCGCCTATGCCTGGCTGGTCAAGCCGGTGCTCGACGAAATCTTCATCAACCGCAACGAAGCGCTGCTCCTGGTGCTGCCGGTGGCGCTGTTCACCGTGTCCGTCCTGAAGAGCGCGTTCAACTACGGTCAGAATTATCTGATGAATTATGTCGGCAATCAGGTCATCACTGATATTCGCCAGGAACTTTTCGGCAAATTGATTCGGTTGCCGGTCGGCTACCACGACGTCAACGCCTCCGGCCGCCTCGTCTCCCGGGTGGTGAACGACGTGACGTTGATGGCCAACGCCGTCGCCGGCGTCCTCAAAGATATCTTCCAACAAGGCCTCACGTTTTTGGCCATGCTCGGCGTGATTTTCTACCAGAACTGGCAACTGGCCGCGCTCTCGGTCGTGATCATTCCGCTCGCCGTCGTTACGACCGTGCGGATGGGCAAACGACTGCGCTCTTTGGCCGCGAGCGGCCAGGAGCGGATGGGAGACATGGCGTCCACCCTGCAGGAAACATTGGCCGGGATTCGTATGGTCAAAGCCTATGGGCGTGAGGATGCGGAGGCGGAGCGGTTCCGACAGAGCAACAAGGCCTTCTTGAACACCACGATGAAGGCGATTCAGGTTTCGTCGTTGGGGTCTTCGCACATGGAGGTGATCGGCGTCGTCGGTGTGGCGGCGATCATCTGGTACGGCGGCTTTCTCGTGATCAACGGCTCGATGACGCCCGGCGCCTTTTTCTCGTTCTTGACGGCGATGTTCATGGCCTACACGCCGATCCGCAAACTGTCGGGTTCCAACAATACGATCCAACAGGCGCTCGCGGCCGCCGAGCGCGTGTTCAGCGTGATCGACCTCAAGACGGAGCAGGAAGAAGACCGCGGTCAGTTGATGCTGCCGCCCATTTCCAGTTCCGTGGTATTCCAGGACGTCACCTTCCACTATGAGGGCCAGAGTCTGCCGGCGCTCATCGACGTCGATCTGACGATCCGCGCCGGCGAAATGGTGGCGGTCGTCGGCAGCAGCGGCAGTGGGAAAACGACCTTGGTCACGCTCCTCCCTCGATTTTACGAACCGACGGCCGGCCGTATCCTCATCGACGGCGTCGACATTCAGTCCTACACATTGGCGTCGTTGCGGGCGCAGATCGGCATTGTCTCGCAGGACGTCGTCTTGTTCGACGATACCGTTCGCAACAACATCGCGTTCGGCCGTCCGGGGGCGACAGACGAGGAAATCCTGCGCGCAGCCCAACAGGCCTATGCCCACGAATTCGTCAGCCGTCTCCCGCACACGTACGACACCGTCGTCGGTGAGAAAGGCGTCAAGTTATCCGGAGGCGAACGGCAGCGAATCGCCATCGCTCGCGCGATCTTGCGCGACCCTCCGTTGTTGATTCTGGACGAAGCCACGTCCGCGCTCGACACCGAGTCCGAGCGAGTGGTGCAATTGGCGCTGGCCAATCTCATGCAAAACCGGACGACGGTCGTGATCGCGCACCGATTGTCGACGATCCAGCGGGCCGATCGGATCGTCGTGTTGAGCCGTGGCACGATCGTGGAAGTCGGCACGCATGAAGAATTGCTCCGCCGAGGTGGGCAGTACAAGCGGCTGCACGCGATGCAGTTCCAGGACGTGGCCGATGAGTAGCCCCCTGCGCAAGCGGCTCGAAGCCTGGATCAAACTGTCGGTATTCCCACCGATCGGCGCGGCGGTCATCCGCGGCTTGGGCCGATCGATGCGGATCGACACGAAGGGACAGGAACAGATCGATACCCTGTATCGGGAGGGGAAGCGGGTGATCATTGCGTTCTGGCATGCGCGCCAGTTGATGATGCCCTTGACCTACCGCGGACAGGAAGCCCACATCCTGATCAGCCAGCATCAGGACGGGGAAATCATCGCTCGGATCGTGGAGCGATTCGGCTTCCGCGCCGTCCGAGGATCGAGCACCAGGGGCGGGGTCGAAGCCTTGCGTGAACTGATCCGACTCGGCCGTTCCGGGGCAGACTTGGTCGTGACGCCGGACGGTCCGAAAGGACCTCGCGAAGTGGCCAAGATGGGGGTGATCCAACTGGCGAGGGCATCGGGGTTGCCGATTGTACCGCTCGCCTTCGCCTGCTCAAAAAAAAACACTTTGCGAGCTGGGATCGCTTTATGGTCCCCTATCCCTGGTCTCGCGGGCTGTTTCTCTGGGGGGGGCCTCTCTGGGTGCCTCGCGAGCTCGATGAGCCGGCTCTAGAAGCGAAACGTCTGGAGCTGGAGACGACGTTGAATCGGTTGACGGCCCAGGCCGATGAGACGGTCGGATCGTAGGTCGTCCCCATGTGGCACTTCCTCTACAACGCGCTGCTGATCCTCGCTGCTCCGGCCATCCTCGTCGTGCTGTTGGCCAAACAACGATGTCGACGCGGCCTGACGCAGCGCTTCGGTTTCCGACCACCGTCCGTGGAGCCGGATGGCCGCCCGCTGCTCTGGCTGCATGCGGTATCGCTGGGAGAGGTGGTTGCGGTCGCGCCGCTCGTCAAGGAACTGTCGGGACGGCTGCCGGGATACCGGTTTGTGGTGTCCACGGTGACGGAAACCGGGCGCGAGGCCGTGGAACAGCGGCTCGCGGGGCTTGCGGAGCATTTCTATGCGCCGCTCGATTTTCCTTGGGCGGTGTCCCGTACGATCGACCGGCTCAATCCCCGGCTGTATGCGTTCGTCGAAACCGAACTTTGGCCGAATCTGCTTCGGCAACTCTCGCTCAGAGGCGTACCGACCGTGATGGTGAACGGCCGATTGTCCAGCCGGTCGTACGCCCGCCAGGAACAGGAGCCGGTCCGGTCGTTTTATCGGACGATGGTCCGATCGATCAGTCTCTGTTTGATGCAGTCGGACCGTGACGTCGAACGGATCATTTCTCTCGGAGCCGATCGCCGGTCGGTGCGCCGGACGGGCAATATCAAGTTCGATCAACCGCCGCCGACCGCGTCCGGCGGAGGCGAACTCCGCCGCCGCATGGGGATCCCCGACAAGGCCGGGCTGATCGTGGCCGGGAGCACTCATGCCGGCGAAGAAGAGATGGTGGTTGGCGCCTATCAACAGGTGCTCGCACGGCATCCTTCCACGTATTTGCTCTTGGCGCCGCGACACATCGAGCGCGCGGAAGTGGTCGAGGCCATGGTCCGTGGGCGGGGGCTGTCCGTGCGACGCCGGAGTCGAGTCGAATCGGACCATGCCGCGGCGAACCAGGCTTCCGGTGTGACGATTCTCGACACCCGCGGTGAGTTGGCGTCGGTCTACCGCGAAGCGCAGGTCTCATTCGTCGGAGGGACGTTGGTTCCGGTCGGCGGCCACAACTTGTTGGAGCCCGCCGTCTGGTCGAAGCCGGTGTTGTTCGGTCCCTACACGGACCATTGCGCGGAAATCGCCGAATGGTTGGTGCAGTCCGGCGGCGGCCGGCGGGTGACGGGGACCGAGGATTTGACCGCGGAACTGGTCCGGCTCTTCGATCATCCGGAGGATGGTGTCGCAATGGGGCGGGCAGCTCATGCCGTCGTCCGTCAGAACCAAGGCGCGCTGCGCCTCACAGCCGATGCCTTGGCCCTCCTGCTGGAAGGCCGTTCGCCGCAAGGGATTCCCACGGCCGTTCCGGCTCATGGCGGGGCGTTGACCGAATTGTGCTGACGCCAGGTACATCGGTCCGTTGGTGGCTCCAGTGGGCGGCGATTCCCTACGGAGTCGTGGCTGCTCTGAGAGCGTCCTTGTATCGACGGGGATGGCTTCCGCAACACGCCTTGCCGGTTTTCGTGGTCAGCGTGGGGAATCTCACCGTCGGGGGGACCGGAAAGACGCCGGTTGTCATCTGTCTGGCCGAGTGGCTCCTCGCGGCAGGGAAACGGGTGGCCGTCCTGAGCCGGGGGTATGGACGAGCCCGCGGAACCGATAGATTGTTGGTGTCGGACGGTGAGCGGATTTTGGCCACGGCCGAGGACGCCGGGGATGAGCCCTATCTGATCGCCAGCCGTTGCCCCGGCGCCATCGTGGCGGTGGGTGCCGACCGCTACCGAGTCGGCCGTTGGGTGCTCGAACAATTCCCGGTCGATTGCGTGCTCTTAGACGACGGTTTCCAACACCTGGCGTTGCGCCGAGATGTCGATCTTCTCTTGGTGGACGCCACAGACCTCGGCGGGCTGCAAGCGGTCGTCCCGGCCGGGCGGCTGCGCGAACCGATCGGAGCCTCGGCCCGCGCGACGATGATTCTCGTGACGCGGGCAGACGAGGCCGGTGACGTGGATCGGGTTCTCAGGTATCTTGAGCAGGCCACCGGGCAGCAACCGTCCAGCGCCTGTCTTCGGTTTTGTGCGAATGGGCTGCTGTCGGTGAGGTCCGGCCAGCGGCAGCCGACGGACTGGTGCCGCGGAAAAACGGCGTTGCTGTGCAGCGGCATCGGCCACTCGGGGTCGTTCCGACGACTCGTCGACCGGATGGGGGTGCGTGTGCTCGGAGAAATCCGTTATCGCGATCACCAGCGCTATGGCCGCGAACATGTAGAGGCCGTCAACGCGAGAGCCCGCCAGTTGGGAGTTGAGTTGGTATTGACGACGGAAAAGGATGCCGGAAAGTTGAACCCCCTGCTCGATCGGGCAGACGGCCAATGGTGGGCCGTGAGGCTGGATTGCACCGTCTCGGCGGGAGAGGAGCGATTGCGTCGCCTCGTGCTCGAGGGTGTGCCGGCGGGGAAGGATCTCCGTGCCTAGCCTGTCGATCGAACGAATTCTCGTGCGCGGGCCGAACTGGCTCGGCGACGCCGTGATGTGCGAGCCGGCGCTTCGTGGACTGCGGCGAATCTATCCCACAGCCTTCATTGCGCTGTTGGTGAAGCCGGCGGTGGCCGAACTGTTCCAAAATCATCCTGCGCTCAACGAGATCCTGCTCTACGACGGCAAGGGGCGTCACGCCGGGTTGATGGGAAAATGGGCGCTGGCCGGCGAGGTCCGACGCGCCGGGTTTCAGCTTGCCGTATTGTTCCAGAATGCATTCGAAGCGGCGCTGTTGGCGGCGGCGGCGGGTATTCCCCGTCGATTTGGTTATGCCACGGATGGACGGGGTTTCCTATTGACCAGGCCCGTGGCTCCCCCGGACCGCGGTGCGTTGACGCACCAAGTGCAGTACTATTGGAACCTGCTCAAGCCGCTGGGTCTCACGGGGGAGCCGGCCGCTCCCGCGCTCGTCACCTCTCCAGCCGAAGATCGCGCACTTGCCGAACGGCTCGCACAGGCAGGTATTGCCGAAGCGGACACCGTGATCGGCGTGAATCCCGGTTCGACGTATGGCGCGGCCAAGCGCTGGCTGCCGGAGCGTTTTGCCGAAGCGGCCGAACGCCTCACGCGCGCGATCGAATCCACAGGTGACCGGCGGGCGGCTGTCCTTGTGCTCGGGGCCAAAGGAGAAGAGGCATTGGGGCGAGAAATTGCCGCGCGTCTCCCGGGTCGTACGGCGATCCTTTCCGGCGCGACGACGATTCGCGAGCTGATGGCTGCCGTGAAGCGCTGTCATCTCTTGGTCACGAACGACACCGGGCCCATGCACATCGCCGCCGCTTTCGGGGTGCCGGTGGTGGCGATCTTCGGGCCAACGGATTGGCGGACCACCTCGCCGTATGGCGACCATCATGCGGTGGTTCGACAAGCGGTCGACTGCGCCCCCTGTTTGCTCCGGGAGTGTCCGATCGACCATCGCTGTATGACCCAAGTGTCCGTCGACGCGGTCTATGAGGCTGCCGCAACCCGGCTGCTTGGCTTGAGAGACGGAGGTCCAGGCGGAGAACCAGCGATCCGCAGGACGCTCGATTCGCCGGCGCACACTACTCACAAGAACCTCGAGGGGTACACTGTCTTCCTCGACCGCGACGGGACGTTGAATTACGACCCGGGATACTTGAAATCGGCGGTCGAATTGAAACTGCTCCCGGGAGTGGCGATGGGGCTGGCCCGATTGAAGGCTGCGGGCGCAAGACTGGTTGTGGTGACGAATCAATCGGGGATCGGGAGAGGCTATTTTACGCTCAAGGATCTGGAGGCGGTGCATGCCAGGTTGCAAGGGTTGCTTGAACAGGAGGAGGCTGCGCTTGATGCCATCTACTTTTGTCCGCATCATCCGGACGACGCCTGCCGCTGTCGGAAGCCGGCGCGGGGGATGGTCGACCGGGCGGTTTCCGAACTCCACCTGGACTTGCGTCGCTCCTATCTGATCGGGGACCATCTTCGCGATATGCAGCTGGCGAAATCCGTGGGGGCCAAGGCCGTGTTGCTCTCCAGTGAGCCGGTGAATGATCAGGGGCTGGCGATGTTGCAGGCGGATAGAGCGATGCCGGACGCCATCGCCCAGTCCATGACGGAAGCCGTCGACTGGATCTTGCAGGACGCGGCGACACAACGACAGAGGCAGATGTCGGGAGCGACGAGCGCCACCTAACGCCCTATGCCCAATGTTCGGAACATTCTGCTGATCAAGCCGAGTTCGCTGGGCGACATCGTGCATGCGATGCCCGCGTTGGCGGCGCTTCGCCGGCTCTATCCATCCGCCACCGTCACGTGGCTGGTCAAACGTCAATGGGCCGGCATCGTCGAGCGCATCGAAGGTGTCGATCGCATCTGTTCGGTCGATCAAGGCTTGTGGGGCTGGTTGACCAGAGTGCCGGCGCTTCGCGCCGAACGTTTCGATCTTGTCGTCGATCTGCAAGGGCTGTTTCGAAGCGCGGTGATGGGATGGTTGAGCGGAGCGGGGATGCGCCTGGGGTTCGCCAGTGGGCGTGAGGGAAGTCCCTGGTTGTACACCCAATGCATCGACGTGCCCTCGCCGGACATGCACGCGGTCGCGCGCTACTTGCTGATCCCCAAGGCGTTGGGCGCGCGTGGGGACGACCCGCCACGATTTGCGTTCCGCATTCCGGATTCGGACCGCCAACTCGTCGATCGGTTGCTGACGCATGCCGGTCTCAAGCCCAGGGCGGCCTGGATTGCCATGAACGTGTCCGCCCGTTGGCCGACCAAGCGCTGGCCTGCCGCAGCATTTGCCGCCTTGGCCGATCGCCTGCAGGCCGAACAACTCGGCACCGTCGTGCTCATCGGGGGGCCCGGTGAGCGGAGCCATGTCACCGAAGTCAAGGCGATGATGAAATCTACCCCCGTCGACCTCGCCGGAGCTTCCGCCGTCGGGCTCTTGCCGGCGTTACTTGAGCAGGCCTCCCTGCTGGTGACGAACGATTCCGGTCCCATGCATGTGGCGGCGGCCGTCGGCACGCCGGTCGTGGCGATGTTCGGGCCGACCAGTGAAGCCCTCACGGGCCCCTATGGCACGGGGCATGTGGTGCTATCGGAACCGGTGGCCTGCCGGCCTTGCTTCAGCCGAAGGTGCCGCAATCCCGTTGACCTGGAGTGTCTGCAGCGTATTACACCGGATCGAGCGGTAGAGGCGGTTCGCGCACAACTCGCCGTGCGGATGGCTTCACGATGAACGTGTTACTGGTGCGTCCGGACGGGATCGGCGACCAAATTCTCTGTCTGCCGGTTGCCACGGCGTTGCGCCGTCTGATGCCGGAGTGCAAGATCCGATTTCTCTCCAGCCGCTATGCCGCGCCGGTGCTGGCCCACCATCCGGATCTCGACGAGGTATGGTCTGTCTCGCAGGAAGAGTCGATCCTTGAGCTCAGAAGGCTGTTTGCCGCAGGGATCGATGCGGCGATTTTTCTGAAACCATTCAAGCGGCTGATGTGGGCGGCGTTTCTCGCGCGTGTCCCGATTCGTGTGGCAACCGGATACCGCTGGTACAGTGTCTTGGCCAATCGCCGAGTGTACGAGCATCGCAAGGACTTTTCGAAACACGAAGCCGACTATAACGTCGGAATGCTGAGGGGATTGGGATTAACTCCTGCCGAGTCCGCGCCGCCTCGATTGACCGTCACACCCGTCGAGCGAGCGGCAGCTGCGAGCTTGCTCAGCGGGCTGAATTTCCCGAGGGTCGTGCTGCATCCCGGTGGCTTTGCCGCCCGGCAATGGCGCGGCGAGCATTATCGAGACTTGGCGGAACACCTCCATGCCAGCGGCCTGAGTGTGATTCTGACAGGCAGCGCTGCGGAAGCGGAGCCGTTTCATCGCGAGATCTTGCGGGATCGGCCGTTGCGCCAGGGAATATTCGATCTCATGGGTCGGTTGTCTCTGCGAGAATTGATCGCCGTCATCGCGGAGAGCCAAGCCGTCGTGTCCGGGGCGACGGGGCCAGCCCATATCGCCGCAGCCTGTGGGGTGCCCAACGTCAGCCTATTCGATCCCCGCCGGAACAATCTTCCAGCCAGATGGCGGCCGCTCGGGCTGGGCGTCGTACTGCGTCCCGATGTGCCGACGTGCGAAAAGTGCATCCATGAAGCCTGTTCCTACTGGGATTGCCTTGATCGGTTGACGGTCGAGTCGGTCGCCCGGGAAGTGACACGCGTGGTCTCGGCTCCGTCGGAGTTGAAGGTCATCCATGTCTAGCAGGAGGCTTTCAGGCCGGCTCGCCGTCAACATTGCCCGCGTGCTCGACGAGGTTGATCTCCGGTGCCGCCTGGGCGCCTGCGGTCGGGCCCTGGTGAAATGTTTCAACTCCATCGGACAGACGGTGGATCGCGAGGACGCGGCGCATCGGCGGTTGCTCGACGCCAGGCTGGTCTGATATGGCGAAATGCACGGTCTATGTCATCGCGTATAACGACGAGCCCAATATGCGCGCGTGTTTGGAGTCGGCGGCTGGATGGGCGGACGAATTGATCGTGATCGATTCACACAGCACCGATCGAACCGCGGCGATCAGCCGCGAGTTTACCGATAAGATCTATCAGGTGGACTTCAAAGGCTTCGGAGACTTGCGCAATCAGGCGCTGGCCTTATGCACGCACGAATGGGTGTTCAGCCTGGATACCGACGAACGGATGACTCCGGAACTGCAGAAGGAGATTCGCGACCTGCTCGACCGCGGACCGACGGCGGATGCCTACTTCGTGCCGCGAAAGAATTATTTCTTGGGACGCTGGATCAAACATTGCGGATGGTATCCGGACTATCGCCAGCCGCAGCTCTTCCGCAAGAGCCGGTTGCGGTACCGTCAGGAGATCGTCCACGAGAGCTTCGACTGCGATGGTCCCGTCGGATATCTGACGCAGCCGGCGCTGCAGTACCCCTTCAGGGACATCGATCACTACATCGTGAAGCAGGATCGCTACTCCGATTTGATGGCCCAGCGGATGGCCGATCAGGGCAGGCGGTTCGCGTTTCATCAGATGGCGACGCATCCGCTGGGTTCGTTCCTGAAGATGTATCTTCTGCGAAGAGGCTTTCTCGACGGGATGCCGGGCTTGATTCTCTCCGGACTGTATGGCTATTACACGTTCATGAAATACGCCAAGTTCTGGGAATTCACAAAGAAAGGTTGAGGCTGAGGTCAGGGCAGAGCATAAGAACTCGATGTTTCAGTGTCCCTAACCTCGACCTTAACCTAAGCCTAGGTTCTATGAAGGTCAGCGGATTCACGTTTTGCCGGAACGCCGTGAAGTACGACTACCCGATCGTGGAGTCGATCCGTTCCGTCTTGCCGTTGTGCGACGAGTTCGTCGTCAACGTGGGCCGCTGCGACGACGGCACGCTGGAACTGATTCGATCGATCCCAGACGCGAAAATCAAAATCGTGGAATCGGTCTGGGACGAGTCGCTTCGCCATGACGGATTGATCTATTCGCAACAGACCAACATTGCACTGGCCGCGTGCAAGGGCGACTGGGCGTTTTACGTGCAGGCCGACGAGGTCGTCCATGAAGACGATTTGCCCGTCATCAGAGCCTCGATGCGGCGGCATCTCGGCAATCCGGCGGTGAAAGGGCTGCTGTTTCGCTATTTGCATTTTGTCGCCGACTACTGGTCCACCAATCCCTGGTTCTATCACAAGGCCGTGCGCATCATCAGGAACAACGGCGAAGTCGAGTCTTGCGGCGACGCCGTCGGATTCCATTTCAAGCCGACGCGGCAGTACTTGCAGAGCGGCCCGAA
>CAZPYP010000017.1:0-6709 GCA_964590845.1 uncultured Nitrospira sp.
TTCAAGCAGGCCAGAACTCAATTTCAAAATCTGATGCCATCGAGCGGGTTTCGCAATGTCGCTCTTGCGGCGCTGCTGATTTTCATCGCCTGGCAAAGCGCCTTTATCGTCGCCCCAGATGAAGAGGGTGTGGTCAAACGTTTCGGCATCCCGGTTCGCACTCTGGGACCGGGCCCGCATCTGAAGATTCCGATCCTCGAATCGGTGCTTCAGCCGAAGGTGGCAAAGCTCCATCGCGTGGAAATCGGATTCCGAACCGACCGCCAGAGCCGGCAACAGATGATCCCCCAGGAGGCGCTCATGTTGACCGGCGATATGAACATCCTGGCGATTGAATTCATCGTGCAATACAAGATTAAAGAAGCGGCAAACTATCTGTTTAACGTCGCCGATATCCACGACGCCATCGGCAAGGCGGCCGAAGCGTCCATGCGCGAGGTGATCGGTAAGAGCAAGATTGACGAGGCGCTCACCACCGGCAAGGCCCAGATCCAGCAGGACACACAGGACTTGTTGCAGAAGATCCTGGACCAATATCAGGCCGGCGTGCAAATCGCCGCCGTCCAATTGCAGGATGTCGATCCGCCGGAAGCCGTCGCGGCGGCGTTCAAGGACGTCACCAACGCGAAGGAAGATCGCGAGAAACTGATCAATCAGGCCATTGGGTATCGGAACGACATCTTGCCGAAGGCTAAGGGCGAAGCGGCTCAGACCGTCAATCAAGCCAAGGGGTACGCGCAGGCCCGCCTTGATCGAGCACAAGGCGAAGCCAACCGGTTTCTCGCCACCTTGAAGGAATACAACCAGTCGAAGGATACAATCAGCAAGCGCATCTACATCGAAACGATGGAAGAGATCCTACCTCGGGTAGAAAAGGTGATCATCGATGGAAGGGCCGGGGACCGCCTCCTCCCATACCTCCCGGTCGATCGCCTGTCGAAAAAGCCCCCCGTCTCTCCGGAGGGACACAAGCCATGACGAGGCAGGGGTTGGCGATCGCACTGATCGTGGTGTTCCTTGGACTGCTTATCCTTGGGGCGTCTCCCTTGTTCGTGGTCGATGTGACCCAGACCGCGATCGTTGTACAACTAGGCAAACCGGTACGGACGGTGACGGAGCCAGGCCTCTACGTCAAACTTCCTTTCGTGCAGGAAGTCACCTATTTCGATAAGCGCCTCCTGGATTACGACTCCGATGCTCAGGACGTGATCACTCAGGACAAGAAAACTCTGTTGCTCGACAACTATGCCAAATGGCAGATCGTCGATCCGCTGAAGGTCTATCAAAACTTCCAAAGCCAGCGGGGCGCGCTGCAACGGCTGCACGACATCATCTATTCGGAGCTCCGTGTGGAGCTCGGCCGTCATGATCTGCTCGAGATCGTCTCCACCGCACGGGCGGAGTTGATGAAGGTGGTGATGCAGCGGGCGAACGAGAAGGCTTCGCCGTATGGCATTGCCATTCTGGACGTCCGCATCAAGCGGGCGGATCTGCCGCAGGAAAACGAGAAAACCGTGTTTCAGCGCATGCAGGCTGAGCGGGAACAGCAAGCTAAACAATATCGCGCTGAAGGTGCGGAAGAGGCGCAAAAGATCCGGTCCGATGCGGAGAAAGACCGGGAAATCATTCTGGCCCAGGCCTATAAGGAATCGGAAGAAATCCGGGGAGCTGGGGATGCGAAGGCGTTCAGAATTTATGCGGACGCGTACCGGCAAGACCCGAAGTTTTTCGATTTCACACGCTCGATGGAAGCCTATAAGAAATCCTTCGACGAGAAGTCTACGCTGGTGATGAGCCCGGACTCAGAGTTCTTCCACTACCTCAAGCAGCGCTGATTCCATCACGATAATCCCACGATCTCTCCGGTCTTCGAATCCAGACCGATCCGTTCACCGGCCGGTTTCTTTGGTAAACCGGGCATGAGCTGGATGCCAGAGCAAATCGCCGTCAAAAAGCCTGCGCCGGCAAGCAGGCGCACCTCTTTGATGGGAAGCGTGAAGCCGGACGGGCGCCCTTTCAATGCCGGGTCATGCGAGAGAGAAAGCGGCGTTTTTGCGATACAGATCGGCACACGATCGTATCCCAGCTTCTCCGCCAGTTCGATCTGTCGCTGCGCCTCCGCCTCAAAGAGCACAGCCGACGCGCCGTACATTCTTGACGCGATCGTCTCGATCTTCCGCCTGATCGGCCAGTCGACGTCGTAGAGATGGCCGAACGACGACGGCCGAGCGGCAACTCTCGCGACGGCTTTCGCCAATTCTTCGGAGCCTTTTCCCCCGTCGGCATGATGCGTCGAAACGGCGGCGTCAGCAGCCCCAACTGTCCGTGCCTGTCGGCAGACCCAGTCGAGCTCATCGGGAGGATCGTCCTTGAAGGCGTTGACCGCCACGACGACCGGCACCCCGTGCGCGTTCACATTCGCGATATGTTGTTCCAGATTGACGAAGCCCAGCGCCAGCGCATCCTGATTCGGTCCGGTCAATCCAGCAGGAAGGGGCATTCCGCTCTTGACCGCACCTCCCCCTCCATGCAATTTAAGCGCGCGGAGCGTGGCCACTACTACGGCAGCAGCCGGTTTGAATCCTGACATTCGACACTTGATATTGAAGAACTTTTCCGCCCCGAGGTCGCTGCCGAACCCCGCTTCCGTGATGACATAGTCGGCACATCGCAAGGCCACGGCGTCAGACAACACCGAACAGTTTCCATGAGCGATATTCCCGAATGGGCCAGTATGGATAAATGCGGGCGTTCCCTCCAATGTCTGAACCACGTTCGGCAAAAGAGCATCCCTGAGAAGCACCGCCATTGACCCCGCACAGTTGAGAGCTTCGGCGCGGATAGGTTTGCCTTCTCTTGACATCCCTACAAGGATGCGGCCAAGACGCTGCCGGAGATCGAGCTGCGTCGTCGCCAGCGCCAGAATCGCCATCACCTCTGAGGCTTCAGTAATGACAAACTGACTTCTCCGTATTCCGCCTTCGTTGAGCGTGATGTCTCTGAGGGATCGATCGCTGACGCCCATCGCACGCGGCCAAGTAACTTGACCTGGATCAATGGCTAGTGTGTTTCCATGAAACAGGTGATTATCGACGAATGCTGCAAGAAGATTGTGGGCGGCGGAGACCGCATGCGCATCTCCGTTCAAATGGAGATTGATCTCCTCCATCGGGATGACTTGCGCATACCCTCCGCCTGTGCCTCCTCCCTTAATGCCGAAAACAGGTCCAAGGGATGGCTGCCGGAGCGTGACGACCGAACGATGCCCTAGCCGGCACAATCCCATCGTCAATCCTATCGAAGTGGTTGTCTTGCCTTCGCCAAGCGGAGTCGGATTGATCGCGGTCACGAGAATGTACTTGCCTTGCGGGCGGCTCTGGAGGCGCTCCAGGCAAGACAACGAGACCTTTCCCTTGTATCGGCCGTAGGGAAGCAATTCATCGGGAGACAGGCCAAGCTGTTTGCCGATTTCCTGAATGGGGAGCGGTGTGCAGGAATGAGCGATTTCGAGGTCAGTCACAGGTCACGTCTGAATCCGAGTAGGAGGCTGGGCTTTCTAAATATAACATGCCGAGGCAGAAGCCTGTAGTCACAAAGAAACGCGCTGCCAGAAAGTTCCGCAGCGCGTTCCAAGACAGAGTCCGTGTTGGGTGGGGGAGTTGGTTAGTCGAGGATATACTTGGTCGGATCCAATGTCTGGCCGTTGACCTTGACCATGTAGTGAAGATGAGGCCCCGTCGCAAGTCCCGAACTTCCCACCAAACCGACGACATCGCCACGCTTCACGCGCTGCCCCTCTTTCACCAGCGCTTTCGCCAAGTGACCGTAAAGGGTTTCGACGCCGTAACCGTGATCAAGTTTAACTAAGTTGCCCAGCTTGGGATCGAACCCAACGGTCGTTACACGACCTTGCGCTGGAGCTTGGACGGGAGCGTTGGCGGCAGCACCGATATCTAAACCATCATGCCACGCCGGCTTTTCTGTGAACGGCGATACTCGGGGGCCATATCCAGAGGTAACCCAGCCTTTCACCGGCCAGATAGACGGAGTAGCGGACCAGCGAGAAGATTTCTGTTCGGCGACGAGCGACAGTTCTTGCAGACTCTTTTCCTGATTTTCTGCTTCTTTTGAAAGCTTCAGAAGGTTGTCTTGGACCGCGTTCACCAGTTCCTGTTCGTCCAAATCGCTTGCCCTTGGTGCATTCGTACTGCGTTCCCCATCCAGGCTTGTCGAGTTTCCTGCATTCGTCCCACCCCGTGATGCCCCCTCATCCTTCATGCTCTTGTTGAGCTGCAAAAACGCCGTGCCCTCAGGCAAGGGGGTTTCCTCACCGCCTCGACCATTGATCTGGTCGCCTGCCTTAGGAACCTCTATCCCTAGCATCACTCGAAGCCGCTGATTCACTTCCTTCATACCATCTAAGCGCTTCTTGAGATCATCGATAGCTGTCGAGAATGCGACCGTCTGTTGGCGAGCGCTCATGGCTTCGGCTTTAAAGGCAGAAAGTTCCCAGACTTCACCCGTGCGAATGACATAATGCGAGACAACCAGGAGGTCGGCCACGAGGCAAATGGCGCAAACAATCAACAACTTCCGAACAAACTTCCGCGGAAAGCTAAACCGGAGAGGCTTCGCAGTCGATCCGCGGAAGATCACTACTGTATAGGAATCGCCGTTTTCTGTCCCTGCTGCCTGTGCCATGTTTTCACCCCTCAAGGGGTACCGTTTCCTGTCTAGAAAGCTCTTGGTGGCGAGTGTACCTTTCCAGACCGACTCGGTCAACCCCTTCCTCTTGGTGAGGTCCCCCGATTTCTCCCCCTACTAATTGTGACATTCTGAGAAATCCACTCTAAATATTGCGTGAAGCCGCAATCAATCCCAACTCCTATCACTTCGGGAATGTCATACCGATGCAGCCGTCTAACCAACTGTTCGAGTGCCTGGTATCGACTGCTGGCTGTCTTAAACATGATCAGAACTTCGTTCCCCTTCTCTATCTTCCCTTTCCACTTGTAGATCGATGTGATCCCAGGAATCACATTCGCACAGGCTGCCAGCCCTTTCTTAACCACCTGACTGCCTATCAAATCTGCGTCGGATGGCGTCGGTACAGTTACAAATACAGCCATGAACTGGGTCGACCGCTTCTTGTTCGAAACCAGAATTTTCCCCATGTCTTACGACCTCGCAGATAAAGCAATTTTCGGGCCTACTACGTAGTCGATGATTTAAGAAAGTAAATAATTCAACATGTTATACGAAATTATCCTCGACCATTGATCCATAGTAGCCGCACCAAATGAGTAATATAACCAACAATAAGGAAGTTTTGAGACAAAAATGTACAAAAATTGTCCCTTTCTTTATCTGGAGAGGAGCAGATGAACATCAGCAGACCAGGGGTACTGGCAACCGACTGATCTCGTTGACAGCCTTTTTGATACTCGCTTATTATGGTTTTCTGCGTGGAGGATAGACCATGAGCTTCGTCATCTCGCCGAAGGAACTAAAGTCCAGACTTGATAAGGGCGACAAGCTGGTTCTGTTGGATGTGCGAGAACAGTGGGAATTTGACCTGGCAAAATTACCTAACTCGACCTTAATCCCGTTGGGAAGTCTTCCGCACTCGTTGGCCAAACTCAATCGGGATAACGAAATTATTGCCATCTGCCATCACGGAATGAGGAGCGCCGATGCCACCGACTTCTTGCTCCAACAGGGATTCCAGAACGTGAAGAATCTGGTTGGTGGGATCGATGCCTGGTCAGCCCAGGTGGATCATACAGTGCCTCGATACTAAAGATCTCCTACCAGATACTGATTACCGCTGCCTGAAAAATTCGACCGTGCGTTTGAGGCCGTCGCTCAGGCTGGTTCTCGGCTCCCACGATAACTCGTGGCGAAGCCTTCCTGCATCCACGACACTGCGCGCTTGCTCACCTTTTTTGGCCGGTCCGTGAATCTCTTTGCACGATGATCCTGTATGCTGCACGAGCAGCCTGAACAAGTCGTTCACGGAGGTTTCGATTCCCGTCCCGACGTTATAGGCGCCGGAAGGCTCTGGCCCCATCATCGCGAGGTTGGCTTCGACGATGTCATCGACATACACGAAGTCTCTTGTCTGTCTTCCGTTACCGTTGATGATGGCCTGCTCGTTGTTCAAGAGCTTCTGAATGAATATCGCCACGACCCCAGCCTCTCCCTCGGGGTCCTGACGAGGGCCATAGACATTGGCATATCGGAGGCTGACAACCTGCAATCCACCGACTCGCTGGAAATAGAATAGGTACTGCTCTCCGCATAACTTGCTCAAGCCGTAAGGAGACAACGGCCTGGTTGGGTGCGTCTCGGGAGCAGGAAACATATCTTGCTCGCCATAGATCGCGCCGCCAGAGGAGGAGAACACGACCTTCTTCGCCCCATGCTTGACAGCCTGCTGTAGTACGTTGAGCGTCCCCAGAATATTGACCTGTGCGTCGAACATCGGATCTTCAACGGACTTTCGCACATCCATTTGCGCGGCTAGGTGCATGACGACGTGCGGCCTTTCGTTCCTGAAGACCCGCTCTAGTCGCCAACTCTGTATGTCCATCTTGTAGAACTGAGCGGCTCGATTGACGTTCTTTCGTTTTCCCGTGGACAAATTGTCCACGATGACCACTTCGTGGCCTTCTTGGATCAGTCGATCGACGAGATGAGATCCGATAAA
>CAZPYP010000017.1:6809-29316 GCA_964590845.1 uncultured Nitrospira sp.
TCGTCACGGACGATCCCGCCTGTTCCGACCTGACCTTTCCCCACCTCGAACTGGGGCTTCACCAGCGCCACAACCGTGGCACGATCGCGAAGAAACTGCACCACAGCCGGCAACACCAAGACCAGCGAAATGAACGACACATCGATCACCGCCATGTCGATGGGCTCCGGAATCAAACTGGAACTGGCATATCGAATGTTCGTCCGTTCCTGCAGCACCACTCGATGGTCCTGCCGCAGCTTCCAATCAATCAGACCGTACCCCACATCGACGGCGTAGACGCGTTTCGCCTGTCGCTGCAAGAGACAGTCGGTAAATCCCCCAGTCGAGCATCCGACGTCCAGGCACACCGCGCCGGAGGAATCGATCTGAAATTGCTCAAGGGCCGCGGCCAGTTTCTCGCCGGATCGGCTGACATAAGCGGCCGGTTTCTGCACATCGATCCGCGCACTGCACGCGATCAATTTGGCGGGCTTGTCGATCTGAATCCCATCGACCAGCACCCCGCCGGCTAGTACGGTCCGCACCGCCACTTCGCGGCTGGAGGCAAAGCCCCTTTCCACCAACAGGCGGTCCAATCGATCTTTTGCAGGACGCACAGGAAGGGTCATGGGACTAGTAACTGCCAAGGAGAGAAGCTGACCGCACGTGAGCAATTCAACACCCTAGGAAGCGGGTTCGTCTTCAGCCCCCGCCTCATAGGAATAGGCCTGAAGATGCTTCTTCCCATTTTTTTCCTGCACCAACACCTCGACCTTCCGTTCCGCATCCTCAAGAATCTTGAGACAGTTTTTTGACAGACGAATCCCTTCCTCGAAAATCTTCAACGATTCGTCGAGCGGGAGTTCGCCTTTCTCCAATTCACCGACGATCGCTTCCAGTCGAGCCATCGCCTGTTCGAACTTTACCCCAGCCACCACAGCTCCTTCATTTGCTCAAATAAGCCAATATTATACCCAGCGGTTCCGTACTTTTAAACCGGTGGACGGTCCGGCAGGACAGCCTCCACGGTGCAGTTCAAGCGGCCGTCCACCAGTTGTGCCGAGAGGAGATCCCCGACCTGCACATGCTGAATCCCCCTGACCACGGATCCGTCGGACGCCCGCGCAAGTATGCTATAGCCACGCCCCAAAATGGCCAGCGGGCTCAGACTATGAAGGCGTCCGACCGTTCCCTGCAGCGCGCCGCGATGGTGGACGGTCAGATTGCGAACCTGTTGTTCAAGTCGCGCAAGGAACTGCGGCACCACCGCGGTTCCCCGCCGTATGATCTGAATGGGATTCAGCCCCGCCAGTGCCCGTTGTCCGCGATTCACCCGATCTCGACAAACCGCGACTTGTATCAACGCCGCGTGTGCGAGCCGTCCAGACACATCGTCGGCTTGCTGCGCCGCCTCCTGAATCCGGTAACGGATGGATGACAGCCCCAGGAAGCCCGCTTCCAACCGCCGGTGCTCAGTCCGACAATGCCGTGCCATCGCCTGCCCGACTCGGCCGGTCACGTCGCGCAGCCGTTCGACGACCTCCGACAGAACCGGCACCACCGCCTCGGCGGCCGCGGATGGCGTTGGAGCACGAAGGTCTGCCGCGAAATCCGCCAAGGTCGTGTCGGTCTCATGCCCCACTGCCGAAACGACGGGAATCTTCGATCCTGCGATGGCACGGACAACCACTTCCTCGTTGAAACTCCACAAATCCTCGAGAGAACCTCCACCGCGTCCGACGATGATCACATCCGCCAGTCGTTGCTCATTCAGGACGTTCAGCGCCGCTGCGATCTGCTCCGCGGCCCCCTCCCCTTGGACCGTGACAGGAGCGATGACGATATGGAGCAACGGCCACCGCCTCCTCAGCACGGTCAACATATCCCTGATGACTGCTCCTGTCAGCGAAGTGACGAGGCCCACCGTACTGGGGAATACCGGCAACGATTTCTTCCGGGCCAAGTCGAAGAGGCCCTCAGCCGCCAGTCGCTGTTTTAGTTGTTCGAAGGCCAGCTGGAGCGCGCCGATTCCTTTGGGCTCCACAGTCTGGATGACGACCTGGTATTCGCCTCTCGGCTCATAGACCGTCAGGCGACCCCGAACGATGACCTGCATCCCTTCCTGCAAATCGAACTTGACGCGCATCGCGCTCGAACGGAACAGCACCGCGCGAATCTGGCTCGTCTCGTCTTTCAAGGTGCAGTACAGATGACCGGAGCCCGGAGCCCGCAAGTTGGACAGTTCCCCCTCCAGCCACACCTCCGGGAAAGCCCCTTCAATGGCGACTCGTAAGCAGTTGGTCAGTTGCGAAACGGTGAGTGGAGCTTTGTCGATTGCGAAAGGAATGATGTGAGGTCGTGTGGTGGCCATCCCCTAATCGACGACGCGTATCCGCTCGATGCCGACGGCTTTGCCGATTCGCGCATCGAGTTCGAGCAAGGCTGCACAAAACACGACAGGACCCGACGCCACTTCAAAACGGCGCGGCATGCCGGTGAGAAACTTTTCGATGGCCAGTTCCTTCTTCACGCCAATGACGCCGTGCAAGGGACCGGTCATCCCGATATCCGTCAAATAGGCCGTACCTCGGGGGAGAATCTGCTCATCCGCCGTTTGGACGTGGGTATGGGTCCCGAGGACGGCGGTCGCTTCGCCGTCCAGAAAGTTCCCCATGGCCATCTTCTCCGAGGTGGCCTCCGCGTGCATGTCCACGATTACTGCAGCCACCCGTTTTCTTAACCGTGTCATTTCGCGCCTGGCCACCTGAAACGGACAATCCAACGTCGGCATGTAGGCGCGCCCCATCAGCTGCAGCACGGCTAATTCTTCCCCGCTCTTCGTTTCGATCACGACACTTCCCTGCCCCGGTACTCCCTCGGGATAATTGGCCGGACGCAGCAACCGGCGCTCTCGAGGGAAATAATCGATGATTTCCCTCTTGTCCCAGGCATGATTACCGGTGGTAATGGCGGACAGACCCACATCGAACAACTCCTGGGCAAGCTCCGGCGTGATGCCGAATCCTCCGGCGGCATTCTCGCCGTTACCTACCACCACATCGATGCGGTGCTTGGCCACAAGCTTGGGGACCAGTCGCGCGACGACCCGCCGACCGGGCTCGCCCATGATATCGCCGATGAACAGGACTTTCATTTTGCGTACTCGATATACCGGCTTTCGCGGATCACGGTAACCTTGATCTGTCCGGGATAGGTCAATTCCTGTTCGATTTTCTTGGCCAAGTCGCGGGACAGTTGAAACGACTCCGAGTCGGTGACATCTTCTTGTCTGACGATCACTCGGATCTCGCGTCCGGCTTGGATCGCATAGGCCTTCTGGACACCCTTGGCCGCGGTGGCCAACGCCTCAAGCTTCTCCAGCCGCTTCACGTACGATTCGAGCGCCTCCCTTCTGGCACCCGGGCGCGCTGCCGATAATGCTTCCGCTGCAGCCACGAGCACCGACTCGGGGCAAATCGGTTCGACTTGTTCATGGTGGGCCGCAATCGCATTGACGATCTTTTCACTCTCCCCGTATTTCTTGGCGATCTCCGCTCCCAACATCGCATGCGGGCCTTCCTCCTCGTGGCTGACCGCCTTACCGATGTCGTGGAGAAGCGCTCCGCGACGCGCCAATCGGACATCCAGCCCCAACTCAGAAGCCATAATCCCGCAGATATAGGCCGCCTCTCTGGCATGGTACAGGTTGTTCTGGCCGTAGCTCGTGCGATACTTCAATCGCCCCAACACCTTGATCAACTCCGGGTGGAAATCCGCCAGCCCCAGCTCGAAAATGATCTTCTCGGCCTCTTCGTACATCAACTTATCGATGTCGACTTTCACCTTTTCGACGATTTCCTCAATTCGAGTGGGGTGAATCCGCCCGTCGTGCATCAGCCGTTCGAGCGACACCTTGGCAATCTCGCGGCGTAGCGGGTCGAATCCGGAGATGATCACCGCCTCGGGAGTTTCGTCGATGATGAGGTCGATACCCGTCGCGGCCTCAAGGGCTCGAATGTTCCGTCCCTCCCGACCGATAATCCGGCCCTTCATGGCATCGTTCGGGATCGGCACCACGGAGATGGTGGACTCGGACACGTAATCACGAACCACCCGCTGGATGGACCCCGTGATGATTTCGCGCGCTTCGCGTTCCGCGTTTTCCCTCGCTTCTTCCAGCGTCCGTTTGGCGATGCCTGCAGCATCCATCCGAGCCTGAGTTTCCATCTCCTGCATCAAATGCTTCTTCGCCTCGTCGGCGGTCATCCCCGCGACTCGTTCCAACGCGTCGCGATGTTCCTTTTCAGCCTGAGCACAAGCCAGTTCCTTCGCCGTAAGCCGCTCCTCCCGTTTCGACAAATCCTGTTCGCGCCGCTGGGCGTCGTTATCCCGCTTATCAAGCCCGCTCAGACGCTTGTCGATGGCTTCCTCTCTCTGCACCAACCGCTTTTCAGCCGTGGCCAGCTCCGCCAGCTTCACCTTTTGTTCTTTTTCCGACTCAGCCTTGGACTGGAAAATGAGATCTTTGGCCTCGAGCTTCGCTTCCTTGACGATGTTTTCCGCTTCGCGTTGAGCGTTCAGCACGGCTTGTCTGGCTTGTTCATCCTCTTGGGCCTTCTTGGCGGCTCCGGAGAAACGGCGTACCACCTCATACGTCCCCATTCCCAACAACGCTCCGGCGAGCGCAACGATGATGTACAGTGCAATCGTAGATGACATAAGCGGTCCCTTTCACATCGGAAGCGGACGACAAACGCACTCGTCTTTCCGATTTCAGACGGCGAACTTGGAGACTCTCAAGAGGAGATCAGGCGGACGTGCGGCAGAGAGCGGAGGGACGTTCGAAAGGCGACGCTGTTACATACGCGTTCAAGAAGGTGAAGACCAAGGTGCCGGGCGTGCTCGATCTACTCGTCCTACCCTGTCCAGGTCTCGTAAGAACCGGGTACCTTTCCTGGTTCCCGTGGCGCGACGATTGCCCCCGACTGACACAGGCAGCAACCGTGGTCCGTTCAGGCCGCATTCCCGACCGGTAGACCGAAGCACCTCTTCGACCGTTGCAAGTACAGCTGTCAGGGTGGAAACGAAAAGGACGAGTCTCTGTACCATGTTGTACGGAGTGAACGGCCCTAACATCACCTCGTTGGTCCTTCCTCTACTTAACTGAGTGCGTATCCCGTGGCGTAACCGATTCGAAATCAGCCTTGGCAATCTCTGGCGTCTGGCACTGTCTCCTGGCACTTACCGTAAGTTTTACGATAACAAAGCGGCGCAACCCTTTGCAAGTTCAATCAACGAAATAGCGAGGTCGGGACCTGTTCTTCGATCGATTCCATCAACGACGTCATCCGGCGCTCGACATCCGCTTCCCCTTGGGCCCGTTTCTTCTCCGCCTCAAAGAGCTGATGGGCCAAATTCAAGGCTGTCAGGACGGCCAACTTTGAGGGGGTCGTCGTGCTCATGCCCTCGGCCACATGGCGCATTTGTCCGTCCACGAAACCGGCCAACCGCCGGATGTAGCTCTCGTCGGCCTCCCCTCGAATCGCATACCGTTGGCCGTAGATCTCGACTTCCGTCGTCTTAGTCAAAGGCCACCTCCTTGCGTTCTTCCAAACACTCCAGCAATTCGATTTCTCCAAGGACCTTCTCGATGCGGGACTTGATGTCCACACGTTCCCGCTCCCACCGGCGGTTCGAATCGGTTTGTTCCGCATAGCGCTGACGAACCGTCCTGATTTCTTCCTCCAATGTCGCGTTTTTCTTCTTCAACTCATGCACGAGTTTGACCAGGTCTTTGATGCGGGTTTCCAGCGCATCAAGTCGATCCAATGCCATTGTTGGTGAATCCTCCGTAAGACGCTACAGATTGTGGGGCACTATAGAAACTTGCCTAGATCTTGTCAAGAAACGGTCTTAGGAGGTCCGGCCGAGACGAATGTATTCGCGGTAGCTTCGGAGGACCCGTTTCACGTATTGCCTCGTTTCCTGATAGGGAATCAGTTCGACGAACTCGTCCTGGCTATTGGTCCGATGTTGGGCCATCCAGGACCCCACTGCGATCGGGCCTGCATTGTACGCAGCGATCGTATACACGAGATTGCCGGAGAATTGCTCGAGGAGCTGCTCGACGTACCGAACTCCAATCCGGATGTTCGTCTCCTGGTCGAACAAGTCTTCCCGTCCCACCACAGGCAGTCCGATCCGCTGGGCGACGGTGTTGGCGGTCGCCGGCATGACCTGCATCAGTCCGATCGCGCCAACCCTGGACACGGCCTTCAAATCGTACTGGCTCTCCTCCCTGATGATGGCGGCAATCAGGTAGGGATCGACCCCTTTGGTGGCCTGCGATTTGATCGTCGGCAACAACCCGGTGGGATAGGCCACATTCCAGAGCGAGGGTGCGATCGATCCGCCCGTTCGTTCCAGTTTGTCTCGAAACCGGGCACGAGCCAGCCGGAGGGCATGGTGATAGGACCCGACTTCGTTCAGCAAGGTGGACAGCATGACGAGGGAATCAAGATCCTTCCCGTAGTGTTCGGCCAGTTGAGATACTTCACGGGCCGCATCGGCATCCAAGCCCAACGCCTTCAGCTCAATCGCCCGCCGATAGGCGTTCTGCTGCTCGATGTCCGATCTGCCGGCAGTAGGTGCGGGGGAGGCTTCGGGCGTAGAGGTCGAATCGCTGCCAGAGACAGCCCCGTTTTCCTTCACGCTCTCCGTTTGTGACAAGGTGGGAAGGCGCTCACGAGCCAGCTGGCAATAATAGGTGTATTCGTAGCGTTGGCAGACCTGCCGGTAGAACTCGTGCGCCTGTTGCTGCGCCTGCTCCGCTGCGCGCCCCATCCAGTACAAGGCTTGCGGTTCGAAGTCGGCGTCGTGCTGATCGACGAGAATCTTCAATTGGTCCATGGCCTCGCGAAACCGCCCGGTCCGGTAATAAACCCAGCCCAGCCGCCACTGTCCCTCCGCTCTCTGCGACGCCGGTTCACCGGTCTTGGCAACATGGCGGTACCGCGCGACGGCCTCGTCGAATTGCTTTTGGTCTTCGAGCCAAATGCCGGCGAAAATCGCGATCTGCCCCCGCTGCTCCCCCGAAAGGGTCCCAGTTTGCGCCGCGCGGGCGGCTTCCAACAGCTTATCTCCTTGCCCTTGCCGCAAGTACACACGAGCCAACCAAACTGATGCCTCGTGTGCCTCGCTCCCGCCGTCTTTGACGAGCGCCCTGAACGTATCTCGAGCCTGGTCGTAGAGTTTCAGTCTCACTTGAGCGACGCCCATTTTGAGCTTGGCCTCCGCGCGCCGCGGGGCATGCGAATCGGCTAAATACTTCTTCAACTCCTCGATGGCTTCGGTATGAAACGCCTGGGCAAGAAACGCTTGCGCTCTGGTCAGACGTTCGGCCGAAGGCACAACCCAGGTTTCACCGCCCAAGTTCGACGCCAGCAATGTCTCCGCCTCTCTTGCCTCCGCGCTATAGGGAAAGCGAATCCACAGTTGCCTGAGCAGATCACGACCTTCCGGAATGCGATTCTCACGCAAGAGGCAGGCGCCTCGACGGAGGAAAGCCTGTGGAGCCGTCGGCTCCTTGTCGCTGATGACAAGGGCTTTGGCAAACCAGTCGCCGGCCTCCGGACAACTCGCCGCCTGGTACCAGGCCTCTCCGGCCTGATAGGCAGCGCGGGCCAGGATGTTGGAGTCGGGCACCGCCGTCGGAATGCTTTCGAATTGGAGGGCGGCCTGCTTTGCCTCGCCCAAATTCAACGAGGCCTGACCGATCCACAATCGGACGTAATCGTCCAGCACGGGAAAGTCCCGCTGCGCCCCTCGCAAGAACCCGATCGAGACGGCAGGATTCCGCTCCAGTAACAGCACGCCGGACAACAGCCCGGCCCGCTTCGCCCAGATCGTCGAAGGGAACCGCTCCATCAAGCGGCGCAGCCGCTCGAGCTTCAGCGACAGGACCTGCTCTTTCGTCAAGCCGTTGCCCAACCGCTCTTTTGGCGAGGCCCCGGCCTGGAAACATTCTGCAGCTGACTCGCAGGCATCATTGTCCGCAGCGCTTGCTGAGCCCGGCGAATCGCTGTGTGAAACGGAGACAGGCAGGAGCAGCCAGCACAGTCCGAAGCCGACGAACAGGACCGCTGGGCGCAAGGGCCGACACGTCATTCGATACACGCCAGTTTGCCTCCGTGCTCTACCATATATAACAGTGTGCCCCCACTCTTGCCAGTCGGCTACCTCTTCGGCGATCAGCCACCGCCTTGTTCCAATTTTTCCGGCTATGTTAGGCTCTCGTAATGCGCCGACAGACAAATCTTCTGGCGTTGAATCAACAGGACCTCGGGCGACTCGTGGCTGCGCTCGATTGGCCTTCCTATCGCACGGGTCAGATCCTTCGCTGGATCTATCAGCGGCGGGCACGAGCCATCGGTGACATGACCGACCTTTCCCTCAAAGACCGGACTCGTTTAGCCGAAATCGCGACGATCGAGCGGGCGCGGGATTGCCGGACTCTCCGCTCGTGCGACGGCACAAGAAAGCTCCTGCTCACCCTGGACGACCAGCGACAAGTCGAGACCGTCCTCATCCCGGACGATGACCGACTGACGCTCTGCGTCTCCACGCAAGTAGGCTGCATGCTGGACTGCGGATTCTGTTTGACCGGGACCATGGGTTTGACGCGCAACCTCAAATCGCACGAAATCGTCGACCAAGTCCTGACCGCACAGGATCAGCTGCGGGGCGAAGAACGCCTCACGAATCTCGTGTTCATGGGGATGGGTGAACCCTTGTCCAATCTCGACGCGTTGTCTCATGCCATCGCCTGCCTGACCAACAGGTCATGGGGCCTCGGGTGGTCCCCCCGCCGTATCACCGTATCAACCGCCGGCCTCGCCGCTCGATTGAAGGACGTAGGCGCACTTGGGGTGAACCTGGCTATCTCGTTGAATGCGACTACGGAGGAGAGCCGACGGCGACTGATGCCGGCAGCCAGCCAGATCGCCTCACTGAAGACGCTCCTTGCCGCCTGCCGCCGTTATCCGCTGCCTCCGGGGCGGAAGCTCACCTTCGAATACGTGCTCTTGGCCGGCGTCAACGATCAGCCCGAAGATGCACGCCGCCTCACGAAGCTCATTCACGGTCTCCGGTGTAAGGTCAACATCATTCCGTTCAATGAATTTCCCGGCAGCCCCTACCGGCGTCCCTCGGAAGCCGCCGTCTCGACCTTTCAGACGATCTTGAATGAGGGAGGTTTAGACGCCTTTATTCGGAAGAGTCGCGGGCGGGACGTGCTCGGCGCTTGCGGTCAACTCGGCAACGCGACGTCCACCGGAACGGATCGCGCCTTGACACAAATTGAATCCCGTTGTTAGCATGCCCTTGTTCGTCCCTCATCAGAGATGATGACCACCACACAACCCCCACATCGTCTGGCCAAGCCGCTGCTCTCCGTCCTCTTGTTGCTCTCTGCCGTTTCTTCAGCCTACGCGGTCGATCCAAAAGAATTCGTGTTGTCCAATGGGATGAAGGTGCTGATCGCCGAGGTCCCGAAGGCTCCCGTCGCCACCGTGCAGGTCTGGTACAAGGTCGGATCTCGCAACGAAGTCATGGGGCGGGCAGGCCTGTCCCATATGTTGGAACACATGATGTTCAAAGGCACGGCCAAATATCCGAAAGGTTCGTTTTCCCGTCTGATCCGCAAGAACGGCGGCATGGACAATGCCTTCACGAGCCAGGACTTCACCGCCTACTTCGAAAATCTCGCCGCCGACCGAGTCGAACTGGCGCTTGAAATGGAAGCCGATCGCATGCAAGGGCTCATCCTGGACCAGAATGAACTCAAGACGGAGCGGGAAGTCGTCAAGGAAGAGCGCCGCCTCAGGACGGAAGACGATCCTCAAGGCGCCTTGGTCGAAGCGTTGTTCGCGCAGGCCTATCTGAGCCACCCCTATCACTGGCCGGTGATCGGATGGTTCGGCGACCTTGACGCCATGACCCTCGACGATCTACAGCGGCACTACGACACGTTTTATTCGCCGAACAACGCCACATTGGTCATCGTGGGTGACGTCAAAGCCGATGTGCTGCTGACGACGATCAAGTTGTTGTTCGAACCGATTCCCCGTGGTCCGGAGCCCAAGCCGGTCTCGACCATGGAGGGAGAACAACGAGGCGAGCGGCGGTTCCTCTTGAAGCGTGAAGCCCAAGTGCCGTTCGTCATGATGGGGTTCCGCGTCCCCAACTTCACCAGCGAAGACGCTTACGCGTTGGACGTGCTGGAATCCATCCTCTCTCACGGCAAAAGCTCCCGTCTGTATCAAAGCCTCGTCTATGACCAGAAACTGTCCCTCGCAGTGGGGGCGGAATACGGACTGATGCAGGCCGATCCCGGCCTCTTCTATTTCTACGCGCTCGTCAGCCCGGGCCAGAAGATCGAAACGGTCGAGGAGGCCCTGCACAAAGAAATCAAGCGGCTACAGATCGACCCTCCGACCGAGCAAGAACTCCAACGCGCCAAGAATCAAGTGGAAGCGGCCCGCGTGTTCGAACAAGATTCCAACTTCCGCCATGCCATGCTTCTAGGCCAGGCTGAATCCATCGGCGCAGGCTGGCGCAAGGTCGACCAGTTCCTGGAAAAAATCCGCTCGGTGACGGCCAAGGATGTCCAGCGGGTGGCTAAACAGTACCTCGTCGAAGACGCAAGAACCGTCGGCACGCTGATCCCGATCCCACCCAAGCCACCGGAACCGACACCGACTGCGGCTCAGCAGGGGAAACCGTGAGCGCGGGGCGGAAGACAAAACAGCGGGTTGGATTCTTCGTGCTGCCCCTGGCATGCTTCGTCTTCTGGACCGTTCTCTCATTCCAAGCGTCGGGGCAAGCTGCCGAGATCGCGCCGACGAAGTTCGTCACTGCCAACGGCATGACCGTGCTGGTGCTCGAGCAGCACTTTCTGCCCATCGTCGAAGTTCACGCATTGATCAAGGCCGGCTCCGCTCAAGACCCGCCGGACAAGGCCGGATTGGCGAACCTCGTGGCAAGCCTCCTGGACGAGGGCACGACCAGCCGCTCGTCGAAGCAGTTAGCCGAGCAGATCGATTTCATCGGAGGCTCTCTGGAAGTCAAGACGTCTGAAGACTTCACTACGGCATCCGCCCGCGTCCTAAAGAAGGATGTGGATACCGGCTTTACGCTCTTGGCCGACGTCCTTCAACATCCCGCTTTTCACAAGCAAGAATTCGAACGGATCCGCACCCAGGTCCTGGGAGAAATGGCCAGCGACAACGACGACCCGGGACACGTCGCGATGAAGGCGTTCAACCAAATGGTGTTCCATGGCCACCCCTACCGTTGGCCGCTCCAGGGCACGGAAGACACGCTCGCGAAAATCACGCTGACGGACGTCTTTGGGTTCTACGGCAGAGAGTACGCGCCGGGCCAAGTGATTCTGACGATCGTCGGTGATGTGACCGTCGACCAGGCGACGACTCTGGTGCAAACGCACTTCGGCGGCTGGAAAAAGGCCTCGGCACCGACGCGTGTGACCAAGAAGGCCGCACCGATCGAGAAGAAATCCGTTCAGCTGATCGAGAAAGATCTCACACAATCGAACATCATTCTTGGGCACGGGGGGATCAGTCGAAACAATCCGGACTTCTACGCGGTCACGGTGATGAACTACATCCTGGGCGCAGGAGGCTTTTCCTCGCGGCTGATGGACTCCATCCGGGACAAGCAAGGACTGGCGTACGGCATCATGAGCCACTTCGACGCCCGTCTTATGCCCGGTTCCTTCTGGATCAACCTGCAGACCAGAAGCGAATCCACCAATCAAGCCATCAGCGGCGTGCTGGCCGAGATCAAAGCGATTCGTGAAGCGCCCGTGTCCGATCAGGAACTGACCGAGGCCAAGTCGTTCTTGGTCGGGAGTTTTCCCTTGCGTATGGACTCGACCGCGAAGCTGGCGCAGGTGTTGGCCCAGGTCGAGTTCTATGGATTAGGGTTTGAATATTTCTCCCAGTATCCCAAGTGGATCGAGCGGGTGACGAAGGAAGACGTGCAGCGGGTGGCCAAGCAATACCTCGACCCCCAGCGGTATGCCCTCGTCGTGGTCGGCAACCTCGCCAAATCCAAAGTCAAACACTGACCGATCTTCAGCAGGTTGTGCGTGGCCGCAACACTCCTTGCCGACAAGCTTGAGTCGCTCCGTCGCGCGGTGACGGATCTCCACTCCGTTCTCGTGGCTTTTTCGGGCGGCATCGACAGCACGCTGGTGCTGAAAGCCGCACATGACGCCTTGGGGGCACGCGTGTTGGGCGTCACCGCCGTTTCCCCCACGCTCCCGCAGTCCGAACTCGACGACGCCAGACGGATCGCGCAGGAGATCGGCGCGCGTCATGAGGTCGTCGAGACCGACCAGTTGACGATTCCGGAGTTCGTGCAGAATGACGCCAGCCGTTGCTTTCATTGTAAAACCGATCTCTACAAATTATTGGAAGGCCTGCGCGAGCAACGAGGCCTCCGGTGGGTGGTCGACGGGACGAATCTGGACGACCTCGGAGAGGACCGACCTGGAATCTCCGCTGCGCGGCAATGGAGAGTCCGTAGCCCGTTGGTCGATGCGAAATTGACTAAGGCCGATGTCAGAGGCCTCGCCAGAGAGCTGGGTTTGTCGGCCTGGGACAAACCGGCCGCGGCTTGTTTGTCATCAAGAATTCCCCGCGGTGTGCCCATCACGATCGAAAAACTCCACCGGGTCGAACAGGCCGAGGAGGCTTTGCGGCGTTTGGGATTTCGCCAGCTTCGAGTCCGTGATCACGGAGACATCGCGAGGATCGAACTGGCTCCCGACGAACTGGAGAGGATGAACCGAGCGGACGTGCGTTCAACCATTGCCGCACATTTGCGGGCAATCGGGTTTCGGTTCGTGTGTGTCGATCTGGAAGGATACAGAGCCGGCGGGGCCAGTCGAAGCTGACCCCGCGGTTCGACGCGGACTGTTATCGCGGGGCCGATTTGGCCAAGGCATCCAGCGCTTCGTCGGCCAATCGACGGTGATCGGCGTCGTTCAAGCTGCGCAGCACGACCTTCTCGGCCACCATCAACGCAATGTCGGTCGTCTGTGCGCGGATCTCCTGAATCGCCTTGCGCCGCTCCTGATCGATCTCTCTGGTCGCATCGCCTTTGATCCGCTCGGCTTCAGCAGTCAGGCGCTGTTCATTTTCTTCTAGCAGGCGCTGCGCCCGTTCCTTGGCAGCCGCCAGGATGCCTTCCGCTTCCCGCGACGCGGCGCTTAATTTCGCCTCATACTCCTTTAACTTCCGTTCGGCTTCGGACCGATGGCGGTCGGCCTGGTCGAGGCTATCCTTAATCTTTTTCTCCCGCTCCTCCAAAACGGCCAGAATGCCCGGAAAGGCGAATTTGTAGAGGACAAACAGGAGGATCGCGAAGGACGCGACCTCCCAAAAAATCAGAGAGGAGAAAAAATGCGATTCAAACTGGGGCATGGTTTCACCCAGGCGAGAGGCGATGGGCACGAGGCGAGAGAAATACCTCTAGCCTCTGGCCCTGGCCTCAGGCCTGCTCCTATTTACGCAGGCCCATGATGATGAACGCAATAACGAGCCCGTACAATGCGATGGCTTCGACCAGCGCGAACCCGATCCACATGTACTTGCCGACGCGACCTTCGGCTTCCGGCTGGCGCGCCACGGCTTCGATCATCTTCCCGAAGATGTAGCCGATGCCCACACCCGCTCCGGCGAAACCCGCCGCCGCCAACCCCATTCCCAACAACGCTGCTGCTGCAGAATCCATTGTGTCTCCTTCCTCCCTTAACGAGTAACCCGTCGCACAGTGGCGCAACCGCTAGTGCGCGTGGTCGTCATGACCGTGCAGATGGAATGCGTCCCCCAAATAGACGCAGGTCAGCACGGTAAAGATATATGCTTGTATGAAGGCGATGCCCACTTCCAGTCCGTTCATGGCGATGGTAAAGGCGAAGGGCAACCAGCCGATCAACAACCCCCCGCTGATCGCCAGCCCGAACAACACCCCCAAAATGACGTGGCCTGCCGTCATGTTGGCGAACAACCGAACCGCGAGCGAGATCGGACGTGCCAGTTGACTGATCAACTCGATGGGCACCATAAGCGGCAGCAACCAGCCCGGCGTGCCGGGTGGAACGAGAATGCCCAAGAACTTTCCGCCGTGCAGCACGAACCCCATGACCAAGCTGAGCCCATACACGACGCAGGCGAAGACCGCCGTCACGACGATCTGGCTGGTAACGGTGTACGAGCCGGGGATCAATCCAATGAGATTGCAAAAGAGGATGAACAAGAACAAGGTCGCGATGAGCGGGAAGAATTTCATTCCATCTTTGCCCATCGTATCGAGGATGATTCCGCGGATGAAGTCGACCATCATTTCAGCCAAGCTTTGCAGCTTGCCCGGCACGAGTTGTCGCGCAGATCCGGCCATGACCATCAGGACGGAGATCAACCCGACCACCACCCACATCATGATGACGGCTTTATTGATGGAAATGTCCAAGCCGCCCAATTCAATCGGGATATAGTTGTGCAGTTCGAACGGATGGAGCGGACTTTCTTCCATGGATTCCTTGGTTCCTCTCCCTACTTGGGCCAACGCTGAGCCATACGATAGGCGTTTCGGACGCCGGCTGCGGCACCCAAGATCAACCCGGCGACCATCCCCCAGGGATCAGACCCGAGGAGATAGGTGTCGGCCGCCCACCCCAACCCGCCTCCGACGATCAACGCAGCCAGCAGTTCCGTTCCGATTCGAACGGCCTGACCGAGCCCCGCATAGAACGGATCCTGTGTAGGGGGCATGCGCTACCCACGAACAGGCGAGTACTCATGCGCACACAGAGCAAGGACTCTCCCCTGGCGGGCGCGCAATTCAAGCAGAATCCCTGTGAATTTGTCAAGGGTTGCGTCGGCTGGGAAAAGGCTAATCGCTGGGGTATAGTGAGCCACCGTCCTGTAGGGCGCCCGCAGCTCCGAACATGACCAGATTCGCACAGCCCTCATTTCTCTCCGGCCATCCCCGCCCCTTGGTACTGTCCCTGCCGGGGCAAGGACGAAGTCCGTTCGATCTCTACGGCAGGATCGCGACCCCTGTCCAACCGTCCTTCCTGCTCGAAAGCGGAACGAATGCGCCGGCGGCGCCTTCATTCTCGTTCATGGGGAGCGGGCCCGCCGCCGTCATCCGTGAAGTGTCCTCCTCCGTCTCAGCCGGCCAGGACCCCTTCTCCTCGCTCAAGGCCGGGCTGGGATCTCCGGGCATCGATCAGACTGCGGAGTTACCGCCGTTCTTTGGCGGCGCGGTGGGGTATCTCAGCTATGACTTCGTCCGTCGATTCGAATCGTTGCCCACGTGGAGTCAGCGGGATCTCGCGATTCCAGAATTGCAGTTCGCATTCTTCGAACTGGTTGTCGCGTTGGATCATCGAGCAAACAGGCTTCACCTCATCTATTGCCCATCGATGACCCGGTTCCTGGGGGAACCGAGAGAAAAATTGTATCGAGAGGGTCTGGACCGACTGACGGAGTGCGAAGCGCGGCTTTCCGGATCGGTTCAACAGGAACCGGGTCCGCCCCTGGAGCCGATTCAGTTTCTGCCGGATCAGACGAAGGCCGCGTTCCTCGATCGGGTTCGACGTTGCCAAGGGTATATCGCGGCAGGAGACATCTACCAGGCCAACCTGTCGCACCGATTTCGTTTCCCGCTTCCTCCGGCCTCACAGTCCGGAGCGGAGCGGCTTCGGTACGAGCAAGCTCTGTATCGTCAACTCCGCTCGATCAATCCGTCTCCGTTTTCCGGGCTTCTGCACTTCGACGACCTGTCGCTGGTCAGTTGCTCGCCGGAACGGCTCGTACGCTTGCGGGGGCGCAAGGCAGACACGAGGCCGATCGCCGGGACCAGGCCGCGCGGAACCAGCAGCCAATCGGACTGCGCTCTGGTTGGAGAACTCCTCGCGAGCGACAAGGAACGGGCCGAACATCTCATGTTGGTCGATTTGGAGCGGAATGATTTGGGTCGCGTCTGCGAATACGGTTCCGTCCTCGTCGACGAATTCATGGCCATTGAACAGTACTCGCATGTGAGCCATATCGTCTCGAACGTCAGCGGCCGGCTCCGTTCGGACGCGACGCCGTTCGAACTGATCAAAGCCGCCTTCCCAGGCGGCACCATCACCGGCGTCCCCAAAATCCGTTGCATGGAGGTCATCGAGGAACTGGAACCGGTCCGGCGGGGGCCTTACACGGGCTCCTTCGGGTACATTGGATGGAACGGCGATCTCGACCTGAACATCATCATCCGTACCTTGGTCCTCACGCAGGGCCAGGGCTTCCTGCAAGTCGGAGCCGGCATCGTCGCCGATTCCGATCCGCTCAACGAATATGACGAGACACTCTACAAAGCTCAGGCGTTCTTCAGTTCACTCAGACAGGCGTGACCATGTGGATCTATTTGAACGACCGGTTTGTGCAGGACAAGGATGCCACGGTCTCCGTATTCGACCACGGATTTCTCTATGGAGACGGCGTCTACGAAACGATCCGCTCGTACGGCAGCAAGATCTTCATGCGCGACCAACATCTAGCCCGGCTTGGCCGATCCGCAGCCGCCATCGGGCTCCACGTTCCGGCTCGCGACTGGCCTGCGTTGTTGCACGAGGCGATGGAACGGAATCGAGTGGGGAATGAACAGGTGGATGCATACCTGCGCATCACCATTTCAAGAGGGCCTGGCGACATCGGCCTCGACCCGTCACTCTGTCCTCAGCCGACCGTTGTGATCATGACCAAACCGCTGCAGCCGCCTCAGCCGACGCTCTACGAAAACGGCGTCAGCCTCATCGTGGCCAAGACCAAACGAAACCTGCCGGGTGCCCTGGACCCCCAGATCAAGGCCACCAACTTTTTGAACAACATCCTGGCAAAACGCGAAGCCATTGCGGCGGGGAAGTTCGACGCATTGCTGCTGAACTGGGAGTCCCATATCACCGAATGCACCGTGAGCAATATCTTCTTCGTGAAGGCCGGCCGCCTTCACACGCCTTCATTGGACTGCGGTATCCTGGACGGCATCACACGTGACATCATCCTGACCTTGGCGCGGGAAGCAGCTATTCCGGTGGAAGAAGGACGGTATCTCGTCGAGCACCTGCTCGCAGCCGACGAATGCTTCTTGTCCAACACGAGTATGGAGCTGATGCCGGTGTGCACCGTGAACGGCCGACCCATCGGCACGGGCCGTCCTGGCGCCCTGACGAACCGACTCCATCAACTTTTTGTCGCCGGCCGCTCGAGATTCGTGGAGTGACGGCTACGGCCTTCGCATAACTCGATGTTCTTACTCGTTATTGTTCGGCCCTTTCAGGCATGGCTTCTGCATTTTCTTGACAGTCATGGGCAGGCTGCTATCGTTGGGAGCATGTTGATGAACCACACAGCCGCACAAGACTCTAGACACGTTTCCCGCATGATCGCCGTCGCCTTGACCACCGGCGCGCTGACACTCTCCTGTTTCTCCGAGCCCTCTTCAGCGGAGATCTATCAGTACATCGGTCCCAATGGCTCAATTTCGCTGACCAATGTGCCGTCGGACAGCCGTTATCGGAAAATCGAGATCGAGTCGGCACAGTTTCATTCGATCCTGTCCGAACGTGAACTGGAACCGGTCATCCGCCGCCATTCCTCGCAGCAGCAACTGCATCCGGCACTGGTTCGCGCGGTCATCAAGGCCGAGTCCAACTTCGACCCGCGCGCAGTGTCCCGGGCCGGCGCCGTCGGCCTCATGCAGTTGATGCCGCAAACGGCGGTACGGATGGACGTTCGGGACCTGTATGATCCGGAAGACAATGTGGCGGGGGGAACGAAATACCTTCGCCAGTTACTCGACCGCTTCCACGGGAACCTCCCGCTCGCGCTGGCGGCCTACAACGCGGGAGAAAACATCGTCGAACGATACCAGGCCCTGCCTCCGATTGACGAAACGCGACAGTACGTGCGCAAGGTGCTTCGGTACTATCGAACCTTCTTGGTCCGAGACGGCGTGATCCGAGAGCATCCGGTCAGCCAGTTCGCCCCCGCAGATCCAGCAGTAGTCCCCGCGACTTCCGAGATGTTTTCCCGCTGACGCCTTCCTCGATCGACAACCGACTGTGTTGCTGCCACCCAACCCGCTTGGCTTGAGGAAAATCCGACCGGTAGTGCGCACCGACGCTGTTCTCCCGCCACAACGCCGCCTCTGCAACGCATTGGGCCACCTGCACCATATTCTTGACTTCCAGCGCCGCGCGGTTGGAAAAGGGCTGGGCCATCATCTGCGCCCAGCGCGACAACTGGGCGCACGCTCTGATCAGTGACTCCCCGGAGCGGATCACACCGACCTGTCCCCACATCGTCCGCCTGAGGGAACTGCGAATTTTCTCCGCATCATCGACCGAACCGAAGTGCTCGTGTCGCAACGCCGCCTCGTGGGCGGCGATCGACGGCACCTCGTGACGGCCGGCATACGCAATCGCCGCCGCCGCCGCACGCGCCCCGAACACCAGACCCTCCAGCAGCGAATTGCTCGCCAGCCGGTTCGCTCCATGGACGCCGCTGCAGGCCACCTCGCCCGCCGCGAACAGTCCAGGCACCGTCGTCGCGCCGTTCAAGTCAGTCCACACCCCGCCCATCATGTAATGGGCGCTCGGCGACACCGGGATCCACTCTTCCGTAATATCGATGTCGTACCGCAGGCACGTCGCATAGATCGTCGGAAACCGCCGCTTGACGAAGTCCGCTCCTAAATGGGTCACATCGAGATACACATGGCGCGCTTTGGTCGCCGCCATCTCCGCCCAGATCGCCCGCGAGACGATGTCCCGCGGAGCCAGCGCACCCATCGGGTGATACCGCTGCATGAACAGCTCACCTTTGCTGTTGCGCAATTGCCCGCCTTCTCCGCGCATCGCTTCCGACAGGAGAAACGGCGGACTGGATGGGAGGTACAAGGACGTCGGGTGAAACTGGACGAATTCCATATCTTGCAGCACGGCCCCGGCCCGCAGTGCCATGGCCATGCCATCGCCGGTCGCATTCGGAGGGTTGGTGGTCCTGGCGTAAATCTGTCCCGCTCCTCCGGTCGTCAACACCACCGCGCGGGCCGGAAGAATCGATCGGCGGCCGGAATGCTCATTCAGCACGAGTGCCCCGCAGCATCGTCCGGCTTCGACGACCAGATCGACGGTAAAGTGATAGTCCAGTCGCTGGATCCGCTTCTGCTTCATCGCTTCAGCGATCAGCACCCGCACCATTTCGTTTCCCGTTGCGTCGCCGCGGGCCCTCAAGATCCGGCTCCGGCTGTGCGCGGCTTCCCGCGCAAAAGCGAATTTTCCACCGGCCTTGTCGAATTTAGCGCCCCACCTGATCAGTTCCTGAATCCGATCGGGCCCCTCTTCGACGAGCACCCGCACGGCCTCCTTGCGGCAGAGACCGTGCCCCGCCTTTATCGTATCGGTCAGATGGATGCCCACGTCGTCTTCCTCGCTCATCGCCACGGCCACCCCACCCTGCGCATGAATGGAACTGCTCTGCAGCGGATGGCCTTTGGTCAGCACGAGCACGCGGCCGGCGCGGCTCAGTTCCAAGGCTGCGCGCAGGCCTGCGACGCCGCTGCCGACGACGAGAAAGTCCGCTTGGGGGATGGAGGGGGCACGACGGCCGGCCATCGCTATTTCTTCGGCGGGACGGTTCGTTCGGGTGTGCCGGCCCGGCCCTTCAATCCGAAGGGCGCATCGCCTTGCACGCCGCGTAAGAGCACGGCTTTCGTCCCAACCCATTGGAGTCTCGTATGCCCGCGCTGCCGGAGACCCGGATCTTCCGCGTCCCGTTTCCAGACTCCCTGCCAATGGACGTAGACGTCGACGTCATCGTTCTCGATCATAATCCGTTCGACCCTGAAATCCAGCGCGATACTGTTGAAGGTCTCGAAATCCGCTGCGGCTTCCCGTTGGAGTAGATCGAGCGGCTCCGCTGACACCATCAACGCGGCCATGGCGGATCCATCTTTCTTCACATAGGCTTGGCGCAAAGACTCGACCGCTTTGTCGATTTTGAGATACCGCTCATGGTCTTCCGGATACTGGATGACCTTCGAGCCGCATCCCGCAAAAACCATTATCACTGTACAGACCGCGAGCATGCGCTGCACAGCGCGACTCTGATCGTTCGTCGACATCGAAGCAGTATAGGAATGGGGCGAGAAGGAGGTCAAGCCGATGGCGGCAAAAGAGCGGCCATCCGGTCTTCAGGGCCGCCGGAACGATCGACGCCGCTGATCGTTTGCTTGCAATTTGAGAGGAAGTCTCTTAGACTCAGCCCCCTAGGAGAGACATTGAATGGCAAGCGTACTCAAAAAGCGCCGCAAGAAAATGCGCAAGCACAAGTACAAGAAGCTGCGCCGGCGTCAAAAATTCTTGCGCCGCAAGAGTTAAACCGTCCCGTCCATAGGAGGGTCAGGTGCCAGAGGGCAAGAAGGTTCGCATCCGCGTCCGGACGGTGAATTGCGTCTACGTGGGGGACTTCCTGATTCCGCCTATGCGCAACCGGGTGTCGGACGCGATCAACGAGGAGCAGCGCCTGTTCATCAGCTTGACCGACGTCGTCATCAACGACAAGGATCGGACGGATTTCGTCGCCATTAACAAGAACCTGATCGAATCCATCGCCCAGCTCTAGCCGACCCCGCCCCTGTTTGTTGCTCAGACAGACCTTTGATCCTTCGATGTCCGCCGCCGTCTCCACGATGACCCTGTCGCTATGATTTCCACCTTCCGACGGTTTCTGCCCTATCTCAGGCCGTACATCTCGAAGATGGCGGCGGCGGGCCTCCTCGTGATGATCGTGGCCGCCATCAACCTAGCGTTGCTCCGCTTGGCCGGAAACCTCTGGGACGTCATTACGGTGCAGCGCGACGCCGCGCGCATGACGAACCTGATCGTGCTGTTCCTCGGACTCGTGATCGTCCAGGGTCTCTGCTCCATGGGGCACAGCTATCTGACGGCCTGGATCTCGCAGCACATCGTCGCAGATTTTCGAACCCATCTGTTCGCCCATCTGCAAACCCTGTCCGTCAGTTTCTTCGCGCGGCGTCGAACCGGTGAACTCCTGTCGCGGCTCATGAACGACGTCACCGTCATCCAATCCGTCGTGACGGAAACACCGATCGACGGCGCCAAACAACTCGTGACGTTCGTCGGGGGTATCACCTTTTTGCTCATCATGAACTGGCGGCTCTGTCTGCTGATCTTAGTGCTGCTCCCTCTGCTCGTCCTGGTGGCGAAGTTTTTCGGCCGGCGCCTCAAGACCTTGTCGACCGGCATTCAGGATCAGACCGCCGCGTTGAGCACGCTGATCGAGGAAGTGATCTCCGGCATCCGCATCGTGAAGTCCTTCGTACAGACCGCACGGGAACATCGACGCTTCGGCGACCAGATCCGCCACACGGTCGCGTTGACCATGAAACGAGCCGGCATCATGGCGGTCTTCATTCCCGTGATCAGTCTGCTCACGTTTGCATCCGCAGCCGCCGTGTTGTGGTACGGCGGCACGCAAGTGATCGAAGGCGCCGTGTCGCCCGGCGATCTCTTCGCCTTCGTGCTCTTCGCCGGGATCCTGATCGGACCGTTCAGTTCCGCCGCCCGTGTCTTCGCTCAGCTTCGAGAGGCGCAGGGGGCCACCGAGCGGGTGTTCGAGATCCTCGATCAGCAGCCGGAAGTCGGTGACGCGCCCGGTGCCCGGGCACTCGACACGACGGCCGGACACGTCGGCGTAGACCACGTCAGTTTCGCCTACGATGCGCGGCAACCGGTTCTCACCGACGTGTCGTTCGAAGCCAAGGCGGGGGAACTCATCGCGATCGTGGGACCGACCGGATCCGGAAAAACCACTCTGATGAACTTGATTCATCGGTTCTATGATCCGTCGAACGGACGCATCACGATCGATGGCATCGATCTCCGCAACATCACGCTGGAAAGCTGGTATCGCCAGGTGGCCCTGGTCCCGCAGGAAACGGTCCTGTTCGGGGGATCGATCGAGGACAACATCCGCTACGGCAATCGAGGCGCCACCGATGAAGACGTCCGGCAAGCCAGCCGCGCCGCCCATGCGCATGAGTTCGTGATGGGGTTCCCGGATCAATATCGGACCGTCGTCGGGGAAAAAGGCATCAACCTGTCCGGCGGCCAACGCCAACGCATCGCCATCGCCAGGGCCATCTTGAAGAACCCGAGGATTCTTCTGCTGGACGAAGCCACCTCGGCGCTTGACACCGAATCCGAACGCCTCGTCCAGGAAGCGCTGGAAACGCTGATGAAGGGTCGGACCACCTTCGTCATCGCCCACCGCCTCACGACCATCCAACGGGCGGACCGCATTCTCGTGCTCAACCAGGGTCGCCTCGCCGAAAGCGGCACCCACGCGGAACTCATGGAGCGCCG
>CAZPYP010000018.1:0-3583 GCA_964590845.1 uncultured Nitrospira sp.
ATCAGTTCGCAGCCGGCCGTCTCGAGTTGCTTGATCTGCTCGACCGTCGCCTCCACGTCGCGCGTGTCGGTCGAACACATCGATAGCACCGACACCGGCGCATCGCCGCCGATTTTGACCTTGCCGACCTGTATCTGCCGCGTCTTTCTTCGGGTAATATGCATGTCCCTGTCCGGCTCTCGTTTACCGTCCCCTCGACTCAGCACTCATACTGGACACCCAGCGCTCGCGCTTCGCGCTCAGCTGCCTTGCTCGTCACCATGGGGCAAGTGACCGAGCGCCGGCATAAACTCTCGCTCCGCCGAGCCGTCACCCTTGCCGATGAGGGCTTTCACGCTTTGATAAATGCCTTCCGCCGTCAGGCCGTAACGCTCGCGCAGTAAGTCCTGCGGCCCCTGCTCGATGTACCAATCCGGCAGGCCGAGCACCTTGGTGGCAACATGATGAACCCCGGCTTCGGAGAGCGCTTCGAGGACAGCGGACCCGAACCCGCCCATCTTGCCGCCTTCCTCCACCGTGACGACGTAGCGAACACGTTTGGCGGTCTCAACGATCAGATCGCGATCGAGCGGTTTCACGAATCGGGCGTTGATCACTGCCGTCGAAACACCTTCTTCACTGAGCCGCTCGGCGGCCTTGACCGCCTGCCAGACCGATACGCCGATGGCCATGATTGCGACGTCGCGACCTTCGCGCATGACCTCGCCCTTCCCGAACGGCAGCGCCGTGGGCGTCTCGTCCATGGCAACGCCGAGACTGACACCGCGCGGATACCGCACAGCAGCGGGACCGTCGTGGGTCAGACAGGTCTTGAGCATATGCTGCAGTTCGTTCTCGTCCTTCGGTGCCATGACGGCCATGTTGGGCATGTGCCGCAGATACGCGTAATCGAAGGCGCCGTGATGCGTGGTGCCGTCCTCGGCGACAAGTCCCCCGCGGTCGATGCAGAACGCCACAGGCAGATTCTGCGTCGCCACGTCATGTACGACTTGGTCGTAAGCCCGCTGCAAGAATGTCGAGTACATCGCGACCACCGGCCGCATTCCCTGCGTCGCCAATCCGGCGGCGAAGGTGACGGCATGTTGCTCGGCAATCCCGACGTCGTAGATCCGGTTGGGAAACTCTTTCTCGAAGGCGTTCAGCCCCGTGCCCTCGCACATCGCAGCCGTGATCGCCACGATCCGCTTGTCTGCTCGGGCCAGTTTGACCAACGAGTCGATGGCGATCTGCGTATACGACGGCCGTGCCGCCTTCTTGGCCGGCGCGCCCGTTTCGCGAACGAAGGGCGGGCAGGCGTGAAACCAGATCGGATTCTTGACCGCGGGCTCGTAGCCGAGCCCTTTCTTGGTGATGACATGGAGCAGCACCGGCCCTCTCATCCGCAACACGTTTTCAAGCGTAGGAAGCAGATGCTCGAAGTTGTGGCCGTCGATCGGCCCCGCATATCGGAAGCCCAACTCCTCGAACAGCAATCCCGGGAGGATCGCCCCTTTGGCCAACTCCTCCGCCCGGCGGGCCAGCTTCTGCATATCGAGGCCGATGTGGGGAATCTTTGCCAACAGATGGCCGGTCTCCTCGCGCATCTTGGTGTAGAATTCGCCGGTGAACGTCCGGTTCAAGTAGGAAGAAATCGCGCCGACGTTCTTGGAGATCGACATTTGATTGTCGTTGAGGATGACCAAAAAGTCCTTAGACTGTCCACCGGCATGGTGCAACCCCTCCAGCGTCATGCCCGCGGTCATCGCCCCGTCTCCGACGATACAGACGACTTTGTGTTTCTGTCCTAGTTGCTCACGTGCTTCGACCATACCGTAGGCGGCGGACACCCCGGTTCCCGCGTGGCCGGCATTGAACGTATCGTAGACGCTTTCTTCCCGCTTACAGAAACCGCTCAATCCCCCGTACTGCCGGAGCGTGTGGAATTGTTCACGCCGGCCAGTGAGCAGTTTGTGGGCATAGGCTTGGTTGCTGGTATCCCATACGATCTTGTCCTTGGGCGTATCGAGGAGATATTGCAGCGCCACAGTCAACTCGACGACCCCCAGATTGGACGCCAAATGCCCCCCGACATTCGACACGACTCCGATGATCTGCTCCCTGATCTCCTGGCACAGGGCTGGAAATTGGGAAGGGGGAACCCTCTTCAGATCGGCGGGGCTCTGGATGGTTTTCAAAATCGACATGCGTCATGCTCCTTTGCGAGAGATCGCGCGGTTGGTATTGACCGCCAGAAGTCGGACAGGCTTGGCGAAGCAGCTAACTGAAATTGTATTGTGATGCCGCTCAGTTTCACACAGAAACCCTCTACTGTCAAGCAGTTAGCCCTCTTGACAGGATATCGAGAGCCGTCGATCAGGAACGGAACCTATACGTGAACAAGGTGGCGAGCGTGAAATCCGGCGCACTGCCAGTAATGAGATCGGTATTCTCGACTCCATAAACCTGCCACAACCACTGGGGACTGATCCGATAATTGAACCCTGTCACGAGCTCCGTCACTCCCCTATCGAGCGCCTTCAGCCCCACACCATGAAACGGCGGGGAGTAGTAGTCGAATTGGAGCGTCAACGAGAGGTTTTCGGTCCACAGATATTCAACGGCCGCGAGTCCTGAGATGGTGGCCTGCAGGGGCATCCCGCCGATGCGGCCCGTAGGAAAGACCCCGTTGACGTTGCCATAGAGAATCCACCTGCTTCCGATCGATTTCTCAGCGGCCAGGCCGATCCCGAAGTCGGGACTGCCGCTTCCAAAGAATTGGCCTTCATCGCCCGTCGGCAATTTGATCGCTCCTCGGATGGAGACGGAGGGGAGCGTCGACGTCTCGGACAGGACTTGGTACTTCGCCATCATGGTGGCATCGCCGAGCCCAAGCACCCCCTCCGCCCCACTGATAACCTGTTGCCCGCCTCGCGTCACGTTGTAGGCATACCCGACGTTACTGAGGGCCTTCCGGGCCGGCGCCAAACCGGTCGTTGCCCGTTCGACCGCCTTGATCATCCCTTCCATGAATCCTCGGTACCGGTAGAGAACCGGCACTTCCAGAGCCAATTCGAGTTTCTCGGTGACCCCGTAGCGCAGAAACGCGCCGCTCCTGAGGGTCTCAAACTTGGCGGTTATTGAGGCCTGGGGGTTGACCTCTCGATAGATGGCGGCGGTTTCAGCCAACTCCAGACGAACATCTAGGGTGCCTTTCGCCACGACGTTGGCGCGGTCGCCAGGAATCTGGAGGACGAGTTGCTGCAGCGGGTGAAAATTGCGCACCGGGAACGGCCCAAATCCTTCACCGCTAGCACAGGGCGGGAAGACAACTCCCCAGGATAGCAGGCCCCCAACCAAGGCGCTCTGCAAGCAGGCGCTGATACGTCCAGTGGAGGCGAACCCAGCGTCAGTATGGGAAGTCGAGGCCGGCAAAAACCGCTCCTCCCTCCTTGCTATACCCATAGTCGATCCGACCGACGACATTTGGACGTACGATGCCGCGGAATCCCATGCCGGGCGTCATCCGATAGTCCTTGAAACTGACGTCCTTGAAACTGTTGAAGACTTGTCCCGTGTCCAGGAACGGAGCGACTTCGAAGTCGGC
>CAZPYP010000018.1:3683-15848 GCA_964590845.1 uncultured Nitrospira sp.
TGAAACTGTTGAAGACTTGTCCCGTGTCCAGGAACGGAGCGACTTCGAAGTCGGCGATCACGCCGGCGACTTTTGTCCGGGCCAGATGGATGCGTTCCTCGACGCTCACGGCCACGAGGTGTTTGTCGATGAACCGATCGACACCGTACCCTCTGAGGTTGTTTTGTCCACCGAGCGAGCTTTGTTCGAAAAAGGGGACTTGCGTGCCGATCGTCGCCTGCAGGTCAGCGCGCACCACGAGGATGGCGCGTTTCGACTCGCTGGGGAACAGTTTCTTCGCCTCCACCTCGTAGCGCGAATATACGGGATGATCGCCGTTGCGCACGTTCTGGTTGACCTCCGCATAGGCCGTCACGGCCATGCCGTCCGTGGGGGAGAAGAGACTATTCCGGGTATCGTAATAGAACGTGGCGCGATGCCCGACGATGATCGATTCTCCCTGCACGCCGTCGACGTTGGGAAACCGCTCCACGGTAAACGGAAGGTCCGTGGCCCCCCGTTGCAAGCTGACCTGACGAACCCGCTGTCCCACCGCCACCTGCGTCACTTCGTTCGCGTACACGCCAAACCGCCAGTTCGCACGCGCTTCTCGGGCCGTGTAGTTGGTTTGGTCGCTTTCCGTCGTCGTCTGGCCGATCCCAAAGAAGCGCGACGTGGCGTTCTTGAAGAATGATCCCCCGAAGTTCAAGAAGTACCGCCCGTCGCTGAACGCGGGGTCGGTGTAATTGAACACGAGTTTCCGCTCGATCCTCTCGGTCAACGAGGCGATGAACTGCATCTGCCGGCCGCCCGGTTCGTACCGAAAGAGATTGAAAGTCCCGCGCGTCCCGACGATCGAATTCTTGATGATCATCGGCGCCAGCAAATACTTCAGCTCGCCGTCGGGGTCGGTGATGAGGATAGGAACGATCAAGCCCGCATCATTCCCGTCGTTCTTCGACGTCGACGCCGAGGGGATGGGAAATATCTGCGTGTCGGCCGAAGCGAGGCTCGCGCGCAACGCGCCCATTCCTGCGAGCAGGCATGCAACGCACATCACGATGCCGCGCAGGATCGCCATGAAGGGCCGACTCAGTTGGGACTACGGTGTTTTGATCTTATCGGATTTCTTGCGGAGCTGGTCGAGCAGTTCGGCGAAGGTGCCGTTGCGGAGAATCTTCGTAAACTGGCCGCGATAGTTGTTCACGAGACTGACCCCGTCGACCACGACGTCGTAGACTCGCCATACGGAAGCCTTCTGAAGCAACCGATAATCGAGAGGAATTTCCGTCTTGCCCGTCAATACCTTGGTGCGGACCTCGGCGTACTCATTCTCGACACGCTCGTTGATGTACTGCACGCCCTCCCCCGAATAGGCCTCCACCTTGTCGGCGTAGGAATTCACCAACAAGGTTTGGAACAACCCCACGAACTCTTCGCGCTCCTTCTCGGACAGGTTGGCCCAGGGAGCCCCGAGCGCCCTGCGCGACATTTCCGCATAGTCGAACCGATCGCCCACCACCTTCTCAAGTGTGCGGCGGCGCTCCTCTGATTTGGCCGCCTGTTTCAGGTTCTTGTCCTGGAGAATGCGGAGCACTTCGTCGATCGTCCCTTTCATGGCGTCGGTCGCTCCTCCAGCCCACACCTCGCCGGCGGTCCACCCGCCAATCATCACTACCGCAACTGTGATGGCAATCAGTACCGTTGTTCCACGAGTCCACTCCCGCATCCTACCTATCATCATGTCGGCTTCTCCATGTTTCCTGTCCCGCTGACAATCAGTTCACTTTACCATGCACGTACTGGCTTACCAATTCTTCCAGATCAAGGCCGGACTCCGTATCCCGGATGGTATCGCCAGGCTTCAACGGATCCCCGCCGCCGCCCGGCGAAATCGCCAGGAATTTCTCGCCGATGATGCCTCGCGTCTTGATCGACGCGATGGTGTCCGTGTACAGCTTCACGCTGCTGTTCACGGCCAAGGTGACCGCCGCGCGATCCTGCTTCAACGTAATCGCTCGAACCCGCCCGACTTCGACACCGGCAATTTCAATCGCCGATCCAGGCTTCAGACCGGACGCGCTGTTGAACTGCGCCACCACCTCATAGACGTCGCCGCCGATCAGTTCCAGCTTGCCCAGTTTGATGGACAGGTATCCGAGACAGACAATCCCCACCAGGACGAACATGCCGACGATCAATTCGAGCTTGGTTTTTTCCATCCTCCCGCTCCTTCGTCTTAGCCCGGCTACGCGCCGGATAGTACGACCGGACCCCCGACGGAAATGAACTCCTGAATTTCCGGATCGGCGATCCTCACGAATTCCGCGGACGGCGCCATGGCCGCGATTCTCCCCTTGCGCAACATGGCCACATAGTCTGAAATCGCGAAGATTTCCGGAATTTCATGGCTCACCATGACGGCCGTGAACTTGAATCGCCGTTGCATGCCGACGATCAAATCATGGATCGACTTCGCCATCAGCGGATCGAGGCCCGTCGTCGGCTCATCGAACAGGATAATCTCGGGCTCCATCACCAGAGCCCGGGCCAGACCGGCCCGCTTCCGCATGCCACCGCTGAGTTCGGCCGGAAACTTGTGGCCCATACCACCCAGCCCGACCTGCTCGAGTTTTTCGTCGACCCGACGGGCGACATCGGGGCCCTTCATTCGTAGTTTCTCCCGCAATGGGAACGCTACGTTTTCGAAGACGGACAGCGAATCGAACAGCGCCGCTCCCTGGAACAACATCGCGAACCGCTTGCGCACCTCGTTGAGGGCGTGTCCGCGCAATCGTGATATATCGACGTCGCCGACCCACACTTGGCCGCGGTCCGGCTGCATGAGGCCGATCATGTGCTTCAGCAGCACACTCTTCCCCTCTCCGCTCTTCCCGATCACGGTGGTGAGCTTACCGACGGGGATCGTCAGATCGACGCCTTGCAGGACTCGCTGCCCGCCGAGCGTTTTTTCCACACCGACGAGTTTGATCATTCCGAATACGTCAGGCGTAAAGCGGAACCATTCCTATCTGAAGTCGCCTTACGTTTCACGCCTTACCCCTTACGGTTCACAGCAGCACCGACGTCAAGAAATAGTCCCATACCAAAATCAGCACGGAGGAGAGCACGACTGCTTCCGTAGTCGCCGCACCCAATCCTTCCGCGCTGTGTTTGGTGGAGAACCCCTTGTAACAGCAGATCCAACTGATGATGAGGCCGAAACTGATGGATTTGAGAATGCCGCCGTAGATGTCTTTCCACTCCACGGCAGACTCTATCGAGTTCCAGTAGGCGCCACCGTTGCCGCCGAGCAGATCCACCCCGACCAAATATCCGCCGTAGATGCCGACGACGTCGAAAATCGCCACAAGCAGCGGCACGCCGATCAGCCCCGCCACGAGCTTCGGCGCGATCAGATATTGGAGCGGATTGATGGCCATCGTGTCCAGGGCGTCGATCTGTTCGGTGATCCGCATGATGCCGATCTCGGCCGTCATGGCGGAGCCGGCCCTGGCCGTCACCATCAAGGCCGCCAAAACCGGCCCCAACTCGCGAATCATGCTGAGTGCGACGGCAGAACCGAGCAAGCCTTCCGAACCGAATTTCCGCAAGGTGTAATACCCCTGCAGCGCGAGCACCATGCCGGTGAATCCGGCGGTAAGCACCACCACGAAGGTCGACTTGTATCCGACGAAATGCAGTTGCTTGACGATCTGGATCATGCGAAAAGGCGGCCTCATCAGCCAGGCGAAGGCGGAGAGCACGAACAGGAGCATGCGCCCCATCTCCTGAATCGTCCCCATGGCCCAAGCCCCCACTCGTTCGACGAATCGCGTCACCGGATCTCCCTCAATTCGTTCTACAACCTTCAAACCCTGTCGCGGCCCAGGCTTCGACCATCGCCGTGAGCCGCGTCCCGGCGAGACGACTTTGCCGCCTGAGCCGATTCAACCCGCCCAGGCTCGAAGGCCGACTGAGTAGGGCCCAGCAGCCGGGCAGCCAGCCAGTGGGCCTGAGAAACAGATTGAAGTCAAGGGGAAGATCCTCATCGACTCCATCGGACACCGTCCGCACAATCGCAAACGGAGTGCCGTGTCCGGCAGCCGCGTTTCCGAGGGCGGCGCTCTCCATGTCCAGGCCGATCGCCTCCGTTGTCCTTGCAACGGCTTGCTTCTCTTCAGCCCGCCACAGCACGCTCTCAGAGGACAGCACAGTCCCTTTGACGGCCGTCAAGCCGACCCGCGCGGCTGCCGTTGACAAACCGTTCGTCACCGCGTCGTCGCAACGAACCCTATCTTCTTGCGCACGCCAATGAGGCGTCTGTCGAACCGACACCGCCGCTTCCCCCAACAACACCGTGCCGATTTCCGCGGATGTGAGCGCGCAGGCGAAGCCGGCCGATACTGCCAGCGCCATCGGTTGCGCGGCGAAGACGGCTTCGGCGCTCCGGCCGGCCCGCACGGGCCCCACGCCGGTCTGAACCAGCCAGTACGCGCGCCCTTGCCTGTTGCCGACGAGACAACGAACACCGTCGACGGACCGCACGTCATGTGTCGGGAGAGCACGGCGCAATGCGAGAATTTCCCATCGGGTAGCGGCAAAAATCGCGACGGGCTTCACGGCACGTCCTGGAGGGGTCCGCTCACGGCCAACGGACGGTGCTGTTTCGTCGATCAGGCATTCGATCGGTGTGAACCCGAATCGAACGCATGCTGGCGCACCTCGTCGGCCCGCATCCGCCCACGAGTCCGTAGATTTCTGTACATCGCCAGCGCCCAAAGCGGAAAATACTGACAATACCAGTGATACCGCAGGTAGAACACGCGCGGGAATCCTGTGCCGGTATGACGGACTTCCTCCCAGGACCCGTCCTTCAACTGATGGCGAAGGAGGTATTGGATGCCGCGAGCCACGCTGAGGGAGTCCGTCATACCGGCGGACATCAGCCCCATGATCGCCCACGCGGTTTGAGAGGGCGTGCTGTCCCCTCTTGCGCTCCAGTCCTGATTACCGTACGAGAGACAGGACTCACCCCACCCGCCGTCAGGATTCTGCTTGGACTCCAGCCAGCCCACGGCTCGACGAATGTAGGGTTGGGACAAATCCTCGCCGATCGCCCGCAAGCCCGCCAGCACGGACCAGGTTCCATAGATATAATTGACGCCCCACCGCCCGTACCAACTGCCGTCGTCTTCCTGTTCATGTTTGATGAACCGCAGCGCGGGCCCGACCGCAGGGTGGTTCTGGTCGTACCCCAGCGCCCCCAACATCTCCAAACACCGCCCCGTCAAATCGGAGGTACTGGGATCCAGCAGCGCATGGTGGTCGGCAAAGGGGATATAGTTGAAGACGACCCGGTTATTGTCCTTGTCGTACGCGCCCCAGCCGCCGTCCGAGCCCTGCATGGCGAGCACCCATTCGACGCCGCGCCTGATGGATTCCTGCAGTTCGCTTGCCGGCTGATGTTTCAGCTTCGACAGGGCCATTAACACCACCGCCGAATCGTCGACGTCGGGATACAACTCGTTCTCGTGCTGGAAATACCAGCCGCCGGGATTCGCGTGCGGCGATGAAAATATCCAATCCCCCACGGTCTTGGTTTGCCGCGAAAGCAGATACGTTCCGCCTTTCTGCAACGCCGGATGGTCCGGCGTCATGCCCGCTTCGATCAAGGCATTCATCAGGAGGGCGGTGTCCCAAATGGGCGAGTGGCAGGGTTGAAGATGCAGCGCTTCGACACGCTGATCTCCGACCGAGACGGCGTCATACACTTCCAGATCTTCGATTTCTCGGAGCGCCTTCTGCACCAATGGATCATCGACCTGATAACCCATACACTGCAATGCCATGATGGAATTGGCCATGGCGGGATAGATGGCGCCCAACCCGCCGCTGCCTTTGACATGTTCCAGCAGCCAGGTGGAGGCTCGATGCAGCGCTTTTTCGCGCAGCCAGGTGAGCGGCACATGGTCGTACAACTTCAACATCGCATCGAGTGCGACGAAGAAATTATGCGGCGTGAACCACTTCTGGTCCTTGTTGAACGGCGGATACTTCCAGTAGCGGATGTCCTTCCGCGGGATCGGATACAGCTCTTCAATGCCTTGTTCACGCGGAATCTTGCAGACCGGACGATGCGCAAAGACGATCAGCAACGGGATCAACACGGCACGGGACCAATAGGAGATCGCATAGATGCTGAAATAGAACCGCTTGGGCAGCAGCATCAATTCGACCGGCATGTGCGGGATGCCTTCCCAGTCGTACTGGTCGAACAACGCCAGCGCGATCTTGGTGAAGACGTTGGCTTGCAGCACACCGCCCATCGCGAGAATCCGCTCGCGGGCGCGGAGCATGAACGGCTCGTCCGGCGCAATGCCGCTGAGCTTCAGGGCGAAATACGCCTTGACCGAGGCGCTAATCTCCGAAGGACCGCCATAGTAGATCGGCCACCCGCCGTCCGGTAATTGTGTCGCGCGAAGATACCGCACGGCCTTCCGCTCGCGCTCCGGATCCACACGATCCAAGAAGCGCCGCAGCATGAGATATTCCGAGGTCAGCGTGGTGTCGGCTTCGAGTTCTGCGACCCAGTAGCCTTCCGGCTGGTGCTGGCGAATCAGGAACCAGGCCTGGCTGCGGCGGATCGCATCCTCTATCGAATCGAGTTGGCCGCCGGTTTGAGCGCTCGCCCGACGGGCGCTGGCATCACTCACGGGCGTCGAGGGGGATTTGTCGGAGACCAGTCGCAGCGGAGGAGTCAGGCCGACAGGGTCCGTCGCAAGCCGTACTTTCTCCGGAACGGAGACGAACAGACTGTCTGAAAGTCGATCCAGTATCGTGCGTATAATGCTCATCGTTGTTGATGCCGGGAACGCTCCGCAGACACACGCCGGGGGAGCCGAAGGTGTCGTCGATCTCACATCCTGATTCGACGCGCGACCGGTAGGCGGATAATTTGTGCGGATATAACAGACGCCCCTAGTGAAGTCAAGCAACGGGGGCCGGAAGTGCTCTGAAGTACGAAAGAATTTGCCCGAAAGCCGTTCCTACGCCGGCTGCAAATCCGACAAGCGGACGGAGACAAGCTTCGACACGCCCGGCTCTTCCATTGTTACGCCGAAGAGCGAATCCGCGATACTCATCGTACGCTTGTTGTGAGTGATCACCATGAACTGCGCGTCACTCGCCAATTCGCGCAAGACGCCGGTGAACCGCCCGATATTCTCCTCGTCGAGCGGCGCGTCGATTTCGTCGAGAATGCAGAAGGGCGTCGGGCGGATCAAAAAGCTGGCGAACAACAATGCCATAGCCGTCAGCGTCTTTTCGCCGCCGGAGAGCATGGTGATGTTTTTCAGCCGCTTGCCCGGAGGCTGCGCGACAATCTCCACTCCAGGCTCCTGTGGGCCTTTACTTTCCGCGCCTTCCTCCACCGGCACCTCGACCAACTGGAGCTCCGCACGCCCTCCGGGGAAAAACTTCGTGAAGACTTGCCCGAACTTGTCCTGCAACTCGGCGAACGTGTCGGCGAACATGTCCTTCGTCGTCCGATTGATCCGCTGGATGATTTCCTTAAGCGACGCGATCGAATTCGACAGATCCTGCTCCTGCGTCGAAAGAAATTGGTGCCGCTGCTCCAGTTCCTGATGTTCGCTGATCGCCGCCAGGTTGATCGGCCCCATTCGATCGAGCCGCTCCCGGATTTTTTGCAACTGCTGTCGAAGCTCGTCCTGCCCCGGCACTAACTGACCGTCCTGCCCTCCCTCGTCCGCCCCGCCGGTCTCCGACTGGTCGAGCACACTCGAGGGGTCCACCTGGTAGGTGCCGGCCAAGGTGGATTCCACCGTCGCCAGTTGCGTACGAACCTCCGCTCGCTTGACCTCGATCGTCATGCGCGAATCCCGGAGCGCGGACAACGCCTGCCGCGCAGAATCCAGCAGGGCTTCGGCCTGTTGCGCCCGCTCCATGTCGGCTGCCTGTTGCTCCTGGGCTTCGACCAGTCGGGCCTTGACCCCGTCGGCGGATTGGCCGAGTTCGCGGCACAACGCTTCCTGCCGCTCTCGTTCGGCGCGGCTCTGCTCGATGGAGACCAGGAGCGATTCCAACTGCTGCGCGAGGCTCCCGCTCCGACTGAGCGCTTCCTCACGTTCACGGCGAACCCGTTGCACGTCCTGTCGGTGATGCTCACGCGTAGTCCTGAGGTCCTGAACGGACAGTTGCGCATCGGTAAGGCGCTGTTGCAGCCCTTGCGCTCCTTGCTCGATCTGTTGCAGACGTTCCCGCACCTGCCCCAACGAGCGCTCTTGACCGCTCTTTTCGAGAATCCATTGCGCCAGTTGCGCCTCGCTGAGCCGAGCCTCCTGCTCCAGTCGCTGGATCTCCGCCGACCCCCGCTCGGAATCTCCCGCCAACGTACCGATCCGCTGCGTCAAATCGCCGAGAACTTGCTGCAATCCGACTTCGTCTTTGTGTAGCGACAAGCCCTGCAGTTCGGCCTCGCGCAACGAATCGGCGATCCGCCTGGCCTGCTCACGCAGGGCCAAACCCTCGGCGGCCAACGCCTCCCGCCGGGCACGGCCATCTTCGAGCGCCGTCTCCAAATCCGCTCTTCGAACCTCCAGTTCAGCCACTTCCCGACGCCGCTGAAGTAGCCCGTCCGCGGATCCGACCTGGCCACCAGTCATCACGCCGGCGGCATCCAGAATTTCTCCCGCGCGCGACACCAGCATCGGCCCCTCGGGAGCCGACCAATCACCCTGCTCCCACAAATGAATCGCGTCCCGAAGGGTCTCGACGAACACCACCCGATCGAACAAATAGTCTCTTGCCGCGGCGCGGCCGTCTTCGGCGCGAATCAGGTCCACAGCCCGCCCGATCACACCGGGACGACCGGCGATCGCAGCCCACCAGGGCGCCGGACTCTGCGTCACCGTCCACCGTGGGGCTTCGGGGATAAAGGTGCCCCTCCCAAGGTCGTTGCCCATCAGAAACTCAATGGCCCGTGAAGCGGAGGAGGGTCCATCCACGAACCACCCACGCACCCGTTCACCGAGTACGGCTTCGGCAGCTCGGTCCAAGCCTGATGGGATCACCAACCACTCGGCAACCGCATCGTGCACCCCCTCGCAGGCTTTGAGCGCCGTGGATTCTTCGGCCCCGGACCGCCCGTACCCCATATCCTCCCGCAACACCCCTTGCAGCGCCTGCACCCGCGAGTCGACGGCCGCGAGTTCCTCCGCTTGACGCGCGATCTGCTGCTCTACTTCGACCAATTCGCGCCCCGACCGTTCCGCCGACTGCTCGACGTCTTGACGGTGCGCGCGCAACTGCCCGACCCTCTCTTCCGCCTCCTGGCATGCCGCGATCAGCTCCTGGCGTTTTCCCTCCGCCGCGCTTCGCTGAGACTGGAACGCTTCCCGTTCACGCGCCAGCCGCAGATCCCGCGCGGCAATCTCTTCGACTCTGGCCGCCAATTGCGACAAGCTCTGTTCCGTATTAGCGACGAGCACGGCAAGATTCAGCACATCGAGACGGCCCCGCTCTTCTTCCTGAACCGCCGCCGCCCGTTGATGAAGCAGCGCCTTCATTTCCTGATCGATCGTGGAGAGAACCGCCTCGCGCTCGACCAATTCCCGTTCAAGCTGATCGAGCGTGCCTTGCAGCGCAGTCTCCGCGGCAGCGACTTCTTCCTGCTCACGCCGGAGCCGTTCGAGTTCCTGCTCTCCCTGTATCCGCTGCTGCGCGTAAAGTTCGCCGCGATGACGCTCCACTTCAGCGGCCGTCAGGGCTTGTCCCTGCTGCTGTTCGACCTTGGTCAATTCCTCGCGATGCCGGCCGATCATCTCGCCCGCGGTCGTGATCGCGAGCTTGATCGCCTCGAGTTCGGTACCAAGGCGCGCCTGTTCGGCCGCTTGCGACGATTCCTGCTCCGATAACGTGCCCAATTCGCGATCAAGGCCCGTGATCGAGGCGCGCAGGGTCCGGTAATCGTTTCTCAGCAACTGGATCTCCAGCGTCCGCGCTTCCTGCTGCAATACTTGATAGGACCGCGCCTGGCGAGCCTGCCGCTCCAGCGAATTAAGCTGCTTTTTGACCTCCGCGATGATGTCCCGCACACGCAGCAAATTCTGCTGCGTCGCATCGAGCTTTCGTAAGGCCTCCGCCTTCTGTTTTTTGTATCGGATGATGCCGGCCGTTTCCTCGATCAACTCCCGGCGGTCTTGCGGCGAGGCATTCAGAATCTGGTCGATCTGGCCCTGGGCGATGACGGTATGCCCTTTGGTGCCAGCCCTGGTATCGAGCAGCACGCTGCGAATGTCCTTGAGGCGACAGGCGGTCTTGTTGATGAGGTACTCGCTCTCGCCGTTCCGGTACAGCCGACGGGTGATCATCAGGTCCTGATATTCGGCCAACTGACTGGTGAGGCCCGACAGCGGATCGACGGTGATCTTGTCTAGCCCGCTGATGATCAGCGAGACCTCCGCCATGCCAAGCGGCTTCCGCACCTCGGTGCCGTTGAAGATGACGTCTTCCATTTTTTCACTGCGCAGGGTCTTAGTGCTCTGCTCTCCCAGCACCCATAGGATGGCGTCGACCACGTTGCTCTTGCCACTACCGTTTGGACCGACGATCGCGGTCACCCCCTCGGGAAACTCGATCCGGGCCTCGGCAAAGGACTTGAACCCCAACATCTCAAGCGACTTGAGATACATGCACGACTCCTTCTGTCATAGATTCGGATGAGTGAGCGGCGAGCACGCACGAGGCGGTTTGTAGCATAGCCCGCCGATGGAAATCAAAGAAAAATACAGCCAGTGGTGGATGGAGGCGAATGGACCTACAAGATTTAGCGGCTGGCGAGGAGCGAGGCCTGTAGCGCAGGAACGACTATCGGGCCTGCGCCGCGACCGACTTTTGGGCCGATTCGATGGTGATCAATTCTTTCGGCAGGGAAAACTCCACATCCTCTTCGATGACCGTCAAGTCTTCGACCTGGGCCGGTGCTTGGGTCTTGAGATAGGAGACCACTTCCTCGACCAACACCTCCGGCGCCGAGGCCCCAGCCGTAATCCCCACGGCCTTCACGTCCTTCAGCCATGTCGGATCGATGTCGGAGGCGGAATCGATGAGGTACGAAGGGATGCCGCAATGCTCCCCCAACTCGCGCAACCGGTTCGAATTAGAGCTGTTCGGAGAGCCGATCACCAGGATGACGTCCACCAGCTTGGACAGTTCTTTCACGGCATTCTGGCGATTCTGCGTCGCGTAACAGATGTCTTCTTGATGGGGCCCCTTGATATTCGGAAATCGGCGATGCAGGGCGCCGACGATATCGCGGCATTCGTCCACACTCAACGTCGTCTGCGTCACATAGGACAACGAGTGGACGTTATCCACCTGGAGGCTCTCGACGTCCTCAACCGACGAAACCAAATGGAACTTGTCGGGGATTTGTCCCAACGTCCCGATGACCTCAGGATGGCCCGAATGCCCAATCAGGATGAGATCGTAGCCCTGTGTGTAATCGCGATTGACCTCGTTGTGGACCTTGATGACGAGGGGACAGGTGGCATCGATCACGTGAAGGCGGCGGCGGTTGGCTTCATCCCATACCGACTTGGCCACCCCGTGCGCGCTGAAAATGACCACGGACCCCTCAGGAACCTCGCCCAATTCCTCCACGAATACCGCGCCCTTCTGGCGGAGGGAATTCACGACGTGCCGGCTATGGACGATTTCATGGCGAACGTAGATAGGCGCACCGTACTTTTTCAGCGAGAGATCGACGATGTCGATCGCTCGATCGACCCCAGCGCAGAACCCTCGAGGATTCGCAAGATAGATCTTCATGCCGGCCGCCTTTCGTTCGTTCGCAACTCTATTCACCTTACGTGACTTCCCGGCACCTCGTCAACAGATTTGCCCGTCGACCAGCTGCCCCGGTCCGGCTTGACAGGCCCACCACGCCTCCGTACGCTGCCAGTCCATCATGGCACCATCTCTTGCCAAGAAAGTCCTGATCGTGGAAGACGAGCGGGACATACTCCACCTCGTGAAAATGTATCTGGAAAAGGAGGGATTCCGGACACTGACGGCCTCCACCGGCGGCGAAGCGTTGAAGCAGGTCCAAGCCGAACGACCCGATTTGGTCATTCTCGACCTCATGCTGCCGGAAATCGACGGCCT
>CAZPYP010000018.1:15948-20658 GCA_964590845.1 uncultured Nitrospira sp.
CCGAACGACCCGATTTGGTCATTCTCGACCTCATGCTGCCGGAAATCGACGGCCTCGAGGTCTGTAAGCGGCTACGGGCCTCCCCCCAGACCGCGATGCTCCCGATCATCATGCTGACAGCGAAGGCCGAGGAGTCCGACACGGTCATCGGGCTGGAACTCGGCGCCGACGATTACGTGACGAAGCCCTTCAGCCCGAAAGCGCTCATCGCCCGTGTGAAAGCCATGTTCCGCCGGCTGGACCGAAGCCAAAAAGAGGCACGGACCGTCTACCGGTATGGACCGGTTGCAATGGATCTCGCCCGCCATGAAGTCACCGTCCGCGACAAGGACGTGCCTCTGACAGCGAAAGAATTCGGCCTACTCGAACATCTCCTGCGCCATCCCGGACGCGTACTGACCCGCGAAGTGTTGCTCAACCAAGTGTGGGGATACGACTATTTCGGTACCACCAGAACGGTCGACGTACACATCCGTCGGCTCAAGCAGAAAATCGAGGTCCTTGACGACGCTATCCTCTCTGTGAAATCGCTCGGCTACAAACTAAAGGAGCGGGACGATTCTACATGACGCTTCCTATTCGGTGGAAGGTCACCCTGGCTGCCCTCTTCGCCCTGCTTTGCGGCTTCCTGATCGCGGGGTTCCTTACGGCACGATCCCTCGAACAACAGGAACTGGCGCACTCCGATTTGGCCTTACACGTTCGGACAAGCCTGATCGCGTACCAGCTGAGAGGGCAGTTCAGCGGAAACGCGCCTCTTTCCCCTGCTGCGCTCCAGACGCTCGTCAAGGAACTCGCCGCGCGATCGCTGGCGAGAGTCACCCTCGTGGCATCCGATGGTCGCGTCCTCGCGGACAGTGCCGTGTCAGACGAGGGCCTGGCCTCTATCGAGAACCACCGGTCGAGACCAGAGATCGAACAGGCCATCGCCACAGGAATGGGCACGGATGTCCGCGCCAGCCACACGACGGGAGAACGTACGCTCTATCGCGCGATCCGGCTTTCCGATCAGCCTCTTCCCGCGGGACCGGTTTATCTTCGGCTCGGCCTCCCTATGCTCACGCTCGAACGAGAGCTGTCCACACTCAAGCGCAATCTGGCCCTAGCCTTCGGCAGCGCCTTCCTGATCGCCGTCGGCCTGAGCGTGTGGCTGGCCCGAGGCCTGACCAAACCGCTTTCGGACATGGCGAACGCCGCCCGCCAGTTGGCCGCGGGCAACCACGGCATCCGGCTTGAGACGACCTCGCGCGACGAAGTCGGGCTCTTGGCGGACACGCTGAATCAGATGACCGATCAGCTGCGCACGAAAATCGACGAGTTGTCGGAAGACCGCTCCCAGCTGATGGCGATGCTGACCTCGATGGTCGAAGGCGTCATGGTCCTGGACTACCGAGGCCGCGTCCTTCAAGTCAACCCGGCGCTGGAACGGATGTTCAACGTCACGAGGGCCGAAGCTCGAGGGCGGCAAGCGGCGGACGTCTTCAGCCATCCGCAACTCAACCGGCTGGTGGAAGAGATCTTGGCGACCAGGCTCGGCCGGAAAGACGAGATCGTGCTTCCTACCACGAATCGATGCCTGCACATCGAAGCGTCGGTGGCGGGCGGGGAACAGGATAACGAAGCCTGCGCGGTTCTGGTGTTTCACGACACGACCGAACTGAGACGGCTCGAAAAAATCCGGAAAGATTTCGTGGCCAACGTCTCGCATGAGTTGCGGACGCCGTTGACCTCCATCAAGGGCTACGTGGAAGCGCTGCTGGACGGCGGCAAGGATGATCCCCGGACGAGCGCCCAATTCCTCGCCATTATTCTCAAACAGAGCGACCGGCTGAACTTGATCCTCGATGACCTCCTTCAGTTGTCCAAGATCGAATCGGGGCAGCTCCTATTCAAGCGCGAGTCGCTGCAGATCGGGACGGTGATCGAACGGACGTTAGCCATGATCCGGCCGCTGGCCGACAAGAAGGGGCACCGGCTGTCTGTGCGCATCCCTGTGGGTCTTCCGCCGATTACAGGAGACGAAGAACGGCTGGTGCAGGTGATTGCCAACCTCCTCGACAATGCCATCAAATACACGCCGGAGCAGGGCAGTATCACCATCGCCGCTCGGCATGTCCCTCTTGGATCGGAACGATCCGGCCCGACGACGGACTATGTGGATGTGTCGGTCGCGGACAGCGGGATCGGCATTCCCGAAGCGGATCGACCGAGGGTCTTCGAACGGTTCTATCGCGTCGACAAGGCGCGATCGCGGGAGTTGGGCGGAACAGGCCTCGGCCTGGCGATCGTCAAACACATCGTCGAGGGACACGGCGGCCAGGTGTGGGTGGAGGCCAACAGCCCGACCGGCAGCCGGTTCGTGGTCCGCCTGCCGGCGTAAGTGGACGGATCAGCCCAGGTGTGCGCCGAGCAGATAAATCATCGCCGCCAGGAGCGCGGCGCCCGGCAAGGTGAAGATCCAGGCATAGAGGATGCGCCTGGTGACGCCCCAGCGAACCGCAGACAGCCGCTTGATCGCCCCGACGCCCATCACCGAGGAGGTAATCGTGTGGGTGGTGCTCACCGGCAACCCAATGTGAGCCGTCACCATCAGCACGGCTGCCGCGCCGGTTTCAGCCGCAAACCCATGCACCGGCTCCAGCTTGACGATGCCCATCCCCAGGGTCCGGACGATTTGCCAGCCACCGACGGCCGTTCCAAGCCCCATCGCCACGGCACAAGCGCCGATCACCCAGGTCGGGACCTCGGAGGTCTGTAGCTGACCGGCCGACAGCAGCGCCAGCGTAATAATGCCCATCGCTTTCTGCGCATCGTTCGCACCGTGGCTGAACGCCATGAAACATGCGGAGATCAGCTGGAGCCGCTTGAAGAGTTTGGTGGCCACGCCGCGCGTCACGTGAAAAAACGCCCAGCTGATCAGCACCATGAAGGTCAGCCCGATGGCAAATCCGAAGAAGGGTGACAGCACCATGGCTTCCAGGACGGCGCGCAGTCCGCTCAGCTTGACGGTATCCCACCCTCCATGCGTCACCGCAGCGCCGACCAAACCGCCGATGAGCGCGTGCGAGGAGCTGGTCGGGAGTCCCAACAGCAAGGTGAACAAATTCCACAGAATGGCCCCGGCCAATGCAGCGGCCACCATCTGCTGAGTCACCGAGGACGGATCGACGATACCCGACCCCACCATCTTGGCGACCGCCGTGGACATGAAGGCTCCGGCGACATTCAAGACACCGGCCCCCATGACCGCCACGAACGGACTGACGACTCGCGTGGACACGACGGTCGCAATGGCGTTGGCACTATCGTGCCAGCCGTTCGAAAAGTCGAACAACAGGGCAAGAAATACGACCAGGAGCAGCATCCCCCCGAGATCAGGCATACCAACCCCGTGAGGGGTGAAACCCTACGAGACAGAACAGAACCATCCGGCTTGTTCCTATACTTTCTTGCACCTGACGCATCACGCCAACGCCTGACGTCACTAGTGGTGTTTGAGCGCGATGCGTTCAAGAATGTTGGCCACGTCCTCGCAGCGATCGGTCCCGGCCTCGAACGCCTCGTATATTTCTTTCCATTTGATCACCGCCATCGGATCCGTCTCCTTCTCGAACAGGGCGGAGATCGCGTCCCGCGAGACCCGATCAGCTTCATTCTCCAGGCTGTTCACCTGCACGCTGCATTCTTTGATATCCGGATGGGCGAGACCCAGGCGATCGACACCGGCCCCGACCGCAACTGAAGCTTGATAGAGAATGTTGGCGAGCTTGATGGCCATATCGGTGGGCCTTGCCACCTTATAGAGGACGAATCGGTCGGCGATCGCTTCGGCCACATCCAAAATATCGTCGAGAGCGCTGGCCAAGTCGTGGATATCTTCCCGGTCAATCGGCGTAATAAACGTCTGATTCAACCGCATCACGATATCGTGCGTAATCCCATCGCCGATGTGCTCGACGTCTTTGATACGCCTGGCTTGCTCGGCAGGCGCCCGGAGATCTCGCATCATTTCCTCGAGCAGCCGGCTGCCCTCGATCATGTTGTGCGCGGCCTTTTTGAACAACTCGAAGAAGGCCTCTTCCCGCGGAATCAATCCAAACATCACACTCTACTCCTCTACAGATAGATCGACGAGGGTCTCACAGATCCGTGACCATCAATTGACCGCCTCGTTATCGGGCCGTAACATTTTCACCATCGGACCAAGCCGGTCGCCCATGTGATCCCCCCTCCGAAGCTGCCGAGGACGACGAGGTCGTTAGCATGAATCCTGTCCGAACGGACGGCATGGTCGAGCGCGATCGGCAGCGACGCGGAGGAGGTATTGCCATACCGTTCGATCACCGAGCAGACCTTCCGATCGGACACTCCAAGCCGCTCGGTCAGCTGGGCCAAAATCCGGCCGTTGGCCTGATGCAAGACCAGCTGAGCGACATCGTCCCACCCCACTCCAAATTCTTTCATAATATCCCGAATGGCCTGCTCCAACTTCCGTACGGCCAGGCGGAACAGTGGCGCTCCTTGCATGCGCATGGTTTGCCCTTCTGCTCCGATCGTTTCCGGTCTGGCAGGACGTCGCGATCCGCCGACGGAGATCCCAATCAAGCCATGCTTGGCGCCATCCGCCTGCAATCGGATTCCCAGGATGCCTCGGTCAGACCCCGCTGGCCCCTCTTCACCGCGAAGGACGACCGCGCCGGCCCCATCGCC
>CAZPYP010000018.1:20758-29003 GCA_964590845.1 uncultured Nitrospira sp.
CAACGCCGTTCGTCCCGCCTCTACCGCCAAATCCGAGGAGGCCTGTCCGTCGGACACGCAGCGTCGTTCGGAAATCCCTGTGAGCCCAAACACCTGGCTCGGTTCGAGACCCAGTGCTTCCGCCACCTGATGGTTGGACACCACGCGCTCGGGTAGATAGGAACCGGTACCGATGATCCTCGTTCGACGCATGCGGTTGTGCGCGTACACACATTTAAGAGAATGGCGATAGGCTGCGCGGGATTATAGGTCCGGCAACCACAAGGGTCAACTCAGCGCCGTTCGTTGCAATTGGCCCCGGCTCCTGCTACAAGTTAACGATATGCTCCTGCTTTTTCCCATAGATCGGCTGGCGGGGTTACGTTGTCGCCCGGCCCGACTGGCGACAACAGTCGCGCTTCTCTGCCTTGTCACCGCTTGTTCCAGCACTCCAAAGAACGGAGATCAAACCGCGAAGAAAGCGGTGGGCGGAACCGACGAATCGATCTTTCTCGGAGACACCATCGAAAAGAACTACGATCCCAACGTCATCATGAAACGGGGCGAGGCGTTCTTCGACAAAGAGGAGTACGCGGAAGCGATCGTGGAATACAACCACTTCCTCGACCTCCACAGGAACCACGCATTGGCTCCCTATGCCGCCTACCGAATCGGCGAAAGCCGGATGAAGCAGGCCAAGGGCATCGATCGCGATCCGGAACCGATTCAAAAGGCCATCGAATCGTTCGAGCGGCTCAAGCAGAACTTCCCAGGCAGTCGATACGAAGGACAAGCCGCCCAAAAAATTCAGGAATGCCACGACCTGCTGGCCCAGATGCATCTCTTCGTCGGACAGTTCTACTACCGCCGCGAATCGTATCTCGCCGCGGCGCACCGCTTCGAACAGATCATGAAAGTGTACCCGGATAAGTCTGTGGCCCCAGACGCGCTGTATTACCTCGCGTTGAGCTATCAAAACCTGGGAGCCGATGACTGGGCCGCCGAAAAGCTGGTGCTCCTCGCCGAACGGTATCCCAACAGTACCCATGCCGGGGATGGGAAACGCTTGCTGGCCAAAATCGGCGGGGCCAAGCCGCCGGTGTTGGCCGCAACGCAGCCCGAGCCGGTCGCTCCGGCGTCGACATCGACCTTTTCTTCACTCGTAAAACCGACGCCCGAACCGGCACGTAGCGCATCCGGCGGCGGTGTGACGCCGAAAGTTGCGAACGGATTGACCAACCTCCCCTCCGCCGCTCCGCTGGGTTTCGTGAATTGCCGCCTCGGCGCCTGGTGCTGATCGGATACCACCGCCGCTGTCAGCTCTCAACCATCCGCGCTCTTCAGCTTCTGATTTTGTGAAAGTCACTTCTGGCGTGACGCCAGAAATAGCAGGCTAGAGACCTTGATTCGCTCACTGCACGCTGGTGGCTGACTGCTGATAGCTTCTACTGCCCGAGATACCAGCCGATGCCATACCGCTCCAAGAAACTTGTAATCATAGTCAGCGAGTTGGCATAAATCATCACACCGACAACCACCAACAACACGCCGCTGACGGTCGAGACACCCCAGAGATAGGCACGCGCCTGTTTGAAGTACGCCAGGAATCGATCTACCCCCAGCGCCGTAAGAAACAACGGCAGTCCAAGCCCCAGCGAGTAACTTGCCAAGAGCAACACACCGTTCATCAGCGAGTCGGTCGTGCTGGCATACAGTAAGATGGTGCCCAGGACAGGGCCGACGCAGGGGGTCCACCCAGCCGCAAAGGCAATCCCGATGAGGAACGATCCCACATACCCGACCGGACGGCTCCGAAACTGGAACCGGTGTTCCATCTGCAGGAAGTTGATGTTCAGAACGCCCAGGAGGTACAGGCCGAACAGCACGATCACGACGCCGCCGATCCTCCGGATATGGTCTTGATAGGTGATCAGAATCTGCCCGATGAAACTCGCGGAGGCCCCGAAGGCGATGAAGACCGCCGAGAACCCGGCGATGAAGAGCAAGGCGTTGAGGACAATCGTGGCTTTGAACTTGGTCCTGGCATTGGCATCGGTCAGTTGTTCGATGGACAGGCCCGTGATGTAGGAAATATACGACGGCACGAGAGGGAGCACACAGGGGGAGACGAACGAAAGCAGGCCGGCGGAGAACGCGGCGATCAGTGAAATTTGAGAGATGGATTGCATGGCGGCCTAGCAAGCCCTGGGGGACAATTTTCCTGATCAGGCACTAACGCGGAACGGCTTCCCACATCTTATTACGATTTCATCAGCAGCTGGATCAGCTGATGCGCCTCGGGCGCACTCCAATCACGGGCGCCGAAGATCTGCTGGCGCACCACACCCTCACGGTCGACCATGAACGTCATCGGCAAGGTCCGAGCCCCGTAGGCCAAACCAACTCGAAAGTCGGAATCATGCAGTATCGGAAAGGTCAGATGGTTCTCCTGCTGAAACGGCCTCGTCACGGCCGCACCTTGCGCATCGGTAGACACCGCGAGGATTTCGAAGTCCTTCCGGGGATAGGTACGATAGAGTTGTTCCATCGCCGGCATTTCCACCCGACAGGGGCCGCACCAGGTGGCCCAGAAGTTCAACAGGACGACTTTCCCGCGCAAATCCGACAGCGCCACCACTTGGCCGTTCATGTCCCGCAGCTGGAAGTTGGGGGCCGCCTCGCCGATCTTCACCATTCCCCGCTGGGCCACGAGACTCATCCCATCCGTCGCCGCCCCGGCCTGATTGGCTCCCAACGAAGCGATCAGACCGCAGAGCGAGATAATCGTCGCCGCTCGCATCATCATCCTCGTTCCTCGTTACGGCTCGGCGCGGCGCCCTGCGCCGCTTTCGGCGAAACGTTGAGCAGCTTCGTGATCGTCTGCAGACTATCCAATCTGGTCCAATCGCGCGGCCCGATCACGATCTCGCGGATGATGCCTTCCTGATCGATGATGAACGTCTCAGGCACACCCATGCGTTTGTACGGCTTATCCGTCTTCCCCCAGGAGTCGATGAGCACGGGAAACGTGAGGTTCATCCCTTTGACGAAGGGCGGAATGTCTTTGGCCGTCGTCACCCGATCGATGCTGACGGCGAGGATCACCAGGCCGTTCTTCTCGTAATTCTTGTTCAAGATTTCCATCGACGGCATTTCTTCCCGGCAGGGGGCGCACCAGGTGGCCCAGAAATTCAAGAACACGACCTTGCCGCGGAAGTCGGACAACCGGATAGGCTTGTCGCTGAGATCGGAAAGTGAAAAGTCCGGCGCCGGCTTGCCGACGACCAGCGGTTCATATTTCGCGCTCTGCAGCCAGACGATCCCAAACACGGCCGCCAGAATCGTCGCCCCGGCCACTAGGATCAGCAGCCGCGAGGGCCCGGGAGGAGCAGGGGAAGCGGGAGGTGGAGACACGGTCTGTTCAGCCATGGTGAACCGCGGTCAACAACGGTCACATCGCCTTAAGCATAGGCATGAAGACCGGAAAGCAAGAAATTCACACCCCAGAAGCAGAAGATCACCATCAAAAAACCGAACACCGCGTAGATCGCCGCACGCCGGCCTTCCCAGCCTCTGGTCATGCGCGCGTGAATGTAGGCCCCGTAGATCAACCACACGATCAACGACCAGGTTTCCTTAGGATCCCAGCTCCAGTATCCGCCCCACGCATAATTCGCCCACATCGCGCCGAGAATAATGCCGAATGCCAGCAGAGGGAATCCGACCGTGATGGCTTTGTAGCCCAACTCGTCGATCGTCTCGAGGTCGGGAAACGCCGCGTAAAACCCGCCGGTCTTACCCAGGCGCTCCGCTCGCTCCTTGAAAAGATACATCAGGCCAAGACCGCCGGCCATCGCGAACGCGGCGTAACTCGTCAGGGTGACCGAGACATGGATGTAAATCCAATAACTGTTCAGCGCGGGCACCAGCGGCTCGGCGGTCTGGTACCGATAGGGCAGCAACGACGCCGCGCCCATCGCGATAAAGCCGATCCCCACGACGAACGCGCCGATGGCCTTGATCTTGTAGCGAAGCTCCAGCAGCACATAACCCAGGATAATCGCCCACGAGACATAGGCCATGGCCTCGAACTGATTCGACCAGGGAGCGAACGTGCCGGAATGCTCCATCCGCTCGAACGCCCTTGTAAACAACGCCGCCGAGTTCACGATCCAGCCGAACACGGTGACCAGCGTCGCCACCTGCCCCAACTGGGTCGCCCAAGCTCCGTCCCGTTCATCGAAATCATCGACCGGGTGCCCGGCCGGGGCCAGGGCCATGGTCGGCCGGCGCGCGAACAGATAGGCGATGTAGAGCGTCAGCGAGGCCAAGTACAACCAGAAGGTCATGTCGAACAGAAACAGTGAGCGGGCCATCACGTCCTCCGTCGTCTTCGCTGCCGCGAGTTATCCGCTATCATACCCAAGAGCAATAGCATTTGACCACTGGGCCTTAGGTCGAAAAGGTCCGGATCTTCTCGGACAACTTCCTGAATTCCTTCTGAAAATCGATCTGGCTCTTGTGAGTGGTTCCACCGATATGCACCGTCACCCCCTCGCCAGCCGGCACGATCTTGGTCCAGAGCCGCCGGTGGTAAATGAACGATGACAGCGTAATGCCCACGACGATCATCGTGGAACCCAGCCACACGATATTGATGCCGGGATTCTTGGCGATCTGCAGGCCGGTGTACTTCCTGGGCTTATAGCCGACCAATTCGAATTGGTATTTGGAGTCTTTGATGTCGAACAGGTCGGGAAACTGGTAGAAGATCCAAGGGGTCGCCTGTACGGTGCTGCGTTCATTGACGGCCAGTCTGATCGCCGGGTTCGCATGTTCGACGGTTTTGGAATACACCTTCTTCTCCGTCGAGTTGAATGCGAAGTCGGCCACGAAGTCGGTCACGGAGAGTTTGAGGTTGAGGTCGGAGATGGGCTGCTCCTTCTGCCATTCCAGGTCGACGGTCTTCAGCACCTTGTCCGACTCTTTGTCCTTGATGTTCACCCGGGCGATTTCGATTTGATCCCAGGCGTCTCCGTAGCTCGATTGATAGAACCAAATGCCTTTGTAGACCAGCGGATCGTTGACGGTAATGGTTTTCGTCGTCTGGGCCTGCCCCCCTTCCAGCACGGTCAACGTACTGTTGTAGGACTTCACCGACCCGTTCTCGTGGTAGTCGATCCAAAACTTGTCGACCTTCAAGTCGAAGTTGCCCCTTGGGATATGGTAGGTCTGTCCCTCCAGACAGACGCCGAACTCCGAAAATCCGTAGTAGCTGCCCAGCAAGCCGCCCAGCACGATCACCGTCGCGCTCAGATGCGCCATGTGCGCGCCGACACGGCCCAGGACGCCTTTCGTGGCGTAGAGCGTGACCTCGCTCGCCTCGTTCTTTGCGAGGACTTTGTATCCTTTTTCGACAAAGTGCTGCGCCAGCCGCTGCGCGACCTGTTCCTTGCTGCCGCTGACCGAGAGCTCGCCCTGTTGTTTCAATCCTTTGATGAACGCCATCGTGACGCTGACCTTGTCTTGTTTCATCGAACGCCAGACGGCGGGGAACCGCTGGTAGAAACAGGTCAGCGAGTTGACGCAGAGGAGACCGAGCAGGCTGGTAAACCACCAGGTGTGGTAGACGTCGGTGAAGCCGAGCCGGAGGAACCACCGATAGGCATTCTCGCCGTATTCCTGAATATAGGTTTCAGGACGCTCGCCCTGTTGGATGACCGTCCCAATCGTCGCTGTGATGGCGATAAACAGGAACAGGAACATTGCCAGCTTGATGGAGGCGAAAAAGCTGACGAGTTCGCGCGAAAACTCCTCCCACCCAAGGCCGGGGGTTGGAGTTTTGACGGTTTCCGGCTCAGGCAGGGACTCAGACTGACCGTTCATCCTCGTTCCAGTTCTATCCGTATCATCGGACACACAATCTCTACGGCCCGGAAAACCCGACAGATTGGGCGATGGAGGGTCGTGTACCGGAGGGCGACCCCGTCGGGCCGCCACATGGCCGCCGAACGGGAGAAAATTTCAAGAGTGAGCATCTTACAAGTGCTGGAAAAGAGGTGTCAAGCAACGGAGAGGGCGGACGATGGGGCCCTACGATCGGTCAGCCGGCCAATACTATTGAATGGATGGACAACGAGCCCCCTTCTCCGTTAGTATCGCCAAGGGTTCAAGGCAACTACGTACGCTGACGTGGTGCCCCGTCCCATCCGCTGAGCGTTCACCGACAATAGATCGATCCAAGAACCGAGGAGCCGCATGAGAAACAATTACCTGTTCACGTCAGAATCCGTGACCGAAGGGCATCCCGATAAAATTGCCGACCAGATTTCCGACGGGATTCTGGACGCCATCATCGCCCAGGATAAATACAGCCGGGTCGCCTGCGAGACCATCCTGACCACCGGTATCGCCTTCGTGGCCGGAGAAATCTCCACCAAGGCCTATGTCGAGATTCCCGACATCATCCGGCAGGTCATCAAGGACGTCGGCTACAACGACGCGTCGTGGGGGTTCGATTCCCATACCTGCTCGGTGCTGACCGCGATCCACCAGCAGTCCGGCGACATCGCGATGGGCGTGGATTCCGGCGGCGCCGGCGACCAGGGGTTGATGTTCGGCTACGCGACCAATGAAACGACCGAGTTGATGCCGATGCCGATCGTGCTGGCCCACCGGCTCACCCGCCGCTTGGCGGAAGTCCGGAAGAAAGGCATTCTTCCCTGGGTCCGTCCGGACGGCAAGTCCCAAGTGACGGTCGAATACAAGAACGGCAAACCCGTTCGCATCGATACCATCGTCGTCTCGACTCAACACAGCCCGGACGTGACCAATAAGGTCATCGAACGCGGCATCATGGAACAGGTCATCAAGCCGGTCATGCCGAAGGGCCTCTACGATCCGACCAGCGTGAAGCACCACATCAACCCGACCGGCCGCTTCGTCGTCGGCGGGCCGATGGGCGACACCGGCCTCACCGGCCGGAAGATCATCGTCGACACCTACGGCGGCCACGGCAGCCACGGCGGCGGCGCGTTCTCCGGCAAGGATCCCACGAAGGTCGACCGCTCGGCCTCCTACATGGCCCGCTATATCGCCAAGAACATCGTCGCAGCCGGCCTGGCCGACAAGTGCGAAGTCCAGTTGGCCTACGCCATCGGCGTCGCCGATCCGGTCTCCGTCCTCGTCGACACCAAGAACACGGAAAAAGTGTCCGTGGACAATCTCGACAAACTGGTCCGCAAGCATTTCCCGATGACGCCCCGCGGCATCATCGACCATCTGAAACTCCGCCGGCCGATCTTCAAGAAGACCGCGGCCTACGGCCACTTCGGCCGCAACGAGCCGGAGTTCACCTGGGAGAAGACCGACAAGGCAAAGGCGTTGCGTAAAGAAGCAGGACTGTAGCCGGCTTCAGTTCCGGCCGATAGAGAAAGGGGATGGGTGCTCACCCGTCCCCTTTTTTCTGACAAATTCCATCAACAGCAATACATCCTAGCAGGAGGTTTTCCGTGGATTACGACGTGAGAGACATCAAGCTGGCCGACCAGGGCAAACTCAAAATCGAATGGGCCGAAGCCACGATGCCCGTGTTGCGGCTGATCCGCAAGCGGTTCAAGCGGCAACAGCCCTTCAAGGGCGTGCGTGTCACGGCTTGCCTCCACGTCACGACGGAAACCGCTAATCTGATGATCACGCTGAAGACCGGCGGCGCCGACGTGCGGCTCTGCGCTTCCAACCCGCTCAGCACGCAGGATGACGTGGCGGCGGCCCTCGTCCAGCACGAAGGCATTCCGACGTTCGCCATCAAGGGTGAAGACAACGCCACCTACTACCGCCATATTGAATCGGCGATCGCGCACCGCCCGCACGTCACGATGGACGACGGCGCCGACGTGGTCTCACACCTGCACTCGAAGCGCAAAGAGCTCTTGAAGAACGTCATCGGGGGCACGGAAGAAACCACCACGGGCGTCATCCGCCTCCGCAGCATGGCCGACAAGAAAGTGCTCAAGTTCCCCGTCATCTCCGTGAACGACGCCGACACCAAACACATGTTCGACAACCGCTACGGCACGGGTCAGTCCACGATGGACGGCATCGTGCGCGCCACGAACCGCCTCGTCTGCGGCTCCGTCGTGGTCGTGGTCGGCTACGGCTGGTGCGGACGCGGCATCGCGATGCGCGCCAAGGGCATGGGCGCCGACGTGGTTGTCACCGAGATCGATCCGTTGAAGGGCTTGGAAGCGGTCATGGACGGCTTCCG
>CAZPYP010000019.1:0-28409 GCA_964590845.1 uncultured Nitrospira sp.
CGGCGCACATCGGAGGCCCAGACTGCTGGATCTTCGTCGATTGAGTCGAACAGATCGGCAAGAGTCAGAACCATCGTCTCCGTCAGCCCGATGTAATCCTGTGCTTGAGATTTCAGTTCGGCATAGGTAATACGGCCCGCCACCACCGCCCGATCGATCGTCCGCTCACCGAAGGCATGGTGGGCCTCTTCTTGATGGAGCAGGACACGGCGCAGCCGGCCGAACGGCGCGTCGCGTTTCACCAATCCCGCCTCGATGCGATGGAGAATCGCCTCTCCTAGCCCTTCGAGGATGATTTGTTCGGCGAGTACGGTTTCCAGCAGATCGCCTCTGGCGAATGCGTCGTCGAGTTTCTGTCGATAGGATTCCAGCGCCGGCAAGAACGGCGAGTCCCCCACATGCCGAGGCGCCAGCCAGGCGATGGCGCCCTGAAACACATAGGCATGCATGGCCTCTTGGCGGGACTGGCTACGCAAGAACCCCGCAGCCTTGGCATCGTCTATCACTTTCGCCTGCCTTGCAGCGCAGTCCTGCGCCAGACGTTCGCCGTATTCGAGGAAGGTCAGCAATCGCGCGATCGGCACCTGTTCGTCAGGGCGCACTAGCACGGGGGACCTCCTTGGGAGGAGTCCCGTTCAGACTCCAGTCATACTCGAGGAATTCAACACGGTAACCCGGCTGCATGAGTTCCTTGGCGAATTCCGCATCATCGACGTAGCGGGCGACGTAGGCCAAGACCGATCCGGCGGCCCTCGAAAAATCCTGTTCAAACCATTTGAAGATCATCGACAGAAAGGCGACTTTCTTCTGTCGATCGAACCGATTGCGCGTGGGATCGTTGATGAACGCACGCGCGACGTGATCCAGCTGGCGGTCGAGTTGGGTCGGTTGATAGGCCCATGGCTGCAACTTGGGGCAGGATGCCGACGCACAGACGATGGCAAAATGCATCAGTGGCTCGTGAAACTGCGCGATGAGCACCTCACGCTCAAGATCGTACAGATTGATGGCAGCACCGCCCACCCGATATTCGCGACCGATGAAATAGCGGTATCGCCCCCACAGGCTGGCAGGCGAATAGCCGTCCAAGATCCCCTTGACGGCGAACGCGTTGTAGGCATTGATCCAGAATGCCAGTTGCCCATCACGAGCCGGTAGCGTAGTTGGATCGATGCGGTCCAGATCGGTGAGATAGGCATCTAGGCAACCGGAGTTTTGCATGCCTGGATAGTCGACCACCCCCTCTCGAACGTGAGCCTCGACCAAGTCGCTCCAGACTGCATGGGAGAATTGTCCTGGCGAGAGAGGATCGCCCGGTCGATAGGAGCGAGGGCCCGACGAACAGCCGGCGATGAAGAGGCACAGCAACAGGATTCCCGGCCATCGCCTCATACAGCCGTTCCTTTAGTTACGAACGACACCGGCGTGCGAAGGGCGGTGACCGGATGGCGTAGGATCGTCCCCACAACACGACCGTCGAGCCGGTTGCAGGATGATCGATCGGAACAGGCCTGGATGCTCCGGCGATCGAAGCGATCCAGAATTTCGCTCAGCGACGACTCGAGTAGATTCCCGACCGACGGAAATGCGAGGCAAGCCGAGACGTTCCCGGACGCGTCGACTGCGACACTGTACTTGCCTGCGTCGCAGGGCTCCAGCTTTGTCCCTCGCAGCCAACTGACGTTGTCCTCAACAAATTTTCTGAAGTACCCGGGCGGGATCAGCTGCTCGTTCAGCAATCCGCTGAAGACCGCAGCTGCTTGTGCTCGTTCGTACATCAACAGCCCGTCTGCCTTGCCATAGGTGCCGACATTCCAATGGTAAGCGCCCACGACTGGCAAGAAACCCCGAGCCGTGGCGAATCGCACGACCTCCGGCACTTCCCGCCGATTCAGTTCCGTGACAATGCAGGTCAGAAATTTCGGATGGGGGTACGAGGCCAGCAACGCGATGCCGTCCATCACCTGATCGAACTGATCGGCTCCTCGAATCTGCTGGTAGCGCAGAGGATCCAAGGTATCCAGGCTCACCGAGATGGCCAGCGGCATCTTGCGCAGCCGTTCAAGCAACGCAGCTGTGAGTTTCGTCCCATTCGTGACGAGTGTGAGGTGAAACCCCAGCCGGGAGAGATCTTCCAACACGTCGAGTGCGTCGCGGCGCAAGAGAGGTTCGCCGCCTTGTATGAGCGCAAATCGCACACCGTCCCGATAGAGGGCGCCAAAGACCCGTTGGATCTCCTCCCGCGACATCTCGTACCGCCCTTGATTCAAGGGCAAGTCGCAGTATCCACAGGCTGAGTTACAGCGGAGCGTGAGTTGGAACGTCACCAGCACAGGCCGCCCAACCAGGAGGTTGGCGACGGGAGCAGCAGCTCTGCTCAGGAAATCAATCACGCCCGCCATCAGTCTCCCTCATCTCGGCTCAGACGGTCATATTTGGACAGATTCATGCCGTTTTTTTTCCGATTTCATAGCAGAACGAACATGGGCTCGGGAGGCTCAAGGGTATAAGTTCCTGAAATTCCAAGCCTACATAGAGGTTTGGCCACGGCATATGCCTTGCTGACGTGAAGCCACAAGATAGCCATTTCAGCTGAATTAAGGAGGATTTCATGAAGAAGGCGAAGAAAAAGACGATGGTCCCCCTGATCGTGGCTGCGCTGGCCTGCGCCCTCGTGGCTGCGCCGGCTATGGCCAAGGACAAAGAGTCCAAGAAGAAATCACCTTCCCACTCGTCCGCAGCGGCCGCAGCCTCGTCGATGGGCTCGGTCCCCCATACCCAGGATGCGCCAAAGTCCGGCCATCACGACGAGAAGCCGGGCCCGGCCTGGAAGACGATCGGTGGCACGGTGAAGAACATCGACGGTAACGCCTACATGGTCGAGGACTACGAAGGCAATCAGGTCAAGCTCTACGTCGGCCAGGGCACGAAGCACATCAAGCAGAAGAAGGTCGGGGACACCGTTCGCGCGGAAATCACGCGGGGCGGCTTCGCGAATTCGATCCAGTAACCGCTTTGAATCCGCGCACCCACCCCGGGCGCGCTGGTGTCCACGAAGAGGCCGGCTAGGTACAGGCCGGCCTCTTCATTTCTCTCCCCTATTTCGCCGTACTCACAAACCGAATGTCACCGTAATAGGCCACCGCTCGTTCTCCGGTATTATCAGTGTCTGTCATGATGGCCACGCCGTTGATCATGGGAGGCTCCTCGCCGAAGGCCTTCTTGTAGTCGTCGTAGATGTTCCTCTCTTCGTCCACCCACACACCGACTTTTTGAGGCCCACTCTCCACTACGATCATTTGCGCGAAATCAGTATACGCATTTTCGACGATCGTTCCCACCGGAGTCTTGGTTTCCCATATGTAGTTCAACGCGCCGATGGGGATGTCGCCGAAAATCGCTCGCCCAGCCTTGTACTTCAGCTTCTTTGAAAAGCCGACCTTGTCGGGCTCGTACTCGAACGTAATGTAGAGACGGGCGGGATAGTCGTCGCCGTCCTTCCGGCTCACGTCGCTGTGCCTGAGAAGGTTTTCGACCTTCCATCGCCAACGAATGATCGGAAACACCCTAGGGTCGATTTTGACTGCTTTGGTCAGGCCGGAGGCTGAAGCTTCGCTCACGGCTTTCACCACTACGGACTCGCCATCTTTGACCAGTTCATACCGAGTCAGGTTGGGAATTTTCTTGAAGGTCAACGGCTTCCAGCCGTCCGGAACGCCGAGCCCGGCCTGGTTGGCTGAGAACGTTGCGACGTCCAGGGAAGAGGGCATATCCGACATCGCAAGCGGGGGGATGCCGATCAACACGGCGGCAGCAAGATGGAGATGGCCCCTCATCGTCCCTAACCTCGTCGCAACCAGGTGAACAGCTTACTCAGTCGACTTTTCGTCGCCTGGGTAAAATGGGCCTTGCGCCACAGATTCACTGCTTTCTTGTTCACCTCAGCTTGCGTAGGATAGGGGTGGATGGTTCCGGCGACCAGTTTGGCGCTTCCCCCGGCTTTCATCGCCACCGACAACTCGCCGATCAGGTCGCCGGCATGAGCTGCTACGATTGTCGCGCCGACAATCTTGTCGGTGCCTTTTCGAATGTGGATTCTGGCGAAGCCGTCATCCTCACCATCCAGAATCGCACGGTCCACCTCGTCAAGCTTGAATGTATAGGTCTCAACCTCGATGCCCTGGGCATTGGCGTCTTTTTCATACAACCCCACATGCGCAACCTCCGGCTCCGTAAAAGTACACCAGGGCATGACGAGCGAGTCGACGCTGGCATAGCCCAATCCCAACGGATGGGGGAATAGCGCGTTCTGGATCACGATCTGCGCCATGGCGTCGGCGGCGTGGGTGAACTTGAAACGCGAACAGATGTCGCCGGCCGCGAAGATTTTGGGATTGCTCGTCTGCAGCCTGGCATTCACCTTCACACCGCTCTTGTCGTACTCGACCCCAGCGGCTTCCAGCCCGATGCCTTCGACGTTGGGACTGCGCCCGACGCCGACCAGAATCTCATCAACCGTCACGTCATATTGTTGGCCGTGAGAATCGACCGTCAGCCGTTTGCCCTCCGTTGTTTTCTGAACCCTGAGGTCTTTGCCACAGCAGAGCAACGTGACTCCGTCCTTCACCATCTGCCGTTCGACGATTTCGGCCGCGTCGCGATCTTCGTTCGGCATGATGCCGTGCTGGGCTTCGATCAAATAGACGTGGCTGCCGAACCGCGCAAACGATTGCGCCAATTCGCAGCCGATGGGGCCGGCTCCGATCACGCCAAGCCGCGCCGGCAACCCGGTGAGAGAAAAGACAGTTTCATTCGTCAGGTACCCGGCTTCTTGCAGACCGGGGGTGGGCGGAGCCGAAGCTCTCGCGCCAGTACAGATCGCCGCTCGTGCAAACTTCAAAATTCGATTCCCGGCCAGCCCTTCGACCCGGATCGTCTCCTTGTCGGTGAACCGCCCGCTGCCGATATAGACGTCGACTCCGAGTTTCGTATAGCGGTGAGCAGAATCGTTGTGGCTGATGCGAGCTCGCAGCTTCCGCATCCGGGCCATCACCGTGCCGAAGTCGTACTTTACACCAGCCGGAATCTGCAGACCGAATTCTGCCGCGTTCCGCAAGTCGGCCCAGGCTCGAGCCGCGCGAATCACTCCCTTGGAGGGCACACACCCGACGTTCAGGCAATCACCGCCCATCAAGTGTTTCTCGATTAAAGCAACCTTCGCGCCGAGACTGGCTGCGATCACGGCAGTGATCAAGCCGGCTGTGCCGGCGCCGATCACCACGATGTTGTAGCGACCTCCCGGCTCGGGATTGACCCACTGAGAGGGGTGCACATTCTCGACCAGAGTGCGGTTATGTTCGTCGTCAGGCAATACCAGTCCATGTATCGGCTGACTCATCGTACGAACCTCTTCGGAGAACTGTCTTGTCATACCATGCCTCTTGCGTGACTTCTAGCGACGGATGGCGGTCATGCCGACTTCGCAGCGAACTTCTTGTACAGCGCAGGCACAAGCGCCAGGATGCCGAGGAGTACAAACGCCCCGATGACATTGGGAGAGGCGATCTCTTTGAGCGAGTTGATGGTGCCGAGCTGGCGGCCGGCATAGGCGTAGACAAAGGAGCCCGGGATAATCCCGAGGGCCGTCGCCGCCACATAACTGCCAACGTTCATGCGCGTGAGGCCTGACACCAGGTTGACCACAAAGAACGGAAAGAGCGGGATAAGCCGCAGGGTCATGAGATAACTGAATGCATTTTTGGCGAACCCCTCCTGGATCGGCCCCACCCACCTTCCGAATCTCTGCTCGACCCAGTCACGCAGCATGTACCGGGCCGCCAGGAAAGCCAGGGTCGCTCCGATCGTCGCGCCGATGTTCACAAATAGAGTGCCTGCTACAGCCCCAAACAAGAACCCCCCGGCAAGGGTCAGGATCACGGCGCCCGGCAGCGAGAGCCCAGTCACCGCCACGTAGGCAAGAATAAACAGCGCTACGGACGCCGGATAGTTGGCTTCGGTAAAGGCAAGGAGATGGTCGCGGTTGGCTTTTAGTGCATCCAGAGAGAGGAATCGTCCGAGGTCAAAGTAGAAGAAAGCGCCGATCGCACAGGCGATTCCGGCGGCAATAGCGAGTTTCCCTGCGCTGATTCCTCCGGCTGGCTGGCTGGTCGGCATCTCGTTCGGCATCGCTGTGTGTTCGCGTATCATGGGGACTCCCTTCCTGGCTGTCAATGCGCCTTTACGCACTGAGTCTTGGGAAGGCGACTTTTCTTACGAGCTGAAATGGATGAGCGTGATTGGAACTACGGATGAGCTGAGCCTGTCGGATGTGGGGGAGCAGGAAACCGATGAGCTATCGCGGTCGATGGCTGTCCAGATCTCGATCTATGTCCAAGCGGCCGACCGCCCGTTCGACCGGATCGATGAGGCCGTCCTGGTTGCGGTCCAACTCCCGGAAGTGATCGTGGATCAACTCCGGCGTCTGGGGATTCGGTACACCGGACGCCTTCGCATTCAGGCGCGGATCGTACCGTTGCGGATCCTCCAGCACGCCATGATATCGCAGCTCCTGGCGAGGCTGAACCACCGCCTTCAGGATGGTCTGTTTGCGGGCCTTGGCCTTCTTGTGGACCTTTCGATGTATCGGCTGGGAGTCAGCTGGCGATGGCGTCCCCTCACCCTTGAGTTGTTTCTGCCCTCGCGCCGTCCCCATCGACTCGTGGAGCAACTGGGAGCCGGCTGTGCGGCGTGGGACCGCCGGCAGTTCCGAAGCGGTCGGGACCTTCGCTGTGGATGCCTGATCCTTTGGGCGTGTCTGCGCCCCCAGGCCCTCGACCTGGTACCCCGCGCACAGGATCAACGGAGAAAGGATGACGACCAGAACTCGGGCTCGTGGGTTCATCGTTCGCTCTCTCATCTTGGCCACTGTTAAGTGTAGCAGGTCTTCGGGGACTCTTCGGGTGATCGGACAGGCCCGCGATTCGTGCTTGTGGCGGGCCGTCTTGTAAGATCGCCCCGACCTGTCCTACCCTGTATAGTTAGGAGGCCGACCAATGGATGAATCAACTCGTTTGACGAAGGCCAAAGAGCAGTGGGCGAAGGCCCGGCGTGGTGGAGAGGAACGGGAGGTGTTCGAAGCGGGAAACGACCGCCTGCCTCCGGGCCAACACCTGGTCGAGACGTTCCCGGTCTTGGACTTGGGCGTCAAACCGGACATTCCGCTGGTCGAATGGAACGTTACGATCGGCGGATTCGTCGCGGCTCCCGTCACCTGGACGTGGGAACAGTTTCTGGCCCAACCTCCCTTCAAGGACATTTCGGACTTCCATTGCGTCACGTCCTGGAGCCGCTTCGACAACGAGTGGGAAGGGGTCAGTTTCAAACACATTATGTCGGTGGTCAAACCGCTGTCGTTGGCTCGATTCGTGCTGTTCAAGTCGTATGACGACTACACGACGAACCTGCCGTTGGAAGCCTGCGACGACACCGATGTGTTGCTCGCGTACAAATGGAACGGTAAACCGTTGACCAAGGAGCATGGCGGCCCGGTTCGCGTGATCGTACCGAAGCGGTACGCCTGGAAGGGGGCGAAGTGGGTCAAGGAGATCACCTTCGCCGACAAAGACGAGAAGGGCTTCTGGGAGATTCGGGGCTACTCCAACACGGCGCTGCCGTTTCTCAATGACCGCTACGCCTGATGAGCTTGAACCGTACTACTTCCTCATCCAACCGCCCGCTCCCTCGACGAAATTGCCTGGCCTGGTGTTTTGAATCGCCTTTTCCCCCGCCAACGCCTCGATGGCGGAGAGGGGGGTCTTGTTTCGTTTAGCGATATCCTCGTAGGCCTGGTGGCGCTTCTCGTTGACCTCGTTCGTCAACGCCTGTACGTCCGGCGCACCTGTATTGACGGCACCGAGATACCCATTGGGCTTCTCACCGACCAACCCCTTCGCCTTGGCCTCCTCCAACGAGATGGCCGAGACGGATGACACGGCCGATAGGGTCATGAGAGCCCCACCGACAGCGAGAATCAGAAACCTTGGCTGCATGCTCGCCTCCGCTCTTTGATCGATCGCGACTTAGAACAACCCGCTACCAGTCGACAACACCTGATCCAATTCCTTGTCCACTTTCACCCGGATCTCGTGATCGATCTTGACGTTGAGATTGATGGTGATGGGCTTGTCAGGCGCCGCGACTTCCACCCTCGGCGTGCAGGCCGTCAGCATCGTCACAATCCCGCCTGCGACCAGTCCTGCCGTCAGTCCCGTTCGACAACGTTGCACCATGCTGTGCCTCTTTCCCTTCACGGTCGCACGAACCTCTTTTGGAGCGACTCCTCGATGTCCTGCACCAGCCGCAGGCTCTTGAGCAGCGCCGGCACGTTTTCTTGAACCGTCAGGTTGAAGTGAAACGGCGGGCTCTGTTTCAGATCAGGATTCCGTCCTTCGAGCCGTGCCGCGAGATTCAATGTTCCGTCCTCGGCGTACTGTGCGCCTACTTGTAACACATTGTAATGGAAGTTGTTGAGAGCCTGCAGCACCACGTCCATGCTGGCATTGGCGCGGCTCACGGCTTTGGACGTGTCGGAGGAGGTCCGGTATCGAATGACGCCGCCCGGTGGACGCGCGGAGAACTGGCCGTCCTTGACGGCGACGCCGCGAGCGCTGACGATCATCGGGATCGCCCCGTCGAGGATGCCGCTGCCCTCCAATCCCTGCTGCTGTTCCAAACTCAGCACCCTCTGAAGATCCACCTGTTTCACCAACATCGTAAATACATGCGGAGGTCGGCCCAATTGCGCTCGCGTGCCTTGGCTGGTGATAGTCCCGCCTAGAATTTCACAGACAAACTCCCGAATCTCCACGGTCGGAAGCTCCTCCGTCCTGTTCCACTCGGCATCGACCGTCATAGCCACGTTCTTCACTTCGACTCCTGGATTGACCGACTGGACCGTCACTTTTGCGGGTCTGACCATCGTGAATCGGTCGCCTCCTTCTGTGCGCAGAGCGAGCGTGCCGCTCATGCCGGTGATGGGAATGTCGCGGTACTGCCCGGAAATGCGATCGAGCGAAACCTCCCCGGAGCCCGAGCGCAACCGGACCGGATGGTCGGGCTGGTCGGAATCAGGCCCCCAGAGCAAGTCGAGGGATGCTGAGAGGGTTCCTCCGGTCACGTCAAAGGGGTAATGCCAAGGCGACATGACCTGTTGAAGCCGAAACGCCGTACGATCGAACGTGACGGGGCTCGCTGTCAGATGGATGGTGCCACGCCGGAATTCCCACTCATGCTGCACAACAGCCGCCGCCACGATGGGATGCGACCGCAGCTTCGCCTCGATCTCCGCGTTTGCCGTCGACCGGTCGGCACGGAACCGAATTCTCCAGTCGGACAAGGGGACGGTACCCCTTGGATGGACAACCTTGACTCCACGAATCGCCAGGGTCCCTTGCGCGTCCGTTAGAGCAGGAGCGCCTCGCGCCGATTGCATCGTGAGAATCGCCGGTTCGGCGCGCAGACGACCGTCATCGATGTGAATCTCTGGCGTATCGATGGTCGCCGACGATGCCTCCAGAGCCCACACACCCGCTCGAGCATCGATGGTAAAGGGGACGGCTTCCGTGACCGTCAACTTCACCTTGTCTGTCCGGAGCTTGTCCGCCGATACGCCGACAGCCGCCACGTAGGAAGCCTGATTGAGTTGCCCTCGCACTACTTGACCATCCCACCGCAGCAGCCCGGTGAGATCCGCCGTCACCGCTGCGGACGAAAGAGTCCGAGCCAGCGAGTCCGGCAGGTGTCCATCACATCGAAACGTTCCCTCCGCCACGGTGATCACGGATCCCCGTCCCGCGACTTGCGTCACCGTCGCGCGCAATCTCATCGGGGAGCTGCCATCACCGTAGGACGTGGTAAGAGGACCGGTCATCGAAAAGCGAATGGGGGACTCGGACCAGTGCAGATCGCCCGTGAGTTCCCCCGTGCTTTCAACGCGGAGAGGATAGGCCCCCGGCGAAAGATGCTGTCTTATCGGCCGAAGTCCGGCCACACGTGTGGCGTCGACCGACGCCGCCAACAACGTCCCCGGTTGAATCACCCATCGCATTCCCTCCGCATTGCCGTGGAACTTTCCGGTCGCGGCAATCACGAAGTCTCTTCCGACGCCCCGGACATCCCGCAGCCGCATCTGGGTCTGCACGATTCCTTCGATGTTCGTGGCCGGACTTCGCCAGACCGAGGCGAGAGCCGTCTCGGAAGGAGCGACACCGCTCCAGGTGGCTTGGACCCTGCCGGAGGCTGAACTCGACTCCAGGCTCGATGGGAACAGAATGGCGAGAAACGGAGCCAATTGTTGGATATCCAGATCGACCTGTCCATGCAGTCGGATTTGGGCTCCCGCGGATTCGGCCTCCGTCCGCCAGTACGCGAACGGCTTTCGCGGTGAAGATTCTTGCTCCAGCTGGATGGACAAGACACCGGTCGCAAGATCCGTGACACGCAACACGTAGGATTGGACGCCATCACCTTTGAAGAGGAGTTCAACGAACACCCCCTCGTCTTGTTGTCGCACAGTTCCTGATATGGCAGCCTGCCGTAACGGACCGGTCACCCCCTCCCGCATCATCGTCAACCGGCGGACCGTAAGTTCCTTCAAGGGCAGAACCGGGACACCCTGCACCAGATCGCTGACGGTCACGAGGTCCAGGGGCTCGGTCTCGGATTCTAGCGGCACCTCGGCTTCAAGCTGGTCGGATCCAGCCTGCGACAATCGAAGCTTCTGAAGGACCACCGACCCATCGGAGATCGTCACTCGTTCAAGGCGACCACTGAACAAGCTGCGGGGACCGTATTCGATCGAGATGCCTCTCAGGTGAACGGTCAGCCGCTCCTGTCGCAACGCCTGCGCGAATCTCACCTCGACTATGTCGACCCGAGACCACGATGGACGGCTGAGCGTGACCGACACATCGTGATAGCCTTGCCCGGCGAGCCATCGTTCAATGGCCATCTGTGCCACTGACGGGAACACCAGCCATAGCCCAAGACTCACAAGAACCAGGCCGGCCAAGACGATGATGATCGCTACCGAAGCTCTCACAGAGCTCGTTCCTCCCTCATCCTCCCGACGATGGTTGGCGGATCAGACCGTCGGAAGTCAAGGCCTGAACGATTCGAAAGACGGCAGGACGCCCGGCCTTTCCGCTGGCATCAAGGCCAGAATCCCGCTACCATGACGGCCCGAGGCCGTCCTATCCATCATGAACCACGACCATCTGGCCATCAAACGGATCGCGTTCTGGTCCATCGACATACCAATCACCGATCCGTTCGTTGTGGCGACAGGGGCGCGTGTCGTCGCCGAAAATGTGTTCGTTCGCGTGACGTTGCAGAATGGGGCGGAAGGCTATGGGGAAGCCGCGCCGTTCCCTGAAGTAGGCGGGGAGGACCGGCCTTCCTGTCTAACCGCCTTGTCGCAGCTGGGACATATGATCTTGCATCAGTCTGCCGAGCGCTTCGTCGACCTCGCTGGCATGATGCAGTCGGCGGCTCCCCATCTGCCGGCGGCGCGTTGTGCGCTGGAGACCGCCGCAATCGACGCCTACTGTCGTGCCCTCAGCATACCGGCATGGAAACTGTGGGGAGCCGCCGACGTGCGGGAGCGGGAAACCGATATCACGATACCGATCTGCAGCCTGGACAAGACGCTGGAGTTGGCGCAGACCTGGTACCGACGGGGGTTTCGTCTCTTCAAAATGAAAGTCGGCCACGATGTAGATCAAGACGTTCGCCGGCTCGAAGCGGTTCACCAAGCCTTGCCTGGCATCACCTTCATCGGTGACGGCAACCAAGGGTTCACGAGAGCGGAGTGCCTGGCCTTCGCCAAAGGAGTCACGCGAGTCGGAGGCACGCTGGTCCTGTTGGAACAGCCGGTGGAACGGGATGACCTGGACAGCCTCCGCGCGATCAGACGTGAAACCGGCATCCCTGTCGCGGCCGATGAGTCCGTGCGCTCATTGGCGGACGCCGAAGAGGTGGTAGCCTGCGAGGCGGCCGACTACATCAACATCAAGATCATGAAAACCGGCGTAGTCGAAGCACGGGAGATCGCTTCCTTTACACTCAAGTCAGGGTTGAAACTGATGATCGGCGGCATGGTGGAGACCAGGATTGCCATGGGCTGCTCCTTCAGCCTCGTCCTCGGGATGAAAGGCTTCGAGGTTCTGGATCTCGATACCCCCCTATTGCTCGCTACCGACCCGGTGACGGGCGGGTATGCGTATCAGGGGGCGAGTCTGCAACCTTGGAATGGTGGCGGACTCGGCCTGATGACGGAGGGAGCTCATTTGACTGTGATCGAATGAACGTTATCCCTCACTGTCGCACTTTTTACAGTTCAGGGTCGTACCAAGATGGCGCTCACGGCCGGCTTCGGTCAGTACCCAGGGGCGGGTGGTGAGCGGTGGCTGATGCCGCACATGTTGTCCATGGCCGCAGGCCAAGTCGGCCACCCAGTCTCCCTGCTCATCCTGATGATATCCGATGATCGGTTGCTTCATGGAACGCAACTACGAGAACAGATCCCCATTCTACACGAGCTTGTCGAGGATGGCCCTGCACCGTAAGGAGGCTGTATGCGAGGAACGGCGACCCCTGAGGCGCTTCATGCTGAATTCGCGACGTTGTTCAATGCCGGCGCGTTGGATCGCCTGGTCCGATTGTATGAACCGACCGCCTCTCTGGCACCCCAACCAGGCACCATTGTCAACGGGCATGACGCGATCCGCCAAGCCCTCGAACAGTTCCTCTTGCTGAAGGGCACCATCACCATGACAACCGACTTCGTGATGCGAGGAGAAGGCATCGCTCTCTTGCGAGGCGAATGGCGTTTGACTGGGACCGGCCCTGATGGAGAATCCGTGTTACTCAGTGGAAGAAACGTCGAAGTCGCGCGTCGACAGGCGGATGGGACTTGGCTCTTCGCGATCGATCATGCCTTCGGAGCCAGTTGAGGGAACGGCAAGTCTGGATGAAGCGATACTATTTTCTGCGATGCGTCACGACACGCCAGCATTCCCGGCAACGCGAAGCGCTCCCCGATCCAGACCTATCGAATGTTGAGTCCAAACAACGACGATACACGAACCCCACGCGGAGGGAACGGGGCGAGAAGGCAGGCGATTGCGAACACTTCACGATTTTTCGAAGGGCAGCTCTTGCCGGTCCGACATTGGAAGGAAGATCCAGGCGTTGCGCTCGTCCACGTCGAAACTGCCGAGAAAATGCCGGTCGGGCTCGAGTGATCGAAACTCGGAGAGCGTGATGAGACAGCGCTTGAAATCGACAACCCGCGCGTCATACTGACCGATCACGTACAACAGGCCCTGCGAAACTTCATACACATTCCGGCGACTGACGTGACCGGTGTCGGGAAACAACTCGGTCTCTGCCCGGCAGATACCGGCTCCTTGAATCGTCAGTCGTAGATTGTATCGAGGCAACAAGGGGTGGGTCGCAACCCGGGTCACGGTGACCGTGCCGTAGGGGACGAAGGTCGCGGTAGCGGAGACCGGAACGTCGCTGTTGCAGGCTGTCGAAGACATCGGCAGGAGCAACAGCGCGCCAAGGAAGGAGCTGCGGCTCACTTGGCGGCAGGGACCTTCGGAGCCGCACCGATGGCATCGAGTCCGGCCTGGGCGCACGCATCGTCCAGGTGTGCCCCAGGCGCCCCACCGACGCCGATTCCTCCGACAATCTCACCGCCCATTTCGATGGGCAGCCCCCCACCCAGTATCAGGACATGGTCGTTCATCTCGCGCAGGGCTTGGAGCGTTGGAACTTTATTGACGAGCTCGGCCATTTCCGTCGTTGGACGCCGCAGGCTTGCAGCCGTATAGGCCTTCTTCCTGCTGCTGTCGATCGTATGCGGCCCTGCCCCATCCGCCCGACCCATCGCCCGGAGCAGACCGGCCCGGTCTACAACGGACACCGACACGCGATACCCATCTTTCTTGCAAGCCTCAACGGCAGACTGGACAGCCCGCTGTGCGAGCGACAACGGCAGCGCCGACTCCTTGGGCAATTCTTCCGAGGCTTGTAGGTTCCCCGCCGCTGCGAACAGGGCTACGCTGGCGAGGCACGACAAGAACCGCATTCCTGGATGAGGCAACATGACGAGTCTCCTGGTGTGATGAACACAACTGGCCCGAAGCCTACGGAGACTCAAGAGACCTGTCAAGAAGGGAGGTAACCAGTAGCAGTCAGAAAATTGGAGGAAAGAACGAGGGAGTGCTCAACTCCACACGACTCGTTCTTGGTTGAGAAGATAATCGATGACTTCGATGCTGTCCCGCATCTGGGTTTGGGCTTGCTCGGACATGGGAATCACCGCGCCCACAATCTTTCCAGGCTCAATATCGTCGAGTGATGGGATGCCATCCGTCCCTCGCCGTTCGAGTTCCTGTCGATAACTTGCCACGCTTGGCCTCCTCTTGAGGATTTCGGCAGTTCCACAGCAATTCTTGAGCCACCGACTCCCTCTGCCACTTGCTGTGTACAGTTAGCATAGCATATGGTCTGATGCAGACCGGGGCAGGCAGGGCAAGCGATTGAATACGTTGATGATTACGAGCGATTACCGGCTTGATTCCAAGGCAGGAGGAAGGGCACCGAGAAAGGGAAACTCGCCGACTTTCAGAAGCGGGGTATCGCCTCGCAAGCGAAAATCGTCACGCCCGGGGTCAACAAAGTACGGATCCCCCGTAATATCGGACTGAGCCTTTAGTTCGGGAGCAGGCTGATTGGGATTTCCGGCTCGCAGGTAGTCGCCTTCGCTGTTGTAGAGGGCATTGTACGATGTCGAAGCGGAACTGGACGCGGCCACCAAGAAGCCTACACGGTTCAAGCCGACAACGTTGCCGGTCGCCTCGCTGTGAGACTGACCGAGGAAGGCAGCCCCGCCTCCGTTTTTGACCAACGTGTTGCTGACGAGCACCGCTTTCGCCTTGTCATTGACGACCACGGCTTCAAAGAGGCTCCTGGTGATGACGTTGCGTTCCAGGCGAACGTTGGATTTTCCCGCCACGTTCACGCCATGGTCGTTGTCATGGATAAAATTGCCGACCAACTCGGCCTGCGAATCGGCAAACTGCACCCCGGTGGTTTCGCTGCCGCCGATGTTGCAGTTCTCGATTCGCACATCTTGAACTTGCTGGCTGAACAACATGCCGTTGATCGTCAGGCGCTTGAGCACGATACCCTTGCCGTTGAACAAGCCTACGGCGTGGCCGCCGTGGTCGTTGATGGTCATATCGCTGATTTCAATATTGGTCGCTCCGTAGGGCCACTTCCCCACATGCAGCACTCCGACGATCGTCTCCCGCCCAACCAACGTGACCTTGTCCTGGCCGGCACCCACAATCTTAATCTGATCCTTGCTGTGGACCGTAAAGTCCTGCGAGTACGTACCGGACTTGAGGAAGACCGTATCGCCCTTCTTGCTGGCGTCGACCGCTTCCTGGATGGACACGAAATCGCCGCTCCCGTCGAGCGCGACCGTGATGGTTCGCGGGGTGACCGATGCCGGGGCTTCCGCCCAAAGCGGCATGACGCTCAGCAGGGCGAGGACCAATACCAGAGCCAGACAACGGGCATAACACATGGGTTACGGTATTACAGGCTGAAGCCGCGGCATGTCAATCGGGTGTTTCTTGTGGGGCCGGACCCTGCGTGATAAGCTCCGCCGCCATGATTCTCGTGGGGCTCACAGGAGGCGTCGCAACAGGCAAGAGCACCGTCGCCAAAATGTTCGAGTCATGCGGAGCCGTGGTCATCGATGCCGACGAACTTGCTCGCTTGGTCGTGCAGCCAGGAAAGCCCGCCTGGCGGGACATCGTTGAAAAATTCGGGAAAGGCGTACTGAATGCTGACCGGACGATCAACCGTCATGCGCTCGGCAAGATCGTCTTCCAAAACCGGCGCACCCGGCGCCGACTCGAACGAATCATCCATCCACGCGTCGCACGCGAACAAGGCCGATTGACGAAACAGGCAGCCCGCAAGGCCCCTCACGCGGTGGTCATCTACGATGTTCCGCTGCTGTTTGAGGCCGGCATCGACAAGCGGGTGGACAAGATTCTCGTCGTCACCGCCGATCGCGACACGCAGATCGCCCGACTACACGCCAGAAACGGTCTTGCCCGCCTCGAGGCCTTGCGGCGCATCCGGAGTCAGATGCCGATTGCTATGAAGGCTCAACGAGCCGACTTTGTACTGGACGGAACCGGAACTAAGAGTCGCCTGAAAGCGGCTGTCCGAGCCCTTTACCGACGCCTCGCTACGGAAGCCTAGTTCGTCCACTCCTGCAATCGTCTTCCTCGCTGTGCTAGATTGGCCTATGCGTCGCGTCGCCATCATCGGTTCAGGACCGGCTGGTCTGACGGCCGCCCTGTACTGCGCCAGAGCCAACCTCGCTCCACTGGTCATCGAAGGATGGCAGTCCGGCGGACAACTGACGACCACCACGGAAGTCGAAAACTATCCTGGCTTCGCGAAGGGCATCATGGGCCCCGAACTGATGAAAGAGATGCGGGCCCAGGCCGAGCGCTTCGGCACGGAGTTCATGACCGGCGACGTCAGCGCCGTAACATTGCAGAACCGTCCTTTTCGCCTGACGATCGACGGAGAGCAGACCATCGAGACCCAGACCCTCATCATCGCCACGGGGGCCTCCCCGATCACCCTCGGCCTCGCGAACGAAAAGCGGCTGTGGGGGTACGGTGTGTCGAGTTGCGCCACCTGCGACGGCTTTTTCTTCAAGGGCAAGGACCTCGTCGTGGTCGGCGGGGGAGACAGCGCGATGGAGGAAGCGACCTTCCTCACCAAGTTTGCCACAAAAGTGTCGGTCGTGCATCGGCGCGACAAACTCCGCGCCTCGAAGATCATGCAGGACCGCGCCATGAAGAACGAGCGCATCGCGTTCCTCTGGAACAGCGCCGTCGAAGACGTGCTGGGCCAAGACGTCGTGACGGGAGTCCGGCTGAAAAACGTCGTCACGGGAAACGTTTGGGACCTCCCCTGCTCGGGTCTGTTCCTCGCCATCGGACACCGCCCCAACACCGCACTCTTCGCCGGGCAGCTCGAAATGGACGAACGCGGTTATATCAAGACCCGCCAAGGAACCGCCACGAGCGTCATGGGCGTCTTCGCGGCCGGGGACGTGCAGGACGCCTTGTATCGCCAAGCGGTCACAGCCGCCGGCTCCGGCTGTATGGCGGCAATCGACACGGAGCGTTTCCTCGAGGCGCAAGAACGGTAGCCATGCATTGCGCGATCGTCCATTACCACGAGCTTGCGCTCAAAGGCCGCAATCGCGACTTCTTCGAACGACAGCTGATCGGCAATATCCGTTCGGCGGTGAAGGATCTCGGTATCAGACGCGTCGAGAGCCTCCGCGGGCGTATTCGGATCGCTCTACCCGAACAGTCCGCTGATCAGACGGTCCGTGAGCGCCTCAGCAAGGTATTCGGCATCGCCAATTTCTCCCTCGCCCACGCCGTCCCGCTCAATCTCGCCAAGCCGAACCTCGACGAGTTGCTCAAAGGCATCGGCCGCTCCCTCGAAGGTCGATCCTTCAATACGTTTCGAGTCACCGCAAAACGAGCCGACAAACGTCTGCCGCTCACCTCCATGGACGTGGAGCGAACCGTCGGCAAGTATGTGTGCGACGCGACCGGCAAGAAAGTGAATCTCACGAACCCGGATCTCACGGTCCACGTGGAACTGCTTGCGCGAGATGCCTATTATTCGGTGGACAAGATCCAAGGGCCCGGCGGCATGCCGGTGGGCGTCAGCGGCACGGTGGCTTGCTTGATTTCCGGGGGCATCGATTCGCCGGTCGCTGCGTACCGGATGATGAAGCGCGGCTGCAACGCCGTCTTCGTCCATTTTTCCGGCCGACCGCTGGTCAGTCGCGCATCGGAGGAAAAGGTTCGCGATCTGGTGCTCACTCTGACCAGCCATCAATATCGCTCGCGTTTGTACGTGGTGCCCTTCGGCGAGATCCAACGAGAGATCGTGGCCCAGGCCCCGGCGCCTTATCGCATCGTGCTCTATCGCCGGTTGATGGTCCGAATCGCCGGTGAACTGGCCCAGCGGGAACGCTGTTGGGGATTGGTCACGGGGGACAGCCTCGGGCAAGTGGCGTCTCAAACGCCGGAAAACCTATCGGTGATCGAGGAAGCGTCGGAACTGCCGATCCTGCGGCCGCTGATCGGCATGGACAAGCTCGAAATTACGGATCACGCCGAACAGATCGGCACGTTCAGCACGTCGATCGAACCGGATCAGGATTGCTGCTCGCTCTTCACCCCGCCCCACCCCAGTACCAAAACACGGATCGACGATATCCGCCGAGTGGAGCGGATGTTCGATATCGGCGCCTTGGTCAAACAAGGTCTCGACAAAGCCGAGCTGTCGGAATTTACTTTTCCTGCTCAGCGCGCGCCAGGGCCTTGAGTCTGACGATTTTGAAGTGTGTTTCGAGTTCGTTGCGCATCGCCATCGCGACGAGCCAATCCGGCAACATCGACTTGATCTCGACGAGCAATTCGAAGTCGGCACTCGTCTGGCGACCGTCGGCTGTCGCGGTGAGCCTCCACTCACGATGATAGCGTTTGAAATCGCCGCTCTTGAGATCGGTCACCATCCCGCCCTCCGGCAACACCCGAGTTTCGCTGACCAACCGGCGCTCGCCCGGTAACAGAGCATGATCGATTCGGACGTCGGTCGTCGCCACCCCCTTTTCGACCGCCAAGCTCACGACTCGCATGCGGGTCTCGAACAACTCCGGCCACTTGGCATAGTCGGTGAGGATGGCCTGGATGATGTCGGGTTTAACCGGGAAGATGACCCTGGCCTTACCTCGGACACCGCCGGCTGGATCCGCCTGCACATCCAGCCGTTCGATCCCCTCTACACCATAGGACGGAACGGAGATCGACCACAACCACAAGGCGGCGCCCACGGCGAGCAGGATCCCGAAGCCGCCTCGGTTATCCCACGATCGCATCGAGCAGCCGCTGGTGGATCTTCCGGACACGTTCAAGTTGCCCTTTCGCCGCGAACCGTTCATAGAAGCCGTCCGCGCGAAATTCCTTGGCCAGCGCCGCCCAGGGTTTGACGATCTCGGCAAACGGCTTGTGCGACCGCTGGTCGTCCCAGTCGCTCATTAGTTTGCGGTCCACGATCAGATCGTCGAGCACGCGGATCAATGCCTTCAACGTCACGTCCCGCGTGAACATGTACCGTTCGTTCTGCCCCCACACCTCTTCCATCACGTCCTTCACCCCGTGAAGGTAGTCCCGCACCAGGGCGTAGCAGCGTTCGGCCTTCATGCCCAGATGGGATTCCATCCAACGTTTGTGCGCCGTCACGACTTTGAGGAGTTCGTTGAACACTTCGGACTGCAGAATCCACTTTTCCTGCTTGCTGCGGCCGCCGAGCCGATTGATTTTGTACTGCAACGGAGAGTCCGCCTCCGCGTAGAGGAGGTTGACGACCTTCGCGGCGAACTTCTTTTCCGGTGTTTCCCAGGACACTTTTTCGTACAGATCGACCAAGTGCGACCGATTGATCCGGGTGTGCGTGCTGTTGATGATGACGAACATCTCAGTGGCGAAATCCCCGCTGCGCCCGTCGAACAACACGCAAGGTACTTCGACGTTGTCGATCTGATCCGGATGTTTCTGGCGAAAGAAGTGGAGGCCCGCCAACCGGTGCTGGCCGTCGATCACCAGGTACTTGCCCTTCGGCTCGCTCAGATGACCGATGGACTCGGATTCCCCCGCCCGCTGGAACCGCAACGTCTCATCGGTGAAAATGAGCACGGTGCCGGGAATCATCGGCTGCGCCACGACGGTCTCGTAGAAATTGACGATCTGTTTGATCTTTAGGCGGTTGAGGAGCCGTTGAAACCCCTTCTCGCTGCGCTCGATGCCCGCGATGAACTGGGCCACCTCGTCGTGCTCGGAGATCTTCCCCTGCGCCAGTTCCTCCCCTTCGAAGAAATAGCGGCTCGTGAACCGGACTTTGTCCAGCAGATCGGCCGCATTGTAAGCGATGAAGTAGAAGGTTCCTTCTTTTTGGCGAATGCGCGTGGCAAGCATCGATGGCCTCCCCTTTCTGATCCTTCGCTCCCTTAGACGATCGGCAGACCGCAGGGTCGTCGATCACCTGCCGGGATTCTACGCAGTCGAACGGGTGGCCGCAAGCTCGGACGCTGTGCTACGATGCCGATCATGCGCGTGCACGTAGGCCTGCCAGCTCTCGCTCTTGTATGGTGGAGTCTCGCGGTGATCGCTCCATCGGAGGTCCGGGCGCAGGACTTCTACGATTACAGCGCCACAACGGAACAATCCTGCAGCTTCGGCATGGCGAAGGGCGAACCCTCGCAACGATGCCATGTCCCGATTCCGGTGGGATGCCTTGTGGCCACGGCGCCGGGCACCAGCAAACCTTGGACGACCATCTCGAAAGGCGGTAAGACCTTCTGCCGTTTCGACGATAAGCAGACCGACTGGAAAAGCAAAATAACCGGCACTTGCGGCCGCTGCAGTACCGATCATTGCTCGGTTCAGTTCATCGTTCGCTTCAACTGCACACAACCGCAGTGATGTCGCTCGCCGACGCGATCAAGCAAGAAGCCCTGGCATTGGGCTTCGACGCGGTCGGTATCGCCGCCGTTCCTGCTTCACCTCAGACTGACAGCGCCATCTCCCGTCTGCTCACCTGGCTTGAACGGGGCTATCACGGCACGATGGCCTGGATGAGCCGACAACCGGAACGCCGCAGTCGTCCCGAACTGGTGCTGCCGGGCTGTCGCTCCATCCTCTCTGTCGGCATGAACTACGACACGGGCCATCGGCCCATCGAAGGACCGGGATACGGACGCATCGCCCGTTACGCATGGGGGATGGACTACCATGCCCTGCTCGGCCCGAGATTGAAGGACCTTGAACGCCGTATCCAGTGCCTGGCCCCTGAGGCGAGGACTCTGTCCTATGTCGATACTGGACCGGTCATGGAAAAAGCCTGGGCCCAACAAGCCGGCCTCGGCTGGGTGGGAAAACACTCGAACCTGGTCTCGTCTGACTTTGGCTCCTGGTTACTGCTCGGAGAAGTGTTGACGACGCTCGACTTGCTTCCGGACGTTCCAGGTTCCGACCTGTGCGGGAGTTGCTCGTTGTGCATTCAGGCCTGTCCCACCGACGCCATCGTCGAACCATATGTCGTCGACGCCACTCGCTGTATCTCCTATCTGACGATCGAGTTTCGAGGAAATGAAGGGGATGTTCCAGAGGAGCTCGCCGGACGGATGGGCCGACATGTCTTCGGGTGCGACGACTGTTTGGACGTGTGCCCCTTCAATCTTCGGGGCGAACCCACCGCCGAGCCTGCATTCCTTCCATCCGGCATTACCGCAGCGCCCCGTCTCAGCGAACTCGAATCTCTTGACGAACGGGCGTTTACAGAGCGGTTCCGAGGAAGCCCCATCCGCAGAGCGAAGCACCAAGGTTTTCAGCGCAATCTGGCGATTGCCAGACGAAACGACGCGGCGCTCAACCAGCCCGCCGCTTCCCCCCTTCCATCCGCCCCGCAATAGGAGTACCCTGTCAGGTGTCCTGCGATGGTCCGTGAGGGAACCTGACATAGGGAGCGCTCCTATGCATCCTCCGACCCTCTTGCTCATCTCTTCCGATCCCGCTTCGAGACTGCTCCTCGAACAGGCGATCTCAAACAAGCAGACGAGGATCCTCACTGTCACAGAGGCACCAGACGCGCTTCACCTGATGACGATCCAGCCCGACCTTGCGCTTGTTCTGTGCGACGACAGCAACGGGCGAACGGCACGCGACGAGATCCTGCCCAAGATTAAACAGACCGCCCCGTCTCTCCCCATCATCGTCCTCGGAGGGGAAGATTCGGCCCGCGCGGCGATCGACGCCTTGCAGGCTGGAGCCTGCAACTACCTTCCGGCCCCTTGGACAACCCACTCCATCGCAGATGCCATCTCTCAGGTCAATCCGACAGCCAGCCGGCATCGACAACACGACCTCTCACCGGCCGGGTTTGAACAGATCGTGAGTATCTCTCCTCAGATGCGACTCGTGAAACAGCTGGCGCGCGAAGTGGCCGCCACCGACGCGACCGTGCTCATTACGGGCGAAAGCGGAACCGGCAAAGAGCTTTTCGCGCATGCGATCCATGCGGCAAGCCCCAGATCGAGAGGCCCCTTCATCGCCCTCAACTGCGCCGGCATTCCGGAGCATCTGCTCGAATCGGAGTTATTCGGTTATCAACGCGGAGCGTTTACGGACGCCAAACAGGCGAAACCGGGACGCTTCCAACTGGCGGAGGGCGGGACGCTGTTCCTCGACGAGATCGGCGAGATGAGTCTCTCCGCTCAGGCTAAACTCTTACGGGTGCTCGAAGATCATCTTGTCGATCCTCTCGGGGACACGCATAGCGTGAAGGTGAACATCCGGATCATCGCCGCGACCAACGAAGACCTTCCAAGCCAGATCAAGGCCGGGCGTTTTCGTCTCGATCTGTTCTACCGACTCAACGTTTATCAATTGCGGATTCCTCCGCTGCGAGAACGACCGGAAGATCTCGCGCCCATCCTCGACTCCTTCCTCGACCACGCGCGCAAGCACCACGGGTGCCGAATCCAGGAGGTGGCACGGGACACTCTGACGCTCCTGCAGCGGCACGATTGGCCGGGCAACGTCCGCGAACTTCACAACGTCGTGGAAGGCCTGACCATCACGTGCAAGGACCGGACGATTCGACCGGAGCATTTGCCTCAGACCTTCCGTTCCGCCAAACCGTCCTCACCGCTGCAGGCCGCGGACAAACCATCGCTCCTCGCCTTCGGTCTCTCCTTTCAGGAAATGGAAAAGAAGATGCTCGAGGAAGCGTTGCGCAAGACGTCGGGCAACGTATCGGAGGCCAGTCGGCTCTTGAAGCTCACTCGCAACACGCTCCGTTATCGCATGGCCAAATACCACCTTTCCTGATTCTCTCGTCGCATCCCCTGTCTCACCGCTGCAGCAACAGACATCAACGGCGCGGAATCTGCGTCGAAGGTTTTCGTGCGCGTGCTGCCGGTTGGCATCCGTTGCATCCGGCTGATCCCGATCGCTCTCCACTTATACGGCGATCTCAAGTCCTCATTCATCCCCACCGAGATGGTCACGACCGCCGAGGCCGTTACGCCGCGTGCGTTCACCACGGAGCGTCATGCACCATCGCAGGGCCGCACTTCTTTTGGGAGTTCTTCTCTGGTCGGTCATCTGCCATGCTCCAGCCGGAGCGGCGACACGCACACAACTGATCCCCATTCTCAGCGTCACGACGGACGACATCCCGACCGGCACCGTGATGTACATCAGGGCCACCTTCGAAGCACGTGCGGATCACGACGGACTGTCGATCCACTTTCACGACAGCCCAGGACGCTTTTCGCCGATGGCACGGACTTCCGCCGAACGGGCCATCAAGCGGGCCGCGGCTTCATTGGGAATGTCCACCGATTCCTGGTCAGTGGAACTCGTGGTTCCGTACGTCGGCGTCACAGTCTCGGGGGACAGTCTTTCCGCGATGGTAGGGGTAACGATCTCAGCGATGGCTCAAGGGCGGACGATTTCGAGCGGCCATGTCTTAACGGGCACTCTCCACGACGATGGAGCAATCGGTCCGGTCGGAGCCGTTCCACTGAAAGTCCAGGCAGCACGGTCGGCCAGCCTTCGCCGTGTCTTGGTTCCTCATCAGCAAGCGGCGATCCCATTCGAAGGACAGCCGCTCCCGGCTCGCACCGAGGTCACCCCGGTGCGCTCCGTTTCGGAAGCGCTCGATGCGCTCACCAGATAGGACTCGCCTCATCTCAACCGCGCGACCGTCACACCGTCACCGCCTTCCGAGCGATCTCCCGCGCGAAAATCCTCGACATAAGGGGAGTCTTTGAAATAGTCCCTCAGCGCGGATTTCAAACGCCCGGTTCCATGGCCATGAATAATTCGCAGGAACGGGGCACCGCTCAGCGCAGCTCGATCCAGCGCCGCGACGACCGCATCGAGCGCATCGTCAGCCGCCTTCCCCCGCACGTCGACGACGCTGTGTTCCTCGGCGTGATAGGGGCGGAGACTCCCGGCTGGTTGTGTCTGACGCGCGGCGGAAAGAACGGTCGGCGACGACGCGGTTTCTCTGGGCAGACCGATCAAATTGGCAACGGTCGCCAACACTTCGCCTTCACCCACTTTCACCCGCACACGCTTTTTTCCTTGAGGCGCCTCGAGCAGTGTTCCGCTCATGCCGAGGCCGCTGACTTCGACGTGATCGCCGATCCCGAGATCATCGAGCGGCACCGGTGCAGCGGCCGGCACCAGATCCACGCGCGCCTTTAATTCGAGCTCAGCCAGACGCCGCTTCGCTTCTTGCGCTTTGACCAGTTTCTGCTCGCGCCGGACCTCATCGACCGTCGCCTGCACTTCCGCACGGGCCTTGCTGAACTGCTCCTGGAGCTTCTTCCTGATTCCCTTGCGTTCCTCTCGTTCGGTCGACTCGAGCTTCGCCAACTGGTCCTTGGCCAAGCGCGCCGCCTCCTCAGCCTCGGCCCTGGCCGCCACGGCGCGTGAAAGATCTTCGGTCAACCGCCGCTGCTTGGCATGGAGATCATCCAGCATACGTTCCAGCACCTGGTCGTCCTTCTCCAGTTTCTGACGCGCATGGTCAAGCAGGGCCCGATCCATTCCAAGCCGACCGGCGATCTCCAGAGCGGATGAGCCTCCGGGGACACCCATGAAGAGGCGATAGGTCGGCGAGAGCGACGCCACATCGAACTCCACACTGGCGTTGGCAAACCCCGAAGTTGTCTGTGCCAGGGCCTTAAGCGACCGGTAGTGCGTCGTCGCGACGACCTTCATGCCCAGCGAGGCCAGTCGGCAGAGCAACGCCTCCGCCAAGGCGGCGCCTTCTGTCGGGTCGGTGGACGTGACCGGTTCGTCGAGCAGGACCAGCAGGCGGCGCGAGGGTCTCGCCGGATCGGATGTCTCTCGTAACAGCTGCACCATCTGCGTCATATGGGCGGAGAAACTGGAGAGATCGCGCGCCAGATCTTGGGAATCGCCGATGTCCGCAAACACGTCTGAGAACAGCGCCATCTCGGATTCCGGGGCGCACGGCAGCAACAGCCCCGCACGAACCATCAAGGCGAACAGGCCGACGATCTTCAGCGTGACGGTTTTGCCACCGGTATTGGGGCCGGAGAGGATGAGCACCTGTACCGTCTCGTCTAAGACAATGTCGTTCGCGACCACTTCGCCCTTGGCCAAGACCAATTGCGGGTGCCGGGCCTGCAACAGCCGAATACGCCCCTCCACGTTCAACTTCACGGGCTCGGCCCGCAACTGCCGGCCGAATGAAGCGCGCGCGGCTATCTCGTCGAGTTCAGCGAGCGTCTCCACCCCAACGGCCATCACGCCGGCTTGTGAGGCCACCAGACTGGACAGATCACGCAAGATCCTGCGCACCTCGCGTTCCACCTCCAGATCGGCCACTTTAATCGCATTGTTGAGATCCACTAACTCACGCGGCTCTACGAACACCGTGGCTCCGCTGGCAGACACGTCATGGACGATGCCGGGCACGCGCCCCTGCATCTCCACCTTCACCGGCACGACATACCGGCCTTCGCGCACGTCGAAGTACTGTTCCTGGAGAAGATCCGCGAAACGTCGTGATTGCAGCAAGCGATCCAATTGCTCCCGCATCTGCTGCTTCAGTTCGCTCGCGTGATGAGTCAACCGCCGCAGCTCCGGCGTGGCCGACTCTTTGATCGAACCATCTTGGTTGACGGTGGCATCCAGCACCTGTTTCAGCTTCCCGAGTTCCTGTCCCGCCCGCAGTACCGCTCCCACACCACAGACGAACGGCGCATCGCCTTGATGACGCGACAGGAAGCGAGTTACCTCGTCCCAGAGCGCCAGAACGAGCATGTGGTCGCGCAGTTCGTGCGTGTCCAGGACGGCTCCTTTTAAGGCCCGAGCCAAGGGCTCCCGGATGTCCGGAAAAACGAGCCCAGGGAACGGATCGCTTCTTTCCAACATCGCCGCCATTTCCTTCGTCTGCTCCTGGCGGCAAATGGCGTCGTCGAGATCGTCCGTCAGGACGATCGATCGACAACGCGCCGCTCCCATTGAAGAGCGGGTATGGGAGGCGAGCAGTTCAAGGAGCCTCGGCCATTCCAAGGCCTGTACCGATTGTTCAAAGAGACTCACTCTGAACTCCCTGGTTCGATCGCATGCCCGTGATGTCGACCGACTCTAGCGAACCTCCCGCGCGAGGCGCAAGGCAGGACCGGCTTGTGGCACGGCGCTACGTATTTCCCTGACTGCACCAGGAGGAATCGCTTATATCCTCGCGGGTTTACCACTTTTGTATTGCTTGACAACCTCCGGGGGCGCCGATACTATCGCCATCATCCTGGCCGGTAATTTCACCGGCTTCTTTTTTCTTGAGGGACCCTCGCTATGGCTATCAGAGTAGGCATCAATGGCTTCGGCCGGATCGGGCGGAACGTGCTCCGCGCCTCCTTGAACGATCCGCAACTGGAGTTCGTCGCGATCAACGACTTAACCGATGCGAAGACGCTGGCGTATCTCCTGAAATATGACTCTGTCCACGGCACCTTGAAGGGCAAAGTCGAAGCCAAGAACGACCAAATCCTGGTCGACGGCAAGGCCATCAAGGTTCTGGCCGTCAAAGACCCCAAGGAGCTGCCCTGGAAAGACCTCAATGTCGATATCGTGGTCGAATCGACCGGCCGATTCACCGATCGGGAAGGCGCCGGCAAACATCTCTCCGCCGGAGCCAAGCAAGTCATCATTTCCGCCCCCGCCAAAGATCCGGATGTCACCATCGTCCTGGGCGTGAACGAGGACACCTACGATCCCAAGGCGCACCAAATCCTGTCCAACGCCTCGTGCACCACCAACTGTCTGGCGCCGGTCGCGAAAGTCCTCATGGAGAATTTTGGGATCAAGCACGGCGTCATGACGACAATCCATTCCTACACGAACGATCAGCAACTGCTGGATCTGCCGCACAAGGATCTGCGTCGCGCCCGCGCCGCCGGCATGTCGATGATCCCGACGAGTACCGGAGCCGCCAAGGCGCTCCACTTGGTCATTCCGCAACTGAAAGGCAAGATGGACGGCCTGGCGATCCGCGTCCCGACCCCCAACGTCTCCCTGGTGGACCTCACCGTCGAGACCGAGAAGGATTGCGATGTCGCCGCAGTCAACGACGCCTTCCGTAAGGCCGCTAACGGCCCGTTGAAGGGTATTCTTGAGTATTCGGAAGATCCGATCGTCTCGATCGACCAGAAAGGCGACGATCACTCCGCGACCGTTGACGCGCCGCTGACCGCGGTCATCGATAAGCGCCTGGTGAAAGTGACCGCCTGGTACGATAACGAATGGGGTTATTCGTGCCGCGTCCGCGACCTCATCAAACACATCGCGGCCAAATCAAAAGGTCGGTGAACGCCCGCGACTGAGATAGCTACGGTGCCGTCCGTTGATCGAAGGACAAGCCTATGAATTTGCATAAGCAGACCCTCGACGATCTCAGCATATCCGGCAAACGCGTGATCATCCGCGCGGACTTCAACGTCCCGCTGGACGACTCGTTGCAGATCACGGACGACACCCGGATTCGCTCGACCCTGCCCACGATCAACCGCGTGGTCGACGACGGCGGCAAAGTCATTCTCTGCTCGCACCTGGGCCGTCCCAAGGGCACGTTCGACCCAAAGTACAGCCTGGCGCCGATCGCCAAACGCTTAGGGCGGCTGTTAGGCAAAAACGTCATTTTCGCTCCGGATTGCATTGGACCGGCTGTGCAAGGTTTGGTCGCCAAGATGAATCCAGGCGACGTGATGTTGCTCGAGAATCTCCGATTCCATGCCGGGGAAGAGAAAAACGACGAGGCCTTCTCCAAAGCGCTCGCCTCGCTGGGGGACATCTATATCAACGACGCCTTCGGCGCCGCTCATCGCGCCCACGCCTCGACGGTCGGCATCACGAAATTCATCCCCGACTCGGGCGCGGGTTTCCTGCTCAAGAAAGAAATCGAATATCTGGAAGGCGCGGTCGAAAACCCCGTCCGGCCCTTCGTCGCCATCCTCGGCGGCGCCAAGGTTTCGGGTAAGATCGGCGTCATTGAAAACCTCGGCAAACGCGTCGACAAGGTCATCATCGGCGGCGGCATGGCCTTTACCTTCCTCAAGGCCAAAGGACTGGAGATCGGCAACTCGCTCGTCGAAAACGACATGCTCGACTTTGCCAAGGGCA
>CAZPYP010000020.1:0-6322 GCA_964590845.1 uncultured Nitrospira sp.
ATCAACGGCCTCCCCCAGTCCTTCTATCGGCAGCTGGCCAAGGACTACCAGGCGAAGCGGGACCGGTTCTGTGCGGCGCTGACCCACGCCGGCCTTCCACCCTCGATCCCACAAGGGGCCTACTATGTGTTGGCCGATGCCACGCAGTTACCGGGGAAGACGGGCAAAGAGCGGGCGATGTACCTGCTGAACAAGGTGGGAGTCGCCGGGGTTCCGGGCGAGGCCTTCTGGTCGGGACCGGAAGGAGCACGATTCATCCGCTTCAGTTATGCCAAGACCGATGAGGACATCGAAGAGGCCTGCCGACGAATCGGCCGCCTGTGACAATGGGAGACCAAGCGAAGGCTTGTCGATGCCGGAGTCTCGTGGTATGAAATCATGATGTCCCGCACACTAAATCCCCTCTTTCTGTTCGTGATCGTGTCCCTGCTTGCGGCCTGCTCCGGCCCGATCCTCAACCAGGAGACGGGGGCGAAATCTGGACCGCCAGTCCACTCGGAGGGCAGCAGCGATCCTCGCTTGTTGGCGGGTGAATGGGAGTATGAAGACGGCGCGGTGGTACTGTTGAGGCTGGATGAGCGTGGCAACGGACCGTATGCGTGGAAAGAAGGCCGCTTCGAGACACGCTCTCTGACCGGCCGTACCTGGCAGGGGCTGTGGTTTCAAAAGGAAAATGACCGTGAAGGCGGGTTCGCGGTCGAACTCTCCTCCGACCTGTCCGAAGGAGAAGGTCGCTGGTGGTACACAAGGATCGGTACGGATCAGAACCCGAAGGAGAAAGGCGGGACGTTCCACCTCACCCGTAAGTCTCCCTACGCCGATTCCGGTCGGATCCCCGCCCGTTAGCCGCCCGGCGCCCGTTTCACGGGATCCACCGCTTCGTACAAAGCCGAATAGTCCGCTTCTCCCAAGCCACGCTCGATCGCACGCTGCAGGAGGGCACGCAGTCCCTTCAGCGTGTCGGTTGCGAGGCCCTGTCCCGCGGCTTCGCTCGCGCAAAGATCCACGTCCTTCAGAAGGTGCAGGGTTGAGAAATTCGGTTGGTGGTAGTCGCGCTTGAGCAGGCGCGGGAGTTTCTTGTCGAAGGTGGGAGCGAAGAGCGCGCTCTCGCGCAGCACGGCCATAAAGGTGTCGGCGGAGATCCCCGATCGCCGCACCAAGCCGAAGCTGAAGGCAAACCCGGCGATTTCGACAGCGATGAGGTGATTCAGCGCCAACTTGAGCGCCGCGGCCTGGCCGACTCCGCCGACCAGGCGCGGTTCATGGCCGAGTGATCTGAGCAGGGGAGTCAGCCGGCTGAACTGCTCTTGGGTGGCACCGGCCATAATCAACAGGGTTCCCGCCTTGGCTTCGGCGACACTACCCAATACCGGCGCCTCACAATAGGAACCGCCGCAGCGAGCGATCTGTTCATGAAACGTGACGCTCTCCGCCGCTCCAATCGTGCCCATTTGGACGATCGTTTTGCCCCGCAAAGCAGCGCTGCAAGCCGGCGACAGGAGGACCGACCGGATTGCCTCGGCGTCTGCGAGGAAGAGCAGCGCGCAGTCGGCTTGCGAGACCGCAAGGTCGGCATGTTTGACGACGGAGATCCCCAGATTCTGCAAGGGCAGGGCTTTGGTGGCGGTCCGGTTGTAGACGGTGACGTCATAACCAACGGCATGCAACCGCTCGGCAACTGCCCGTCCCAATAGACCGGTTCCCAGCAGCGCGACGGTCCCGCCGGGCTTCATAAGGCCTTTCTGGTCTGACCAGCGCGGTCCGCGTGGTCCTGCAGGAGAGGACGCAGCTCCTGACCGGCTGTGGCAGATACGGCGATGATGCCGCGAAAGCGCGGAGTCGGCTGGTTGAAGGAAAATCCACGACCCCCGGCGTCGCCGACCGTTCCGCCGCTTTCCTCGATCAACAGCACCCCTGCCGCCAAGTCCCATTCGTTCTCCGGCTCGATCGTCAACGATCCCTGCAGACGTCCTGCTGCGACGAGCGCGAGCGAGTTGGCGATGGAAAGCATCGGCCGGCATTGCACCCGGTCGCCCAAACCCGTCCAACGACCGCTGCGGAATTCCCAAGGACTGACCGAGACGAGCGGGGTGCCGTCGGTCGGCGCCTCCGGAACAACGGACGTCCCGTTCCGGCGCAAGCCTTGGCCTCGTACAGCGGTGAACAATTCGTCGGTCGACGGATTGAAAATCGCCCCCAACACCGGGCTGTCGCGCTCGATCAACGCAACGGAGATGCAGAACTCCGGGAGCCCGTTGACGAATGCCTTGGTCCCGTCGATCGGGTCGACGATCCAGACTCGAGCTTTTCCGAGCCGAGCCTCATTGTCCGGACTTTCTTCAGAGAGCCAGCCGTCGTCGGGAAAGTGCGCTCGGTGCATCTCTTGAAGCATCCGGTTGACCTCCAGGTCGGCGGTGGTCACGGGTGACCGGTCGTGTTTCGTCTGGACGTCGAAGCCGCGTCGCGCTAGATCCAGCGCCCTGGCGCCGGCTGCTCTCATCGTCTCCATCAGGACCTGTAGTTCTGTCTCCACCGTGCTTCCCCCACCGATCTTGTTAGACTAGCAGGTCTTGCCGCGGTCGAAAAGAGCGGTCCGCCACGAAGCCGTCTACTTGACCTCCCCCTCGAACCTGCGTACAAACTTGCAACTCGGTACTCCCCGGGCGGGGCGCTGGGTGCTGCGTTTGCGGAGCGGCCTGTACGTCCCACGATTGATCATGAAACTCGTCCAAAAACGATCGCGCAAGACCGGCCTTCCTCCCGGCACCCTTGTCCACATCGGAGACAAGCGGTCGGAGCAGGTTGTCCTCACGATGTTCCATTACACCGGGAGCAGCTGTGAAGAGCGTCCCATCGAGCAGGCGGAGACCCTCACACCTCCCAACGACGAATCAGTCGTGTGGGTGAACATCAGCGGCGTCCACAAGCTCGACGTCCTCGAGACCATCGGAAAACAGTTCGCGTTGCATCCGTTACTCCTGGAGGACATCGCCAATACCGATCAACGGCCGAAACTCGACGATTACGACAGCTCCTTCTTTCTCGTGCTCAAGATGCTGACGCTCAACGAGCGGCAAGACGTGGTGGTGGAGCAGGTGAGCCTCGTGCTGAGTCGCAATTTCGTCCTGTCGTTCCAGGAAAACGGCCACGATGTCTTTCAGCCGGTGCGGGAACGACTGCGGGCAGGGAAGGGACGGCTGAGGCAGTCCGGCGCCGATTATCTCTTCTACACGCTGGTTGACGCGATCGTCGACCAGTACTTTGCCGTGCTGGAGTCTGTCGGCGAAAAGATCGAGGCGCTGCAACATGTCGTGGTGGCGGATCCCAAGCCGGAGACGCTGAAGGACATCCATGCGCTCAAGCGCCAATTGCTGTTCTTGCGGCGCGCCGTCTGGCCGCTCCGCGACGTCACGAACAATCTGTCGCGGTCGGATTGTCCCTTCATGCAGCAGCCGACCAAGCTGTTCTTCCGCGACGTCTACGATCACGTTGTGCAGATCGTCGACACGATCGAGACGCTCCGTGAAATGGTCTCGGCCAGCCTGGACATCTACCTCTCCAGCGTGAGTTACCGGCTCAACGCCGTCATGCGGGTGTTGACCGTCATCACCACCGTCTTCATGCCTCTCAGTTTCATCGCCAGCATTTACGGCATGAATTTCGAGCACATGCCCGAGCTGAAGGCGGAGTGGGGCTATCCCGTCGTCCTGTTGGTGATGATGCTGGTGGGAATCGGGATGTTGGTGGCGTTCAGGAAAAAGCGGTGGCTGTAAACATCCGCGGCGAAGGCGCCAAGTCACTCTTGGACTTCGACGCGATCCACGAAATACGTCGTCTCGCCGAAACAGGTCGTCGGCAGATACCGGTACTCCTTGTAGTGGAGCACCAGACGTTTGCCCATCAGCTGGGTCAACTGCGCCGCCACGTTGTCGTTCCAGACGGTGAACTCCCAGAGCACGGGCGCCACGCCGGGCACCGTCGTCATGGCCAGCTCACCTTCGTGCGTCTTGCAGAACCAGCCTTTCTTGGAAAACTTCTGGATGTATCCGGCGCGGTTGCCGTCGGAATAGCTGTAGTTGAATGCTACGAGCAGATAGGCGGTCCCGACGAACAAAATGAGCGTGAAGAATAGTTTCGGTCGCCACAGCCAGATGACGGGGAAGAAAATGGTCGACCAGTTCACGAGAAGGCCCTTTCTCACCCTTGCAGATCAGCAAACAGCCAGGGTGCTTCCGCTTTGCGCCGGAGTTCGTAGCTTCGGATACTCGCGTCGTGCTGAAGCGTCAAGCCGATGGAGTCGAGGCCTCTGAACAGGCAATCCTTACGGAACGGATCGATGTCAAAGCGATAGATCTGGCCGGTGGCTGTCGCGACAGTCTGGACGCCGAGGTCCACGGTCAGACGGTAGCCCGGCGTGTTGAGCGCAGCTGCCATCAATTGCTGCACCTCCTCCGTCTTGAGCATGACGGGCAGAATGCCGTTCTGAAAACAATTGTTGTAGAAGATATCGGCAAAACTCGGTGCGATCACGCAACGGAAACCTTGATCGAGCAGGGCCCATGGCGCGTGTTCACGCGAGGAGCCGCAGCCGAAATTGTCACGAGTCAACAAGATCGTCGCGTCCTGATAGCGGGACTGGTTCAGGAAAAAGTCCGGGTCGGGTGACCCGTCCTTTCGTTTGCGCCAATCGAAGAAAAGCCCCTCGCGCAATCCGGTCCGCTTGATCGTTTTCAGGAACTGCTTGGGGATGATCTGGTCGGTGTCGACGTTGACGCGATCTAGGGGAGCGACGAGGCCGTCGAGAGTCGTGAAGGCTTGCATAGTGCGGCTATCTCCAATGACGGATGTCGACGAAATGTCCTTCCACCGCGGCGGCTACGGCCATCGCCGGTGAGACCAAATGTGTCCGGCCTCCGGCTCCCTGCCGTCCCTCGAAGTTTCGGTTACTCGTCGAGGCGCAGCGTTCACCCGGCTTCAAGACATCCGCGTTCATGGCCAGGCACATACTGCAGCCCGCTTCCCGCCATTCGAATCCCGCATCGGTGAAGATCCGGTCGAGGCCCTCCCGTTCCGCCTGCTGCTTGACCAAGCCGGAACCGGGAACGACCATCGCATGGACGGACTGCGCGACCTTCTTGCCGCGAGCCAATCCGGCGGCGAGGCGTAAGTCCTCGATGCGCGAGTTGGTGCAGGAGCCGATGAACACTTTGTCGATCTTGATGTCGGTGATGGGCATGTTCGCCGTCAGGCCCATGTATTCTAATGCCCGCTCCGTCGCGTTGCGGTCCTTCTCGTCCTGTATCTTCGATGGGTCGGGGACCCGCCCGTCGACGCCGATCACCATGCCCGGGCTCGTACCCCAACTGACTTGAGGGGCGATGTCTTCCGCCTTGAGGGTGACGGTGGCGTCGTACTTCGCATCCTGATCCGTCGTCAGCCGCCGCCAGGCTTGCACCGCCTGTTCGAAGAGATCGCCCTTCGGCGCCATGGGACGGCCTTTGACATAGGCGACGGTTTTTTCGTCCGGAGCCACCATCCCGGCTCTGGCTCCGGCCTCGATCGACATGTTACAGAGCGTCATGCGCCCTTCCATGCTAAGAGCCCTGATCGCCGATCCGGTGTATTCGATCACATAGCCGGTGCCGCCGGCGGTGCCGATCTGCCCGATGACAGCCAGCACAATATCTTTGGCTGAACAATGCTCGGACAGCGTGCCCTCCACCCGCACCTCCATCGTCTTCGGACGCTTCTGCACGAGACATTGGGTTGCGAGAACATGCTCGACCTCGCTGGTGCCGATCCCGAAGGCCAAGGCCCCGAACGCGCCGTGCGTGGACGTGTGCGAGTCGCCGCAAACGATCGTCGTTCCAGGGAGGGTGAAGCCCTGTTCGGGCCCGATCACGTGCACGACCCCCTGGCGGATATCGTTCATGCCGAACAGCGTGATGCCGAAGTGACGGCAATTGTCTTCCAACGTTTGAATTTGCAGGGCGCTCACATGATCGGCGATGCCCAGCCGGCGGTCGGTGGTCGGCACGTTGTGATCCGGAACCGCCAACGTTGCACCGGGCCTTCGCGGCTTGCGCCCGGCCAACTTCAGCCCTTCGAAGGCCTGCGGAGAGGTGACCTCATGGACGAGTTGGCGGTCGATGTACAACAGGGTCGTGCCGTCCGGTTCCGACCGCACGACGTGCGACTCCCAAATCTTGTCAAACAATGTCTGGCCTGCCATGTCTGTTCCTTGATGAGAGCCTGACGTGAGAGACTATTATACAGAGAGAGCCTAGGCGGTTGACAAGGGCGCATGTTCCGGCTTGCCCCC
>CAZPYP010000020.1:6422-27656 GCA_964590845.1 uncultured Nitrospira sp.
GGCAATGGTGCGGCGCTACAACTCTGGGGCATGACATGGGATCAACTGGCCATGACCCCCTCCCGACTCACCGCCGAACCGGTCGATCGTCCTGAGCGTGAGCGTATGTTGGAAGCGGCCAGGGTGCGGGGCTACTTCGACGGCTATCGAGGTGTGAGAATCACCTCGGAGGGAAAGCGGTTCTTTGTGGAACAAGCGCTGATCTGGGCGGTGCTGGACGCCTCGGGAGACCGAGTCGGGCAAGCCGCGACCTTCGCGCAGTGGCGATTCTTAGACTAAAGACGAGGTCGGCGGCTAGGTCCAGAGTTCCAGCGGGCCGTGATGGGCGACTGCCCTTAAGAGGTCTTGGGTGCTGAGTAGGCCGATGGGACGGCGTAAGGGATCCAGAATCGGAACGGCGTGAATCGACTCGTCCAGCATGAGTCGGGCGATCTGACGAATCTCGGTGAGCGGTGCGGCGAAAATAAGGCGAGGGGAGAGAATCTCTCCCAGCCGGCGATGAGCAGCCTGTGCGCTGTTGGCGGCCAGCACCAACTCCGGCGCATGTCGAAGGATGTCGCGGTCCGAGACCATTCCGACCAGAACTCCATGCAGGGAGACGATCGGGATATGGCGGAGCCCATCTCGTCGCATCGTCTCCCAGGCATCGGCCAACGTGGCGTCGGACGACAACGTGGTGACCGGCGTGGTCATGAGATCTTGCGCCACGACCGCCCGTTTTACCGAGGACCCAGCTCGAGCTTGTTGTTCATAGGCCGCTTGGGCGGAATGGGCAGGCGACTCCTGCCGTTGCCGTTCTTCGCGATGGTCAGCGGAGGCCTCGACCGACTCGACATGGGCCGGACGAGAGAGGCCCGTTTGGATCGGGTGGGGGGCGGCGATACCGGAAATGGTCGGGACGATGGGCATGGCCTCTCCTCATCGCCTCTATCGGTGCCTGTGGGAGATACTTAAATCGGATGAACGCGAGGGGGCGGACACCGCGTTGGGCCGCTACTCGGAAGGCGCATCAATCCGCTGAAACCGCAAGACCGAACGCCCGTCGACCGCCACGGACTCCATGAACATGACCGCCGGTCTGATCCAAAGCCCGCGGTCTCCGTAGAGCGCACGGTAGACCACGAACTCCTCTTCCGTTTCAGAGTGTCGAGCGACCCCGATGACCTCGTAGTCCATTCCCTTGTAGTGCCGATAGCGACCGGGCTGGATCATCGTGTATCCTCGCCTTTACCATAGCCGCCACTGAAAAGGGAACTGAGAGGATGGCGCCACACCAGCATGACATCGTGATCATCGGCGGAGGGTCCGCCGGCTATGCCGCGGCCCGGACCGCCGCAGCCGAAGGGGCCGACGTGGCGATCGTGGATCAAGGACCCCTCGGCGGGCTCTGTATCCTCCGCGGCTGCATGCCGACGAAAGCGATTCTGCGGACGGCCGAAGTGGCTTCGCTCATGCGGCGCGCGGTCGAGTTCGGCCTCTCCTCCGTGGACGTGAAGGCGAAACTGAAGGCCATCGTCGCCCGCAAGGACCGGTTGGTTCGAGAGTTCGCCGACTATCGCATCGGCCAGCTGCGGGATCCGCGCTTCACGCTGTACGAACGTCCGGCGCGGTTTCTGTCGCCATATGAAATCGAAGTGGGGCACGATCGCCTGACGGCCAAGGCCTTCGTCCTGGCCACCGGCTCGATCCCCAACAATGTGGCCGTACCGGGGCTGTATGAGAGCGGGTATGTTACGAGCGACGAATTGCTGGATCAGTGCGATCAGCCCGCCTCCATGTTGGTTCTCGGCGGCGGTCCGGTCGCGTTGGAGTTGGGACAGTTCTTCGCCCGGATCGGCACTCACGTCACGATTATCCAACGAAGCCGCCATCTCCTGTCGCATCTTGATTCCGATGTAGGGGCGGCGCTCGAGTCCGCTTTGCAGGAAGAAGGGATCGAGCTGTTCACCGGCACGGAACTCCGTGAGGTGACTCGACAGGACGGCAAGCGGCTCGTGCATTTCATCGGTCATGGATCGCAGCGCACGGCCGAGGGAGCGCAAATTCTTCAGGCGTTAGGCCGCCGGCCCAACGTCGCGTCACTGAATCTGGCGGCTGCCGGCGTTGAAGTGCGCGACGGCCGTGTCGTCGTCGACGCTGCGCTGCGCACATCACAGCCTCATATTTTCGCCGCGGGCGACGTCACGAATCTCTACGACATCGTCCACATCGCGATCCAGCAGGGCGAGCTGGCGGCGCACAACGCCTGCCATCCGAACGGGCCGGCCCGCTTTTTCGACGATCGTCTGGTCACCGAGGTCATCTTCACCGATCCACAAGTCGCGATCCTGGGCTTGAGCGAGACGGCCTGCCGCGCACGCGGTGTTCCCTACGTCACGGCCTCCTATCCGTTCGCCGATCATGGCAAGGCGCTGTGCCGGGGCGACCGTCATGGATTCGTCAAATTGCTCGCCGCGCCGGACGGAGGACAGGTGCTGGGAGCGCAGATCGTCGGTCCTGAAGCGGGCGAGTTGATCCACGAATTGATCGCCGTCATGCACTTTCGAGGCACGGTGTTCGACCTCCTCCGCATGCCACATTATCATCCGACGCTTGCGGAAATCGTGACGTATCCGGCGGAAGATCTCGCCCAACGGGTGACGGCCCGATGAAACGTACGATGTTCGCGCTCTGTGTGGCCGGCGCGCTCCTATCATGTCAGGACCAGACGTGGGAATCCGCGATGGAAGCCGGACAGCGGGCGGTGCAACAGGGGAACTATGCCGAAGCGGAGCGCGTCTATCTGACGGCGGTGAACAAGGCGGAACAATTCGGCCTGCAGGACCGCCGGGTGGCGGTGACCCTGTCGCAACTCGCGCAGGTCTATGCGGGGCAGGGCAAACATGTCGAAGCCGAGCCGGTGTATCTGCAGGCGCTGAAAATCTATCAGACCGTGCACGGCGAGAACCACGCGGATGTGGCGGCCACCCTCAACAACCTCGGCGTGCTGCATCGGATGTACGGGCAATACGCGCAGGCGGAACCGTTGCTGACCCGGGCGTTGGCGATCAAGGAGGCGCTGCTTGGACCAGATCATCCGGACGTGGCGCTTGGCGCGTCGAATCTCGGACAACTGTGGGTGGCCCAAGGGCAACCTGAGAAGGCCGAACCGTTCTATCGTCGGGCCCTCGCCGTCCGGGAACGGGCGCTAGGAAGGGACCATCCCGAAGTAGCCAAGACGCTGGACGATCTCGCCACGGTACTGAAGAAATCAGGCCGCCAGACCGAAGCGCTGCCGCTGGAGCAGCGGGCTCGGGCCATTCGCGCCGCCCGCAGTTGAACCGGTCTCGCCTTCCGTTGTAGCGTAATCATACATATGCCCGCTCAGACTCGACAGACCAAGTGGCGGACCAACGCGATGATCGCACGGTTCGCAGGGATCATGGCCATTGCGCTCGGGTTCGTGTTCGGGCTCAATGGACTGGATGATCCTGGGTCCCACTGGCTTCACACCGCGCTCGGGTTGTTGACGACCGGCCTCCTGGCTCAGGGGTATGCGCTATATTGCTCGATCAAGCGCATGCAGGAAATGCAGGACGAGCCGAGGACATGAACGGTCGTCGGCGCAGGTTCGCGCTCCTGCTGTCGCTGTTCGCGGCGCTAATCGCCTGCGGGGGACCCTGGCGCGATGGGTACTTCAGAAAAGGAGTTGACCGCCTGACCCAGGAGGAGATTACCGAGAGGTTGGGCCCGCCGCATACGGCGAAAACACCCGCGCTCGGGGGCGATACGATTTGGACCTATCGCGTGCCGCTCACCGAGAAAGAGTTGAGTCCGCTGCATTTCTCCGGATTGGCCAATGCGACACAGCAGGCCAGCTCGCTGCTGGGAAAACCCGGGGAAGGCCCGAAAGAGATGTTGTATTGCTACCGCTATACCCTGACCTTCAACGAGCAGAAAATACTCAAACAGTGGAAGCGGGAAGAATGTGTTCCCGGCACGCGTGATCAGCTGAACGCGGATTAGAGCAGTCCGGCCAGGCGGTTGATCCCGAGCGTCGTCTGCGAATAGAAGAGCTGGAAAGCCTGGTAGTCCTTCTCCTGGATGCCGAGGGGAGCCGGTCCGCCGTCGCCATAGACCATGCCGATTGGACGGTTCCCGATTCGCAGGGGAGCGATGATGGCCGCAGCCGGCTTCCATAACTGCATGAAGGCCTGGCTCAAAGGCGGTGTAGCCTGGGAGACCTGTTTGAGGTAACAAGGGTCCATCCGCTTGAGGAGACTGAGAAAGCCCGGATGGTCCTGGCTCAGCGAGCCGGAGAGGCTCGCGATGTACGGGGCGTTCGGCTCGACGCCGAGCACCAGCCGGCCGATTAATTGGTCGCTGTCGTTGGGATTCAGTAAAGCCAGGGCCACCCGTGCGAACCCGCCGTCCCGATGCAGCGCATGGATCAATGTGCTCAAGAGCGCGTTGAGATCCTTTGCGCCGTGCAAGGCTTGCTGGAGGGCCTGCAAGGTTTCGAGCGGATGGGTTTCGAGGGCCGACGGGCCGCGCGGGGTCTGACGCTCTACCGGCGGGGCCGAACCAAGGCGGACTGCCCCCTGGATGCCGCCGCCGGTGAGCGCTGGCTGCGGCGAATCGACCTGCTGGTCGAGAGACAACCCGGACGAGCGAACGAGCTGCCGGCCTCGATCGAACGCGCGCGCGAGGATGTCACCGAAGATCTGCGGAGGCAAGCCGGTTCCCTTCAGCAACGGGCGCTTGGCTTGATCCACCGTGGAACGGGATGCGGGACCGGTGAGGGCTTCCACGAGCGCTGCTGATCCGACGACCAGTCCGCCGAACGTCTGGCGCCCACTGTGCCACCGGCATTCGACATCATCCAGTTCCAGCGAGAACAAGTCCATGACATGATCGGGCAACGCCCATATCTCCGCGAGCGCTTTGGCCAACCGGAGCTTCGGGACGCCGAGAATTTTTACTTCTTCCGTCATCCTCTCCGTCCTGGATCGCGGCGAAAACGACAGAGCCCGCAAGGCTTGATACAATTCCGGAGCTTGATAGGCGACAGCCAGATCCCCGATCGAATAGAGCAGGGCCGAGCTGAACAGCTGGCCCAGTGAGGCGTGTTCCACCGCGACACCCAGTTCGTTGGCGTGCACGGCGGTCATGAGGGCTCGGCCGATCACTCCGCTCACCGTCTGTTGGCGATCGGGCCATTCCTGGAGCTGCTCGACGAGCTTGGCGATCGCGACCATCGAACGGACGGTGTCCAGGCCCAGCCACGTCACGGCATGCGGCACAGAATTGATCATGTGCTGTGGGCTGTACGCGATGCTGTTCGCCACCTGCAAGACTTTGCAGGTCAGACCAGGGTCGCGACTAATGACGGCGGCAAGCTGGTCGGCGCCGGCCACGGTTCCCGATAGACTTAGAATTTTCTGGCAGGTTTTTTCCAGGGCTGGTAAGCATGGATTGGCCTGGTCGAAGAGCGGGGCAAGCTTTTCGTGCAATAGCGGGCGAATAGAAGAGGCCAGGCTCGGGGTCGTCGCCGTTGAAGATGGGGGCATGGGCGCTCCGTGGTGGTGCTGGCTCTATCGGTCAGAGGGCCACAAACCTTAACGTGGTGACGGTGAACGGAACATGACACAGTTCGGGTGGATGCATTTGGACAGTTCCGTAGTGCTCGACGGGCTCAAGTCCGTGATTCTGCTCGTCTCGCTGTTGATTACGCGGGTGCTGATCGTCCGGTGGATTTCCCGCAATCCGGCGCTGTCAATGGAAGCGAAGCGGCGATGGGTGGTGTCCGTCCGGAACACGATCGTCTTCGTATTCCTCGTGGGACTCGTCGTCATTTGGGCGCACGAACTTCAAGCCTTCGCCGTCTCCCTCGTCGCGCTGGCCGCGGCCTTGGTCCTGGCGACCAAGGAACTCATTCTTTGCTGGAGCGGTGCGGCCTTGCGCGTAGGCGGCAAAGTCTATTCCGTGGGAGACCGGATTCAGATCGCCGGGTACCGGGGGGTGGTGTTGGACCACGACGTCTTCGCGACCAAACTGCTCGAGATCGGGCCGGGCCAAGCCTCGCATCTCTATACAGGGCGAGTCACGGTCTTTCCCAACAGCCTGTTGTTCACGAACGCGCTGGTGAAAGAGAATCCCGGCCAGGAGTACGGCCTCTACACGCTGACCGTGCCGCTCAAAGAGGGGGAAGATTGGCAGCGGGCCGAGAAACAGTTGCTGGAGGCGGCCAGAGGAGAGTGCGCCCCCTTTATGGAGGAGGCCGGACGGCAGATGAAGCTTCTGGAGCAGACGAATCTGCTGGAAGCGCCGTCTCCCGAACCGCGCATCACGATTCAATTGCCCGATCCGGGCAGAATGCATCTTGTGCTTCGATTCCCCGCTCCCGATCGTGGGCGGTCGCGGATCGAGCAGGCGATTCTCCGTCGCTACCTGACGGCGATATCTTCCGATACGGCCTGAATCGCAAGCGCCAGCCTTGACAGTCAGCAGCAGTCGTGAGACGCTGAACCACCGCTCAAACCCTTAGTCACGTCTACGAGGAGGTGCCTTATGTCCAAAGTATGGTTGTCGATGGTTGTGGCCCTGTGCGTCGCGTGCGGCGCGTCGCTCGCGCTGGCCGACGATGCGATAAAGGGTGAAATGGACAAGATGAAATCCGATATGAAGGCCGAGAAGGATTCGATGAAGGCCGATATGAAGGCGAAGAAAGAAGAGATGAAGAGCAAAATGAAAGAGCGCCGGGAGAGCATGAAGGCCAAGCGGCAGGAGATGAAGGACAAGGCCAAGGCGCACAAGGACGACGCCAAGGCCCAAGGCCAGGATATGAAAGCGGCGGGACAGCAAATGGGAGGCGAGATGAAGGCCGCTGGCCAGGAGATGAAAGACGCCGCCGGCGCGATGGGTCGGTAACAATTCCAGTAAGGGTGCGGGATTGCCAGAGCCTATGGTCGTCGGAGGCCATAGGCTCTGATTGTTTCAGGTAAGGCTGACAAACACCGCCACCCATCAGTGCGCTTGTCGCGGAGAGCGCCTTCTGTTAGCATCGCCCCGCTTCGAGCTGTCATGAAAGTCGCAACCTTCAACGCCAACTCCTTGCGCAAACGGCTTCCGATCGTGCTCGATTGGCTGGAGAGGCAGAAGCCGGACGTGCTCTGCCTTCAGGAAACGAAAGTCCAGGACAGCGAGTTTCCGCTCATGGCCTTGACGCCGTCCGGATACGAGATCGCCTACCGGGGGATGAAGTCCTACAACGGTGTCGCCATACTCAGCCGCCGGAAACCGGAATCGGTACGCGCAGGACTCGACGACGGTGGAGAGCCGGACGAACCGCGGCTGCTGCACGCTGTGATCGAGGGGATTTCGATCATCAACACATACGTCCCGCAGGGCTTCGAAATCGACTCGCCGAAGTACACGTATAAGCTAGATTGGTACCGCCGGCTCAGGGGGTACTTCGAACGACATCTTTCCCCAGATCAGCCGGCGATTTGGTGCGGAGACATGAACGTTGCGCCGCGACCGATGGACGTACACAGCCCGGAAAAACATCTGACGCATGTCTGCTATCACGAAGCCGCCCGCAAGGCCTACGAAACGGCGAGGGATTGGGGATTTCAAGACGTGTTCGTCAAGCTGTATCCGGATCGGCAACAATATACTTTTTGGGATTACCGAGCTCCGAGTTCTCTGGAGGCGAACAAGGGGTGGCGGATTGACCACATCTTGGCGACGAAGACGCTGGCGGAGCGATGTATTAGGGCAGAAGTAGACGTCGAGCCGCGGCGAGCGAAAGACCCCTCGGATCACACATTTCTCTGGGCGGAGTTTTCGGTCTAACCGCAATCGCGACGTCCACGTCTGTCCAATTCGGCCGGAGGCAAGTCTCCGTCTCGGCCGAACGCGATCTCCTCTTAGGCGGCATCCAATGCAGGCTGCTTGCGACCAACGCGAAGCAGTCGATTCTGCTGAATCAGCGGATCAAGCACCAACCCGCAGTTGATGCAGCGGAACACTGCTGCCTGAGTCGCGAAGTCTGGACGCAGTTCCTGAATCATTAGGCCGTTGCACTTTTGACAAGTCATGTGCCCACCTCCTCTCGCTTTCACGGGCGGAACTCTAACAGTGAAAGATTAATGGGGTGTTAACGGGTAGTTAGAACTGTCTAATTGTCCAGACTGAAACGCCTGTACTGGTCTATTCTGTAATCGGTGATGATTTGAGCGGCCATCCTCTTGTTTACATTGGGAAAGTATGAGGGGCGCCCTCGTCAAGTGTCCCCTCGTTGGAAGGGTTGCGTCTTGGCGTCTGTTCAGGGAAAACTGTTCTGATGGAATCGCAGTCTGGGTTGCCTAAGAAAATAGGGGGCACGAGAATGAAGCAAACAGGGTTTCTCGCGTTCGCAGTTTGTTTCTCCCTAATTCCATACATCGCGACGGCCGGTTCGGCTTCATCGACCTTTCGAGTGACGGCAACCCTCGATCCGACGTGTACCATTCAAACAACTCCCGTCGACTTCGGTCATTACAATCCGCTCACCGTCAATGCCACACAGCCGCTCGATGTCAACGCGACGGTCACCATCGCCTGTAGCAAAGGGATGGCAACCACCATTGCACTCGACCGAGGCCTTTATGGGGATCGGGGGCAGGGAACCACGAGGGCAATGAAACACGTTTCGGCGGACGAGTATCTTAGCTACGAGTTGTATCAAGATGTGATCCGGGCGACGCTTTGGGGCACGGCGGGCGGGAATATCTTCGTTCCGCCGATCGCGGTCGATACGAAACCACGCACCTTCCTCATCTATGGAAGGATCTTTCCCTCGCAAGACGTCGCTGTCGGCGAGTATGGCGACACCATCGTTGCCATCGTCAACTTCTGATCGAATCTCCCCCAGCCGGGACTTCTCATAGACCGACGACACGTGAGCGGGGCCACTCTCCTGACACGGATGCAGGCGATGCCCGTTGCTTGTACCCTGTCAGTCTCATTCTGACAATTTTGGGCAGGTCATCACCGTTTCTTGTCAAAACCTTGACGATGGGCTCAGGAAATTCCTGAACCGAATCGAACCGATCGGCATGTAAAGCTTTCAAAGTCAATGACTTGTAACCAACAGCAATGGACAGTAACCACCTGCTCCCGTTCTTGCAATCCGCCCCCCTCACGATAGGTACAGATGACTCTAGGCAGAAATAACCTACGGGAGGGAAACATGAAGGCAGCGCGCAAGTTACTGGTGATAGTCGGGATCTCTGCTCTGGCGTTCAACATGTCGGCCCCGTCTGCGATGGCAGGATCAGCAGCGCAAAATTTTACGGTAAGCGCTGCGGTTGTCGCCAGCTGCTCCATCTCCGCCGTCAACATGGCCTTTGGGAACTACGATCCGACCACGACCCATGCGACCACGCCGTTGGATACGAACGGATCGGTGACCATCACTTGTACCAAGGGCGCAACCACCTATATCGATCTGAATCCTGGCGCGAATTCCGCCAATGCCGTCGGCACGACCAGAGCGATGGCGGCGGCGGGTTCCAATTATCTGAGCTACGAGCTGTATCAAGACAACACTCATTCGACCGTCTGGGGCGTTGGTAACCCAGGAAATGCATTCGTGCCGCCCATTGCTCCCAATAAGAACGCGCGGACCTACCCGATCTACGGAAGAATTCCCCAAGGCCAGGACAGCGCGGTCGGTACCTACACGGATACGGTCACCGCGACCGTAAACTTCTAGGTTTCCTCCGGTGCATCGTCCGAGCTGGTTGTGTCTCATCGTCAGTCTTGTCCTGTTCCTCTTCACCGCTGAAGAGGGCAGGACAAGCAGTTTCAACGTCAGTCCCCTGAGGATTGTACTGTCGGGCAAGACCTCGAGCGCGCTTCTCGAGGTGACCAATGAATCACCGGAACCGGTCCGTCTCCAACTCTCTGTTTCCGCCTGGGACCAAAAGCCGACGGGGGAACTTCTGCTGGCGGCGACGGACGACATTATCCTGTTCCCCCCCCTGTTGACCATCGAGCCAGGCGAGAAACGAAAGATCCGTCTCGGGGCGGTTACCCCACGAGGTCTGGCAGAGAAGACCTATCGGGTGATCCTTGAAGAACTTCCTCCGCCGAAATCCAGCGAAGCTGACGCTGGTGTCATCCGTGTCCTGACACGCATGACGATCCCGGTCTTTCTGGAGCCGTCGCGCAAAGACGTGAGTGGAGACATCGCGGCGTTGACGGTGCGGAATGGAACTGCGTCGTTTGAATTGCGAAACACCGGCAACACGCACTTCTCAGTTCATCACATACAGCTAGTGGCCATGGATAAGGCAGGTCAACCGATCGCGAAACATGACATGGAAGGGTGGTACGTCCTCGCCGGTGGCATGCGACGGTATGAGGTTCGCCTGTCCCCAGAGTCCTGTCGAAAAGTGAAAACGCTCATGGTCGAAGCGCAAAGCGACGTAGGACCTCTAGCCACACAAGCTGAGATGAGTGTCGAGGGTTGCGGCGGTTAAGCCGGAGGGCAACGAACGTGCCGATCAGCAGCCGGTATGGGGCATGCGGATCTTCGGATCGAAGCAGAAGGGATCGGTACGGCCCCGAACCGCCGCCACGGGGCTGTTTGTCATACTGCTTCTGTGCCTTCCTGTGACCGGCTGGGCTCAATCTGGTGACCGCGCGTTCCTTCAACTAATCATCAATGAAGTCGACAAAGGCGAGGTGATGGCCGTTCGGCGAGCCGACGACGTGTGGGTACGCACCGCTGATCTCAAGTCCGCCGGTGTCGATCTTGGCGGTGCCAAGCAGGAATTTATCGGCAAAGACAGCTATACATCACTTGCCTCGCTTGCTCCGGGCACCGGCTTCACTCTAGACGAGAAAGCATTGACAATCCGATTGACCGGCCGGGCGGGACTTCAAGGGACCACGAAGCTCGATCTTTCTCCTCGCGCGCCGGCCGGCACGTTGTACAGTGAACAGACGAGTTTCTTCCTCAATTATGCGGCGGAGACCAAAGGGTTCAGTGAATACGGCGCATTCGGCGAGGCGGGCCTCAGCGTCGCCGGACATCTCCTGAGCAGTACGGTGCGACGAACCGAAGAAGGACAGGTGGTGCGAGGCCTCTCCAACCTGACGCTCAACGATCGCCAGCACCTGACGCGATGGGTGCTCGGCGATCACTTCGTCAATGGCGGGAACCTCGGCGGGAGCATGTTCTTAGCCGGTATCAACGTCGAGCGGAACTTCACCCTGGACCCATACTACTACTTTTTCCCTCGGCCGACTTTGTCCGGGACGGCGCTGGTTCCGTCAACCGTGAACGTATACTCGGACGGAGGACTCTTACGACAGCAAAATGTTGCGCCCGGACAGTTCGAACTCGATAACCTCCCGGTGGCCAACGGGTATCGCAACAACCGGGTAGTCGTGCGGGACATCTTCGGCCGGGAAACGGAGATCGTCTCGCCGTTCTATCTGTCGACCCGGGTCCTGCAGGCCGGTCTGAGCGAATACGGGCTCAACGCCGGATTCCGTCGTCAGGATGTCGCCTCAGCCAGTTGGGATTATGGCACTCCCGTCATGATGGGCCGATACCGCCTTGGCGTGACGGACAACGTCACGCCGGGGGTCTCCATGGAAATCGGACAACGGCTGGCGAACGGAGCCCTCCGCTTGACGGCAAAATCGCTCTTCGGTGAAATGGACGTTTCGCTCGCCGGCAGCAAGGATGGAGGCGCCGCGGGGACCGCGGCCTCGGTGACGTACAGCTATTTGCAGCGCTGGTTCAGTATCGGCGCGAGCATGAGGACAGCCAGTAACCAGTATGCCAACATCAGCTTGCCCTCCTCGGCCGATCGTGCCAGGCTGGAAACGACCGGTTTCATCGGCGTGCCGATCGGAACGAAGGTGAATCTCAACTTCGAGGCGACTCGGTCGCAATTCCGCGATGCGGGGACAGTGAATCGAGCCGGTGCGTCCGGCAATATCCGTCTCTCTCCAAGCTGGTCGCTCTTTAGCTCAAACGTCTGGTCGCAACAGGTAGGGGCGAAGGCGACGTACGACTTCTTCATCGGCCTGAGTTACTTTTTTGGAAACAATACGACCGGGTTTGCATTCGCTCAGAAACAGAAGGGGTCGACGTTCGAACGGGATATCGACGGTGTGCGGGTGCAGAAATCCCTGCCCGTCGGACCGGGCTTCGGATACCAGGTCGAAGGCACCGGCGGCACCGATCCCCATGGCTTGGGCCAGTTCCAGTATCAAGGGGACTACGGCCGGTATGAAGCCACCTACGACTCCGCGGTCAAGCAACCGGTGCTGAGCCTCAGCGGAGGCATCGTCGCCATTGGAGGGTCCGTGCATGCCACGCGGGTGATCGACGATGGATTCGTCGTCATTCGGACACCAGGAGCCTCTGGAGTCCGTGGCTACATCAACAACCAGGAAGTCGGCACAACTGACCGCCGTGGAGAGGTCGTTGTTCCGAACAACGTGCTGGCCTACTACGGCAATCGCGTCGGCATCAACGACCAAGACATCCCAATAAACTTCCGGGTGGATACGACGGAGCAGACCGTCGCGCCGCCGTTCCGCGGCGGCGCCTTGGTCGTCTTCCCCGTGGCGCGTCTCCAGATTCTCACAGGAACGGTGGTTGTGAACCGAGCCGACGGTCCTCGTATTCCGGCCTATGGGCAACTGTCTGTATCGCTGAAGGATCAGGCCGTCGAATCTCCGATCGGAAAGAAAGGGGAGTTTTACCTCGAAAACGTGCCGGTTGGTGCGCATGACGCATTGATTGAAGACGAGGGTCAGCATTGTCGGTTCGTCCTCGTGGTTCCGGACTCGCCGGAACCGATCCTCAAGCTCGGCGAAGTCATCTGCCAAGATGGTGGGAAGGTGGCCAAGTGAAGCGCCTCGTTACGATCGCGGCGCTGCTGGTCTCGGTGGTAGCTTGGTCGTCTGAAGTTCAAGCTGCGGCGAATTGTACGATCCGAACACTCGTCGGAGTGAGTTTCGGATCCTATAATGTGTTTGCCGCGGCCCCCCTGACATCCACCGGGAGCGTATCCATTCGATGTGTTGGTATCGGAGCCGGATTGAGTCCCATATCGGTCTTGCTCAGCCCAGGTGTGAGCGGAAGCTACCAGCCGAGAAAGATGACCAGAAGCGGCGAGACGCTCAACTACAATCTGTTCCTTGATCCGAATGGCGGGCAAATCTGGGGAGACGGCACGAGCGGAACCCAAATCTATAGCACCATGGCGTCGAACAATCGTCCGGTGGACTTGACCATCTTCGGACGTGTACCACCAGGCCAGGATGTCGGGGTCGGTGCCTACTCGGACATCATCGTTCTCACGATCAACTTCTAGCGGACCGGCTGACCGCCGCTCTTTCATCAGCCGCCGCAGTAGCCAACGCAACCTTCCTCGCGGTAGATTCCGCTTCCGTGAACAATGTAGAGACAGATCTCACCGTGATCGGCGCTGGAGCGGCCGGGCTAACGGCCGCGATTGTTGCGGCCGAACAGAAGCGCGGTCAACGCATCGCCGTGCTCGACGCTGCCAAGAAGATCGGCACCAAAATCCTCATTTCCGGAGGCGGACGTTGCAATGTCACGCACGACGCCGTGACCGCCTCCGACTATTGCGGCAATCGGCGGATCATCAAGAACGTCTTGGCCGGCTTCTCGGTCCAGCAGACGGTCGCCTGGTTCGCCTCGATGGGTGTGGCGCTCAAACGGGAAGAGACCGGCAAACTGTTCCCCGTGACCGACAGGGCGCAAAGCGTCTTACAGGCTCTGATCCAACGCTGTCGGGAACTCAACGTCGAGCTCCTGCCAGACCATCGTGTGACGGAATTGCAGCGAGAAGAGGCAGGCTTCCTCGTCCATGTGAAGGGCCGCACGGTCCGTGCGAGGAACGTCATCCTCGCGACCGGAGGACGATCCGTGCCAAAGTCCGGCAGTGATGGATCGGGCTACGGACTCGCGGGCTGCCTTGGACACCAGGTGACGCCGACGGTGCCGGCCCTTGTGCCACTGGTACTCGGGTCAGAGATGTTTCACGGGAAACTCGCCGGATTTTCTCAACCGGTTGAGTTGACGACCGTCGTCGATGGCGACAAAGTGGATCGTCGAACCGGCAGCTTGCTGTGGACCCACTTCGGCATCAGCGGGCCTGTTGTCATGGATGCCAGCCGGTTTCTGACGATCGCCCGTGGTCGAGGTCAGGCGGTCGAACTCTTCTGTAACTTCTCTCCCGGCCAGACGGAAGAATCGGTGCGGCAGTGGTTCAAGGTTCAGGCTGCCGCTGCGCCGCGCCGCAGTCTCGGCAAGACCTTGGCGACCAGAATGCCGGAACGGCTGTCCATCGCCCTTTGTACCTACGCCGGCTGTGATCCTTCCAAGGCGATGGGACAATGTCACAGGGACGAACGTGAGCGTCTCGTCGGACTGCTGCTGCGCTGCCCGCTTCCTGTCGAACGGGATCGAGGGTGGAACCATGCGGAAGTCACGGCGGGGGGCGTGCCATTGGAGGAGGTCGATTATCGGACCATGGAATCGAAGCTGGTTCCAGGCCTGTATCTAGTCGGCGAAATCCTCGATTGCGACGGCCGGATCGGCGGATTCAATTTTCAGTGGGCCTGGTCGACGGGGTACCTGGCAGGGCGCGCCGCGTCTTGTCGGTTCGCCGGTCATTTGTAACGGTGGATCAACAAGAGGTATGGGACTAGAATGAACCACATGGGTCGCCATTCGGTTCGCTCCGCGGCACAATTCGTCCAGCTATTCCGGCCTCGGCTCGTCGTGGGCGTTCTGCTCCTTCCTTTCACGGTCGTGGCCTTTTGTCCGGCCTCCTCGGCGGGTGAGCGGATCGAACGGGAGCCGGTGGTTCACTCGGACCGCGTCACGGTCCATCCAGTCGAAATCGGCGACCTACTTTACAACCGGGGCATGGGATTGGCCGATTTCCATTTTGGGTTCAAACATCCTCCGACCCTCGAGGAGCATCCCCCTGCGACGGTCGCCTACTTCCGCTGGCTCTGGGCGGAATTGGAGCCGGAAGAAGGTGCGTACAACTTTGCGCTCGTCGATCGGGTCATAGCGCAAGCCAAGGCGAAGGGTGAGACGTTGGCCTTTCGGATCATGACGGAGTATGAGAAGGGATCGCCAAGATGGCTGTACGCCAAGGGCATTGCAAGCGTTCAAGTCGGCGGCGGCTCTCCCGCCGTCCAGTTGGCTATCGCGGGAGGGCGTCCCGATCGCTGGTACCCGCTTTCCGATATCTTGGTCGCTCCCTGATTGGGTGTCGTGGAGGCCAGTCATTTCACGCGCGGGAGCGGGTCGGTATAATCATGGCTGATGCCAAGGGACACCGATAGGACATGACTCGCTTGCACCGACTTGTGCTCACCTCGATCGGCAGCAAGCTTGTCGTGGCGTTGAGTGGACTGGCATTGGCCGGCTTTGTGTTTTTCCACATGCTCGGCAACCTCCAAGTCTTCGAAAGCCCCGACGCCCTCAACACCTATGCCGCGTTTTTGAGGGAAATGCCGATTCTTCTCTGGACAGCACGGCTCGGTCTCTTGGCGCTGGCGGCTCTGCACGTCGGTTTGGCGGTGCAACTCGCGGCTCACAACCGCCGAGCCCGTCCTCAGGCGTACGCGGCGCGTGAATACCGGCGAGCGTCCTTGGCCTCGCGCACCATGGCTATAACCGGCGGCCTGCTGTTGTTGTTCATCGTGTTTCATCTGCTGCATTTGAGCGCCGGTCTCGTCGATCCCTCTTACGGCGATCGGTTGGATCTTCGCGGACAACGAGACGTATTCGGTAAAGTCGTCCATGCGTTTCAAAATCCGTGGTTCGTCATGATCTATTTGGCGGCCCAAGCGGTCCTGGGGTTGCATCTCAGCCATGCGGTTTCGAGCAGTCTGCAGACGCTCGGCGTGGAGCACCCCGTGCTGAACCGGCTATTCGGGCGGCTGGGGCCGACGGTGGCGCTCGTCGTGGTGACGGGAAACTGTGCGATTGTGCTCGCGGTGGCCTTGGGCGTGGTGCATCAATGATGGTGCTCGATTCGAAAGTACCGACCGGGCCGCTGCAGACGAAGTGGGACCGTCATCGATTCAGCGAAAAGCTGGTGAGCCCGAACAATAAGCGAGGGTTTAAGATCATCGTCGTCGGCACCGGTCTCGCCGGCGCGAGCGCCGCCTCGACGCTCGGTCAACTGGGCTACCATGTCGAGGCGTTCACCTTTCACGACAGCCCGCGACGTGCCCATAGCATCGCCGCTCAAGGGGGGATCAACGCAGCCAAGAATTATCAGGACGACGGCGACAGCGTCGACCGCCTCTTCTACGACACGATCAAGGGAGGGGATTTTCGCTCGCGGGAGGCCAACGTCTATCGATTGGCCCAGATCAGCACGCAAATCATCGATCAATGTGTGGCGCTCGGCGTGCCCTTCGCCCGCGAATACGGCGGCCAACTGGCCAATCGGTCCTTCGGCGGCGTACAGGTGTCCCGCACCTTCTATTGCCGAGGGCAAACCGGACAGCAACTTTTGCTGGGGGCCTATTCAGCGCTCTGTTGGCAGATCGATCGCGGCCAAGTCACGATGCACACTCGTCAGGAGATGCTGGATCTCGTCGTCATCGACGGCCACGCGCGCGGGATCGTCGTGCGTGATTTGGTCACCGGTGAGATCGCTGTTCATACGGCTCAAGCGGTGGTGTTGGCAACCGGCGGGTACAGCAACATCTACTTTCTTTCGACGAACGCTAGCGGCAGCAATGTGACCGCCACCTATCGGGCCTGGAAGCAAGGGGCTGCCTTCGCCAACCCCTGTTTTACCCAGATCCATCCCACCGCGATTCCTCCGAGCGAGGAGCATCAGGCGAAACTGACGCTGATGTCCGAATCGCTCCGGAACGATGGACGCATTTGGGTGCCAAAACAGTCGACGGACCGCCGGGCGCCGGCCGACATTCCGGAAGAGGATCGCGACTTTTTTTTGGAGCGGCGATATCCGCGTTTTGGTAATCTGGTGCCCCGCGACGTGGCGTCGCGGGCCGTGAAACACGTCTGCGATGACGGGCAGGGGGTCGGGCCCGGCGGGCACGGCGTCTATCTGGACCTGTCCGCGGCGATTGCCAAGCAGGGCGAGGAGGTGATCCGCGAGCGTTACGGCAACCTCTTCGACATGTACCAGCGCATTACGGGCGAGGATGCCTACCGTACGCCGATGCGTATCTATCCCGCGCCCCATTACACGATGGGCGGTCTATGGGTCGACTACAATCTGATGAGCACCCTTCCAGGGCTCTTCGTCATCGGAGAGGCGAACTTCGCCGACCACGGCGCGAATCGTTTAGGAGCCAGTTCGCTGATGCAGGGGCTCGCGGACGGCTACTTCATCCTGCCGTACACCATCGGCCACTACTTGGCGACCAGCCAGAACGATCCGATCCCGCGCGACCATCCGGAGGTGCGCGGGGCGATCGAGCGTGTACAGAGCCGCCTTGCAAGGCTGCTGCAGGGCCGCGGCCGCCGGACGGCCGCCTCGTTCCACAAAATACTGGGGCGGCTCATGTGGGACACGTGCGGCATGGCTCGCAATGCCATCGGGCTGCACAAGGCCCTTCGGGAAATTCCCTCGTTGCGGGAGGAGTTTTGGCGCGAGGTGCGGGTGCCGGGCTCCGGCGCGTCCTTCAACCAAGAGCTGGAATACGCCGGCCGGGTGGCGGACTACTTGGAGTTCGCCGAATTGCTCTGTCACGACGCCCTCTATCGGGAAGAATCGTGCGGCGCCCATTTCCGCGAGGAACATCAAAATCCGGACGGAGAACCGCTTCGGGACGATCATCGCTTCGCCCATGTGGCGGCCTGGGAACATGTATCCGGTGCCGAGCCGGTCGTCCATCAGGAGCCACTAGTATTCGATTTCGTCAAAGCGACGGCGAGAAGTTACCAATGAACTTCAGTCTGAAGGTCTGGCGTCAGGGTGGGCCGGCGGAGAAAGGGCGGTTCGTGACCTACCGGGCTCACGACGTCGCCCCGACGATGTCGTTCTTGGAAATGCTGGATCTCGTGAACCAGCGGCTCGTCGGAAAAGGGGAGGAACCGATTGCGTTTGAGCAGGACTGCCGGGAAGGTATCTGCGGCAGTTGCTCCCTGGTCATCAACGGCGTGCCGCATGGCCCGGATCGGGGGATCACCACCTGCCAATTGTATATGCGCCGATTCCCGGACGGCGCGACGATCACCATCGAACCTTGGCGGGCCAAGGCGTTCCCGATCGTCAGGGATCTCGTCGTGGACCGCAGCGCCTTCGATCGGATCATGCAAGCTGGCGGCTACATTTCCTCCAACACGGGCGGAGCCCCGGACGGCAATACCATTCTCATCGGCAAAGAACGCGCCGAAACGGCCATGGATGCCGCCTCCTGTATCGCCTGCGGAGCCTGCGTCGCCGCCTGCAAGAACGCGTCGGCCACCTTGTTCGTGGCGGCAAAGGTTTCTCATCTCGCATCCTTGCCGCAGGGAGAACCGGAGCGGGCTCGGCGCGCGAAGGCGATGGTCAGCGCCATGGACCGCGAAGGGTTCGGATCCTGTTCGAACCAGTATGAGTGTGAGGCGGTGTGTCCGAAAGGGGTGAGCGTGCGGTTTATCGCTCAGCTCAATCGGGAGTTTCTGCACGCGACCGCCGCAGAGCCACCCTCCGTTTCCGACGCGCCGGCCGATCCTCACGCCGAATCGCACTGACGCGGTTCGGTTTCATCGCAAACGGTGTTTCCTTGACAGAACGGACCCGTTGTTCTATCGATGATCTACAGAGTCATTGAGACAAAGACGCTCGGGTTGCTGATTCCGGCCATTCGAGCGAGGTGCCAGTTTCGCCAACCCGAGTATCTGGTCATGGGTCGTCAGCTCAATTGTCCGCAGTGCCACCAGGAAAAGATCGTGCGATCCCGACCGCTTTCCACGAGCGAACGCGTCGCGTCGCTCTTCCTGATGTCTCCGTTCTCCTGCCAGCAATGCAGCTGCCGGTTCATCGCCTCGCGCATCGGCGTGGATCTTCCGCAGCATGCGATCGAGCGGCGCGAGCACCTACGCATCCCAGTGCGGCTCTATCTGTCCTTCTCGGGCGGCAAGGTCCGGGGGGAGGGAATCGTCATGGATTTGTCCGTCGGGGGATGTATCATCAAGAGCGACACGCAGGTGCATATGGATGACATCTTCTACCTGGAGATTACGACGGACCAAAGCGAGCCGCCGCTCGAAGTCGCCGCGATGGTGCGCTCCGTGAGTCAGCGCGGTATCGCATTCAAGTTTCTCCGCGCCGCGCAAGAGAACAAGCGGCTGCTCGCCTTCGTGCAATCCCGTACCACGGATCATGCCGAACGGGCCTTGCCGAAACTCCGCGCCGCCAGTTGATTGTTCGTCTCAATCCCAGGCTGACTCACCGCTCCGTTCGATAGTTCCATGGACTGTCCCTCGGCGTTTCGTTAGAATTCGGTCCGATGTCTGACCCGACCGCCGACAATGCCCCGACCGCCAAGCTCCTAAACGAAAACCATTCCGTCGTCAAAGCCGCCGGTCTGATTGGCGCGGCGACGTTTTCCAGCCGCATCCTCGGGTTCGCGCGGGACATGGTCTTGGCGAAGCTCTTCGGCGCCACGCCGGCTGCCGACGCATTTTTCGTCGCCTATCGCGTACCCAATCTGTTGCGCGAATTGTTCGCCGAGGGTTCCATGTCCTCTGCCTTCATTCCGGTCTTCACCGAATACCACCAACGTCGGGACAAACGGGAGGCCTGGGAGCTGGCCAGCGCCGCCTTCACGACGCTCCTGACGATCGTCACCGGAATTACGCTGTTGGGGATCCTGGCGGCTCCTGGCATCGTCTGGCTCCTTGCGCCGGGGTTTCACGACGACCCGGCCAGACTGGCCATGACGACGTGGCTCACCAGGATCATGTTTCCCTATCTGCTCTTCATCAGCCTAGCAGCGCTTGCCATGGGAGTGTTGAACTCCATGCGGGCATTCGCCGCGCCGGCCTTCTCGCCGGTGTTCTTCAACATTTTTATCATCGGGTGCGCCCTGCTGCTATCGCCATTGTTGGACGAGCCGATACTGGGTGTGGCGGTCGGCGTGGTTGCGGGAGGCGCCGCCCAGTTCGCGATGCAGTTGCCCGGTCTCCAACGCCGTGGCATGCTGTTCGGATGGCGGCTGCTGCCCGGGCATCCCGGTGTGAGGCGGATCGGGACGTTGATGGTCCCCTCCTTGTTGGGACTGTCGGTCACGCAAGTCAACATCACGGTGAGTACGATTCTCGCCTCGTTTTTCTCGGGAGGGCCGACCTATCTGTTTTACGGCATGCGGCTGATCCAGTTTCCGTTGGGCATTTTCGGAGTTGCGTTGGCGACGGCCATTCTGCCGACCTTGTCCGCCCAGGCGGCGCGCGGCGCACTGGACGAAGTCCGGACCACGGTCGGATTCGGATTGCGCATGATTCTGTTCATCATTCTGCCGGCCATGCTCGGATTGATCTTGTTGCGCGAGCCGCTGGTCCACCTCTTCTTCGAGCACGGCTCGTTTACCCATGCGGACACTCTCGCCACAGCCACGGCGGTACTGTGTTACGCGGTTGGTTTGTGGGCGTTCGCCGGAGTCCGTATCATCGTCTCGGCGTTTTATTCGCTGCAGGACACGAAAACCCCGGCCCTCTCGGCGGCGATCGCCGTCATAGCGAACATAGTCTTTTCGCTCTGGCTCATGAAGCAGCTGGGCGCGGCGGGGTTGGCCCTGGCGACGGCGATGGCGGCGATGGTGAACGGCGGTATACTCATCGCGGTCCTCAATCGGCGATTGGGCGGAGTGGATTGGGGATCGGTGTGGCGATCGACGCTCCGAGCGCTTCTCGCCTGCCTGCCTCTCGTCTTGGCCTGTCTCTGGGTCTCCGGGGCCCAGGTCTGGACTCATCAGGGCGACTGGACGGCCAAAGCCGTGATGCTGTTCGTCGGCATCGGATTAAGTGTGAGCGGCTATGCGGCGGTACAAGCGCTGTTCGGCTCGGAAGAATTAGCCATGGTGTGGGCAATGGCGAGCAGGAAATTCGGACGACTTCTGAAGCGCTAGGAGGCACGATGGAACGTACTCTGATCTTCAAGTCCCAGTGGGGATGGATGGGGTTGGCGGAGTCCTCCGCCGGGATCTCGTCCATCATCCTTTCGAAAC
>CAZPYP010000021.1:0-1449 GCA_964590845.1 uncultured Nitrospira sp.
CCTTACGGTCGCTGATCGAGGCCGAATTGGCAGCCGGGAACGAAATTGCCGACGTCATCCACACATTTCCCGCGCCGCCTGCCGGCTGCTGCGTTCGTTTGGCTCGCCCGCTACTCACGACGACGAGCCTCGCCGCCCTCCCTGATCTGTTGGCCTGCCGGTACCCGAACTGGGATGGGTCCAGTGGCGTCTCCGACCTGGCAGGCCATTTCTTTCTCCTCGGTCCTGCTATGCCTCCTTCCGAATCGCCCAGCATGGAGGAAATCCAAACGGCTGGCCGCCCAGCCTGGCAGGAACGTGAGAACGCGAGTGGAACTGACCACAGTCCATCGCATGCCGCGGAGGCATCACCGCTCGAACGGTTCCGACGGAGCCTTCAGATCGACTATGAGCAATGGCACGACGGCGTTGGCTATGACGTAGAGGCGATCCGCGCTGCCTCGTCAAATGAGAGGGGGATGATCGAATCGTTGTTGCTTGAACGAGGCGTGCGAGACTGGCGGGACGTCGAGGCACTGGCCTGTCTCAATACGCCGCAGGCGTGGCAGGCGCTGGTCGCGGAGAAGAACAGCCGTAACCATGAAGTGACCATGGCCATTCTCGAGCACGCCCCACATCTGTTGTCGGACGAGGAGCGGACGGCCATGCTCGTCCGAGCTTTGCGACAAGCGGATTTTCTGAGTGGATTGACCCCGGTCCTCGATCAGGCGGAAGCGCACCATCCACCGGCGGTCATCGAGGCCCTGCTGAGGGGGGCACTTGAGCGGGGCGGTGACGTGGCGGTGCACTTTGCGGCCTTGCTGATGTTTCTCCACGGTAAAGCCGACAGCTCGTTCGATTGGGCGCAACGCCCGTTCTTTCTCACGTTCAACACGTTGGATCGCGACGAACGAGCACAGGCGTTCAAAGAACTGTGCCGGAAGATCAGCCGCGATCCCGAGCCCTACCTCTCGCAGTCCTGATGTCGTCAGCCAGCTGTCCGGTCGCGTGAATCTTCTTGGTCGTCCCGCTGATTGCTGGCAGGATGAACGGCATGAACCCGGTCTTATCCGTGGCGGCTCGGTTCTGGCAAGGGCTCATGCTCTCGACGGGACTGCTGATCGCGATGATTCTGTTCTTGACGGTCACGATGGGGCAGGGGCGCGAGTGGGTTCCGTTCATTGCCTTCCTCATTTCGTTCGCGGCGGTTCCCCTGGTGATGCTTGCGAACTGCTGGATGCTCTTCGTGCCCTGGCGGAGCCGGTTCCTCATGCTGCTCGCGAGCCTCATCGTCCCTTCGCCGGTCGCGATTGGCGTGCTGCTCTATGTGCACGGCTACGGCTCGATCCAATCCCTTGGGACCACGTTGCTGACGCCGTGTTTCTATGTGACAAAAGCCATCACTCCTTACCCGCTCCCGGCTTTTTCCGTCTGGTTGGTTCTGATGGTTGCGGTTGTCTATCTGGCTCA
>CAZPYP010000021.1:1549-2953 GCA_964590845.1 uncultured Nitrospira sp.
ACGCTGGCGGCACTGACGCGGGTGGTTCGTGCCAAGTCCGGCCGGTGAGACTACTCTTCGGTGTGGGTCCCGTCGAACTGATCCAGGGCAATCCCCAACGTCGATTTCAACTCGGCCAGCTCCGGCGTGATCTCGCCCGGTCGGCGTTTGAGGACGGAACGGTGCAGCCCCCGCAGGGGTTCGAGAATGCGCCGGTCGGTGGTCTTGCCCAGCGCCCGCACCATGAGGATCTGCGTCGGAACCGGTTCATTGGGGAGAGCCCTGAGCAGGGTCGGGACGATCTCGCTGTTGGGATAGAGCGGCGCCAGCCGACCTAACCCAACCGCCGCCATGCGTCGTTGATCCGGTTTGTCGGACGACATGAGTGAAAGCAGCGGCGGAATGCAGGCTGCATCGCCGATGGCGCCCAGCGCCGTGGCGGCTGCCGCGGCGACCTCAGGATCGGCATCTTTCGTCAAGGCCGTCAGGCGCGGGATGGCATCCGCGGACTGAGTGCTCCCGATCAATCCCACCAATGTGACGGTCTGCGGCTTGGTGAGGCCGGGACGGTCCAAGGCGGCGACAAGGCGTTCGAACTGGCCCCACTCAGCGGCGAGGAGATAGGGAAAGTCGTCGGTGCGGATGCCTTCGACCAAGGAAGCGATCGCGAATGCCCCACTATCAGATTGCCCGGCTTTCTTAGCCGCCGCTTGCGGGTCGACGAACGTGGTGCGGACTTCGTGGCGCCAGTCGGCCGTCCGTTGGCCGGTCCGGTAGGTGATCTGGCAGGCCGGGCCTTTCCACAGCCGCGCGGCGGCGTCGACCATATCGGCGTCGCCGCCGGACCGTCCGGTCCCTTCCCAGGTCTTGAGTTCTTCGCATTTGAACTTCACCGTAAGATCGGCGGGTTGTGCCGCGTCGGTTTCGATGCGATAGCCGAGACTCGCGAGGCGTTCGGACGCCGCCGCCTGAAGGGCTGCGCTGTCCAGGGCACCTTTCGACGTGAGCGCAAGCGTCTCTAGATGGACGCGTTCGGCCTTGCGAAGGTGGGTCTTCTCTTCTTGTGAAAGCAGTTCCTTCCTGGCCTCGCCAGCCTCAGGCAGCAGGGCCAAGAATAACAGCGTGAAGATGATGGCCATGGGTCGTGGGGGCTGGTGCAAGCGCATGAGGACGGTACTCCTATGAAGAGGGCCTGGTAGCAAAATGCAATTTTCTCACAGAGCGGCACCCGGAGGGTAGTCTGCGTTGACAGGTTGGAGGGCGAACTATAGCCTATGGCCGCTTACCGTGCGACCAAGAAGAAAGGACAGTCGATGATCGCAAATCTCGATCATGTCACCGTGGTGGTTCGAGACGTTCCTCAGGCCAAAGCGTTCTTCACCTTGCTGGGGTTTGTCGAAGAGAAATCCGTGGTAATCAGCGGCG
>CAZPYP010000021.1:3053-24832 GCA_964590845.1 uncultured Nitrospira sp.
GCGTTCTTCACCTTGCTGGGGTTTGTCGAAGAGAAATCCGTGGTAATCAGCGGCGGCCGGTTTGCACGCTACATGGGCATAGAGGGCATCGAAGCCGAACACGTCACGTTGGTGCTGAGGGGGGCGTCGCCGCGGTTCGAGATCCAGTTATTGAAGTACCGCCGTCCGGAGCGCCTGGCGGAGCAGGATCTCAAGAACTTGGCGCGCCTAGGTTACAACCACATTTGCTTTGCCGTGACGGACCTCGACGCGGAGGTGCGGCGACTGGTGAACCACGGTGTGAAGCTGCGCAATGACGTGATGGAATTTCACGACCGGAAGCTGGTGTTTCTCTCCGGTCCTGAGGACATCACGGTCGAATTGGCGGAGTGGAAGGTGTGAAGAGACTGGAACCCGAGTCGCTTATGGTCGAGGTACAGCCTCCTGCCAGATCCCCCATTGACAGAGGCCAGACTAATTCGTAGGCTGAACCAAGGAGGGGACCCCTTATGGCACTTCTTCTATTGCTCTTCTTGTTCCTGCTTCCACTATCCCATGCAACGGCCGCCGACGGTACCGCGCCGGCCGGCGACGCCACGGTCAGGGCGGACGTGATGTACTGGGAAGGCGACGAGCTGATCGTGAAAGAAATGACGGGCCACGAGCTGCGCTTACGGGTGACGCCGGAAACGAAGATCACCGGTGTGATAAGCCGATTGAAAACCGGCGATAAGATCTCCGCGCAAGTGACGCCGGAAGGCCGCGCGCTCTCGATCACGCTTCAGATCCCGGACAGCGGCACACCCCCTCCGGTGCGGTAACGATTGCCCTCTCGTTCGTCCTGTCGGCCCGTCGTGGGGCTCTCCTCACTCGAGGCCGTCAGGATCATCTCCAGAGGCCCTGCACGTGGCGACCAGGAGCATAATCGTTGGATGACACGGTAAGGGTAGCAGCCGCATGAGGCGGCTCAGGATGGCAGCTTCGCCTGGGCCGCCCGGCTACGGAAGGGTGGTTCAGTGATGTCGTTGAGTGCGCCACACCTGTCTCGCTGGATCTATTTCCGCGACGGACGTCCGCCCCATACGGTACAGGCCCATTTCGAACGGCTGCTCATGGCGCTGTTCCATCCGCGTATCGAGGCAGATAGGTTGGTTTATCAGGCCCGATTCGCCTTCCAAGAAGTTGCCTACGAGTTTCGTCTCGAATTCCTCTCCGCGGAAATCCAGACAAACTGGTATGGGTTGCGGATCGAGGTGGCCTGGAAAGACTCTTCTTCCAGCGACGCGACGAACCTAGGAGAGGCCTCCAGAGGCTGGGTTGAACTCTGGACGCGCGACCTTCACCTCGCCGACGCGCCGGACCACATCGAAATCGGCGACCGGTACCGGCGGCTGACCGATCTGGCAATGGAAGCGGAGACCAGGCTTGCCACCGTCTCTGCCGTTCAGCAGGAGGTAGTGCGCGCACTCCGCAGGGGCGCGATGTTTCGCACGGCGCATAAGGAAGGAGGGACCGTGATCCGGTTTGAGCAGGGCCGGTTCTTACGCGCCGACTATGGCGAGTGGGATACTCGACAAGCATTTCATGATGAACCTGAGTTCTTGACCTTCCTTCGCGAATTCTTCGACACCGAAACCGCTCGAAACGCACTGCCCGATCGGGTACCGGACCACGAGGCCTGGAGGCTGATTCTAAGATTGTTGGATCAGGGCGATAGCATGGCGGCGACCGGGCCATCGCCGGAGCTTCGAGTCTGGTTCGGCAGCCGTCTCGGCACGATCGCGTTGGGGATCGCCGTGGCAACCGGCTTGATCATGATTCTTCGCATCGGGTATTGGCTGCACGATCAGACGCCTCCGTCGGAATTTTATGCGCTCTATTACCCTTCGCTCGGGGCATTCGTTCTGTCGGTCGGGGCCACGCTGAGACCGCTGATCACCTGGGCAGTTACAGCGATGGAAAACGGTGCGCTCATTCGGCGTCGAACTGCGGCATTCCTTGAAAGGGGCAACAGGCGGGCCGCCGAGTTGGCGGCAGATCCTGATCCGCGACGGAGGAAGTACGTGCCAAAGGTGGAACAGGGAGAGGAGTGGTCAAACGAAGAGATCGACTATCGGGAGAACCCGAATCACCTCGCGACTTGTCAGCATCTCCAACCGATTGAACGGGCCATGCGCGACGCAGGCGTGGAACTGCGCCGTCGATTGGGTGCTGCGGTGCAAGCGGAGTGCGTGGTCGACCCCGCCCTGTGGCAGCGCCGTTATCCCGGCGTCGGGCCGGTTCGGTACGTCGAGATTCCGGTCAGGGATCTGCCGCCATGGGACCGAGGGCTCATGGCCAAACTATTCTGTGACGATTGCGTTTCCTCGATTCTGGTGCAACATCCGAAGGATCACTCCGCCGTCCCCTGGTTTCCCGCTGCCCCTTGATGTCCCGACGTCTAGTTGGTGGAGTCGGCATGGTGGAACTCATGAGCGAAGCAGCTGCCGCGGCTGGTGCTTCGAACCACGTCCATACGAGCATTCTCGTCGCTTGTTGTGGCATGGTCGCGATCTCCTTCGCTGCCGCGGTGGGCGCGGGATGGGCGTTCGAATCGTGGCAACCGGAGCAACGGTGGCTCATCGAGTCCGGCCGCGTGGCGCCCTGGGCCCCGTCTGGAACGACCCTGCTACAGAACGCCGGCTTGGCTGGTCAGACCCTCCAGGTACAAGGGGATCGGCTGCTGGCGCCGCATCCCTTGGCCTGCGACGGGGCCCGGCACGAGTTCGTGCTGCAGCCGGTCGAAGGGCTGTTCGAGGGGAGTTTGCCGCCACCAGCCGGTAGAGCCGCTCGGGCGTTGGGCATCGGGGCGCTTCCGGTGCTGACCTGGCGTGTCACCTGCGCGAACGCCGGATTCGATTATCACCTGTTGCCAGGCGGGATGGCGTTGCTAGGGTTGGACCAAGTCGTCTGGAGGATCAAACGAACCGGCTCGGCTGGCACGCCGGAGGTGGCCGTGGTGGAGTTCCTCCGCGAGCACATGACCCGCGACATGGCTTTCACCCGATCGTCAGTCGCCGCCAAGAAGCCGCTGTTGACGAATGGACTCGCGCGAGCGATCGAGGAATATTTCACGCGGCCTGCTCCCAAAGACGAGCCGCCAGCGATCAACGGCGATCCCTTCACCTATTCGCAGGAGTATCCAGCCGGGTTTGTCATCGGGCGGGTGGTCGCAGCCGGCGCCCGCGCGACCGTCCCGGTGCAGTTCATGGAGCTAGGCGGGCGGAAGAAACTCGTCGAGTTGCGGATGCGCCGGATCGAAGGACGATGGCTGGTCGACGACCTGTTGTATCCTGACGGCCAGACGTTGCGGGGATTTCTCAAACTTCAACCGGGTTGATCGCGTTGTCAACGATCGGTGATGACCCGCAGCACCAACGGAAGCGACAGGAGCAGACAGACTCCGTTCACAGCGATGCCGGTAAACGTGAGCCAGACCATGCGTTCGCCAAGCCACAAGGACCGGATCGCAGCCAGTTCGCCGAGCAACCCTGTGCCGGCCAGGAACAGAACCAAGAGAAGTCCCTCACCCAAGGCTTTTGCATAGTCGCCGTTCTTGGGGTTGCATATGGTGATGAGAGCGGTGACGATTGTCAGGATCGGCAACGCGAGGGAGACGACGTTCCAGAACGGCGGAGGTGCATCGGATGGCATGTGCTCAGTCTCCCTGTTGGTACCAGCGGTAGCCCTTTCCATCCCAATAGATCACGGCGCTGGCGGCTTCGAGTTTTTGGACGAGGAGCGCGTCGCCGAGGAGGGTCGGTGGTTTCTTACCCGTGGCTCCTTGTTGGATCGGTCGTTTCACATAGAGGCTCCAGGCGTCGAGCCAGGCGAAGTCGTCGCTGCCATTTCCCAATTTCGTGCCTGCTCCCACCACGATTGCGGTAGGTGAACCGGCATGGGCGACGGCGATGCCCTGCTTGCCATTCGCCCTATGCGCGATCAGTGCGGCGACGTCGAGTTTCCCGTCCCCATTGAAATCGCCATGGAGAAAGAAGGGATTGATCCTTGTGGTCAGGGCATAGGTTCCGGAGAAGGTCGTCGCGCCGAAGACCGCTTGCGCCCACTCAGGGAGATTCTGCTGCTCTTGCCAACTCGGTTCAGCTGCCCTTACCATGCCGGCCGGTTCCAAGGACAACAGGAGCGCCAAGCAATGCAGCATACGGCGGATAGCGTTCATGGTCAGCCCTTATGGCTTGTTTCCGTGATGCCGTCAAGCAGCGGGAGGCAATGTCGTGATCGATCCGGCAACCGGACAGCTTACGTTTGAGCAGCCGGCGATAAGGCTTGGTCCGGCTGTGAAGCCAGCCGATGTTGAGTCTTTGCTGGCCACCGTCCTCACCGGTCACGCGCGGGGGGCGGCTCCCTGGTCGTTGCTCGGCCTCAACGAGTTAACGATCGCCGGAGAACGGTTTGCCGGAACGCTGTGCTTCCTCGGTGAACGGCTGGAGTACGTCGCGTTGACGAGTATGCGGCCCGAATTCGGCGTCGGTTTTGCGGAACTCTCGGAGGAGAAGGAATCAGCTCGCCAGCGTTTTCACAACGAGTGGCTGACGAAGCTATTGCCGAGCTTGTTGTCAAGTCGCACCGAGGGGGCGGATGCGCCGGCTTGGACTTGGTTGTTTCCCTGGGGACGGATCGTCTCCGGTTGGGACGTGAAAAACGGCACGGCCGAAATCGTCATCCGCTATTGTCACGAGAGCCGGTCGCTCAGGAGCTGACTAGGACCGCGTTGGTGACGCTGGTGACATTCCACACGGTCCGCGTTATGCTCGGCGCCCATCGGTGTTCTGGCTCTTCACTCTCAGAAGGAGGACTCCATGATTCGTCGGACAGCTCTCGCTGCGCTCGCCATGTGCTTCGCCCTCGGGCTCGGATTTGTGGGGACGGCTCCAACCTTGCCCTTGGTTTTCGCTGAAGAACAGACCTTGGACCTCAATAGCCCCGATGCGATCAAGCATGCCCTGGAGCAACAGGTCGGCAAACGGGTGAAGGTGAAGCTGGAATCCGGACAAGATCTAGAAGGGAAGGTGGCGAAGGTCGGAACACATGCCGCTCAACTGACCGAGCTGTCCGGGATGGAGTTCTTCGATGCCACGGTCAAGATCGAAGAGATTGCCGCGGTGATCGTGAGAGTCAGGACGAAGTAGCGGAGGATCTCGGACCAGAATGCAGACCCTCGGGCTTATGTCGTTGGCGGCCGTGGCCGGCTATGCGGCCGGCGCGGCCGCGGGTTATTTTCTGACGATGCAGCTCTCCTCCAATCGTCATGATAGGCGGATCGAGGCGGCGACGACCGGGGGATTGGTCTTCGGCCCGCTGGCTGCCGTATTCGCAATGATCCTCACCTGGTGGTTGTTCGTCTGAGCCGCTAAAATCCGCGGCCGCCACCACCGCCGAACCCGCCGCCTGACGAACCTCCGCTGCTGAATCCGGAACCGCCGGAGCTGCGCGGGGCCGAGGTCATCGTGCTGCTCGTGCGCGAGACCATGTCGCCCATGTGTCCGGTGAAACCGCGCAGGTTGAATTGGGCGGCGTCGGCGCCTTGGTACCAGGCCGGGGCGGCCGTGACGATGGATTCGAAGGCCCGCGCCCAGTTGTTCTCCACGCCCAATGCCATCGCGAATGGTAGAAACTTCTCGAACAGCTCCGGCGTCTTGACCACCCGCTCGAACCGGTCCGCTTCCACTCGGCTCAGAAACTCTTCGAACCCCAGCACCCCTTCCAAGGCTCTCGTGCCCTGAAGCGTGCGGGCGGGCATGATGCGGCCGAATCCCACGACGATGGCTCCCGACAGGAAGCCCGCTCCGAAGAAGGCGAGCGGTGCCATGCCCCAGCGGTCGGCCAACGCGGCGAGGGCAAACGTGAGCACGAATCCGAGGATGATGCCCCCCACCAAATAGTTCTGCTTCACCTTGTCCGGGCGGTGAGCGTAGTACTTTCGGGCCATCAAGGCATCGAAGATGGCTTCACGAATGCCGGGCAACGAACGGTAGAACTTGTTTTCCAAACTGCTGAGCGGGACGGCTTGTACCGATCCGTCCGAAAAAACCGCTGCGAGGAGCAGCCGTTCGTGCGGGGACGGCGAGACTCCGTCCTTCGGAGGTTTGGTCCGATGAAAGGTGTACTCGGTGCTGTTCCAGAGGCCGAACAGCTGAGGCGCCTTCGTTTCTTCGATACGTAAGAAGCCTCGGACGGCCAAATCTACGAGTGTCGCGGTGATGTCCCGGAGATCCGGAGAATCGTCAGCCAAGGTGCCGACTTCCGCCGGCGTGAGGCGATCCGGAGGTTCGTAGGCCACAGTGATGGGCCGCAGACGAGGATCGCGGCCATACCAATACCAACGGTGAAGCATCACGGCGAAGACCAGCACAGGTATGCCGAGGGGCCAGTTGCCGATCAAGAAATTGCGCGCCTCGTCGATGCCAGTCGGTTCCGCGACGAGGCCTTTATCCCATCCGACCACGGCCGTCAGGCCTTCCCGAAATCCCAACGGTCTGGTCATGACCAGGTCGATGGTCGGGCCGGTGACCTCGACCGTCGCCGCATGCTCCTTGGCCCCATAGGCGCCCGTGAAGGCCTGGGCGCGGATGCCCGTCGCATTGGCGGGGAGCAGGATGTGCGCGGAAGCCCGCTCGATCGGCACATCCCATTCGTCGCCGGTGACGTTCCAATAGAGCTCGTCATGATCGTCGAAGAACTTCAGGCCATTGCGGACCCGGTACTTCAGCACGAAGGTTCTCGTGGCGTCGACGGCGCCGGGAATCCAGATACGGAAGTTCCGGTAATGCCGTTCGCGGCTGCTTTCGAGTTTGAGCGGAGTGCTCTGCTCATCGGTCACGGAGACCTGATCGAGCAGTAGGCTGTAATTGAATCCTTGCGGTGTGTGGTATTCGATCGGAATCAGCCGTTCGATGCCGTTCCAGGAACCTTCGAAGCGCGGACTGACCGTCTCGGTGACCAACAGATCGCCGCTCGGCAATACTTGCAACTCGACATCGAAGCGGCTGAGAACGAAGGACCGGGCCTCAGCGGGCAGGGTCTGACAGACACAGAGGAGGAAGAGGGCCAGCAGCGCCGGGATACATGGCGCGAACCGGCGCACGCTAAAACTGCACCTTCGGAGGCTCGCGCTGCACGCTTTCTTGCAGCTCAAAGAACTGGCGGCCGACGAACTGGAACCAACTGGCGATGAAGTTGGTGGGGATTTCCTGGGTCTTGGCATTGTAGTCGCGGACGACGGCGTTGTAGTAGCGCCGGGCGTTCTGGACGGCTTCTTCAATCTGATTCAGACTACCTTGCAACTGGGTGAAGGCTTCCACTGCCCGCAGCTGTGGATAGGCTTCGGCCAGCGCGAAGAGTTGCCGCAGCGACTGGCTGAGTTGGGTTTCAGCCTGGCCTTTCGCCTCCGGGCCTTGCGCCGACATGGCGTTGGCCCGCGCGTTGATCACGGCTTCCAAGGCGCCTTTCTCGTGAGCGGCGTAGCCTTTGACGGTTTCCACGAGATTGGGAATCAAATCGTACCGGCGTTTGAGCTGCACGTCGATGTCGGCCCAGGCGCTGTCACAGGCCGCCCGGAGCCGGACGAGCTGGTTGTACATGCCGACGGCCATCAGCACGAGGAGTACCAGTCCGATCAGTATCGCCCATCCCATGTGCTTCTCCTTGTCAGGTGCGGCGCGTCAGGTCGTCTTCAGTCGAGGAAATGATAGCCGCCCCCGTCCAGCCTGTAAAGGCGTGGGCCTCCAGGCTAGAACCGGATGCAGGTTCTCGAACGTACCCGCAGCACGGCCTCCTGTTGGAAGTCCCGCTTGTACTTGTCCACGATCGTCTGGATCGCCTGGTTGCGCTGAGGGCTGTCGTCATGGGTCAACTGGAGAATATGGGAGACCTCTCGCTCGATCGTGCCGGTGGCCATGCGCCATTGCCCGGATGCAGCCCAGGAGGTCAGTCCTTCGGGAAAAGCCGGAGTGACCGATTCGTTGACGAAGACAGCCCATTCTTCCTTGCTCACGACGCCCCCCGGCTTGTTCGTGCCGAAGTAGATCGATTCAGTGACGGCAGCCTGCTCTCCGGAACGGCAGCTCTGCTCCTGCATCGTGGCGCAGCCTCCGATCACCATTAGAGCGGCTAGCGCAACAGTGGGGCGGAACATTGCGCTCTCCTTGTGGTAGATCGTCCCAAGATATCAGCCTTTGTCAGGGCGGCATTGTGCGACAGGCCGGATCGGATTGCAATCGTGTCGAGGCTCAGAAGTCATACAGATGGTCGATCTGAATCCCTTCCTCGTCCAGGCTCGGCAGGATCTCGTGCAGTTGCGCGATGGGGACTAAGAGTGCCACGCGCTTTCGTTCCGGCGCTGTCACCAACTCCCATTCGCAGACAAGTCGGCCGCGATGACGCAGGTCCTGCCAACGCGTGGGAGCCATCACGGTCATGAGGATCTGCTCATTGCCGGCCACTTCGACCAGCCTGGCGCCGTCGTACAGGAGATTTTGGACTGCCTGTTTGAACGGTTCGTAGCGGGGCAGGGAAACCAGGTATGAGTCGCCTCCCAGATGATCGAGGACCTTGATCTCCGGCGCGGTCTTCGACAGATCCCGTGAGCCTTGTCTCACCCAGGCCTGGACGGTCATGGCTTCCGGATCGTACCCGGCCGCTGTGCCTTGTTTGACGACCCAACCCCACGCCGTCTTGAACAGCAGCTCGAGCGTGAATTCGAATCGGCGTTCCCAGCGCCTGATCCAGCTGCCCTCCGCCGGTCCGGGTAGGGCCCAGAGTGCGTTCAACTTGGACCAGAAGGGGTATTCGTACCATGGTGTGGCGTGAATGAACGAGGAATAGTCTTTTGCGACCTCTTGAATGAAGCGATCTTCCTTCGTACCAGCCTGCCAGGTTCCGTTCGTCGCCCACCAAGCCGTGACGGCGCCGACCGTGCTTTCGTAGAGCCCTTTGAAAAAATACTCTGCAGTAAAGCTGGCGCCGATCACGCCGATCATGACGTGGTAGCCCCAGTTGAACGAAGGCGCATCCCAGGTTTCCCGGAGTACTTGGCGGTAGAGGCACCAAAACTGCCTGATGCTGCGGAGGTAGGGAAAGCCGCTGGGGCTGTTGGATTGGACGAAAACGCCGAACTCGTCCGCGCTGTACACGATGTACCACTCGGGCAAAGTCAGGAACGTCTGGTCCTGACTACGGGCGTACCCGCTCAGCGTCTGGAGTTTTTTTTTACATCCTCCCCGGTCGGGACGGGCGCAGGCGGGGCGCTGATCAAGCGGGGGGTGGCGACTAGGGGAGGATGGTAGTACTTGTCCCACAGCTTATTGCGGAACCGATTGTCCGGGTCGAGTTGCTGTTTAAGCGAAAATAAGTCCTTGGCCCTTGGATAGGCGCGGTGGAATTGCTCCTCCGTTGCGTGGAGCTGGTAGGGCAAATAGTAGGTGCCGCCGACGGACAACACGGCGTCGATCAATTCCCTCGTCCAGATGCCGACCGTCGTCTTCTCGTGACGGCTGGTGCCTTGTTTATAGTAGACGACGAAGGCGAAGACCTCTTCTCGGGCCCAAGCCATGATCGAGCCGCGGTCGGGGATCGCATGGCGGATCGAGACGTTGACGATGTTGGCATCGTACCGCTGGAAGATCTCCGCCATCTTCGGCACGAATTCGTCGAACCGCTGCACCGGCACGAAATATTCTTCCAGGACGTAGGTCGAGTCTTCACGCGAGCGAGGCTCGAGCTCATGCACGTCGTAGCTGGCCTCGTAGTTGCGCCAAACGACGGCGTCGCCGTGCAGACGGAAGGGGTCGATGAGGTACTCCCGCAGTTGCCGCCCGAACGGCATCTCCGTGACCCAATAGTAGGACAGCTGGTTCGTCCAGTAGCTGTCTTTGATCGGCATCAAGCGGTCCGGAGTCGTGACCGGTTTGTCGGTGGCGGCCCAGGTGATCGCGGCCACCTGGTTGTATGCGGGCGGATAAATGTCGCCGTTATGGAAGATGGCGGTCTTCGACGGTTTGATCTTACTGAAAAAGTAGTCCTTGTAGGCCGTGACCGGCATGGAGTCGACGATGCGCTCGACCTTGACGTTGTCCGCCAAATCCAGCGTCGCTTCGACGATCACACCGAGGCCGCCGTAGCCGCCGATGCAGCCGAAGAAGAGCTCCGGCCGTTCGGTGGGGCTGGCGTGGGCTAGTTGCCCGTCCGCCAGCACGACCGTGATCGCCTTCACCGATCCGATGAGCGGGCCTTGTCCCATGTAGCGGCCGTGCACGTTGACGCTCAGCGACCCGCCGACCGTGAAATTGGAATAGGACTGCATGATCTTGAGCGAGAGATCGTGCTTGTCGATCGTCTCCTGAATCGCCCGCCAGGTGATGCCGGCCTCCACGGTGATCGTCTTGGTCTCCGGGGAAAAGGACACAATGCGGTTCAAGCCGCGCATGTCCAGATGCAACGTCTGTTCACTGGCGGTCTGGCCGCCCATGCTGAAGTGGCCGCCTCCGATCGAGATGGGGCCTCGATGGCCGCGCACCAATTCGCGGACCTCCTCCACGGTTTTCGGGACCGCGACCCGGTCGACTTCGACGGGGTTGATCTGGGTGACGTCGTTGACGATTTGACCGGCGGTGGCGGCGGGCGGTCCGGCGGCGAAGAGGGTCAGCGAAAACGCAACCAGTACCGAGAGAGACATTCGAGCGATCACAGTGGCCGCACCGCCGGCTTAACGAATGCCATGAGCGTGTTCTGGGTCGGATCGTGGGCCTGAAGCGCTCGGCTCCTGGTTTTCTCGAAGCCTGCCGCGCCGAGGACCTCTTCCAACTGCGGGACGGACGTGAAGTTGCGGATCTGGGCGGCGTTATCCTTCCAGCTGATCTGTAAGCCGGCGTTGAACACATCGTGCGCCAAACCGACAAAGGCGTCCATCTCGGGACTGGCCACGTCGTGGTCACGCACGATCAGGCGCCCGCCTGGTTTCAAGACCGCCCAGACGGCTTGAATGAACCGCGCCCGCTTCGCAGGCGGCGCATGGTGGAAGCCGATGAAGTTGGTCGCGAGGTCGACGCTCTCGGGCGGCACGGCCTTGCCGTCGAACGGCTCGTAGTCTCCCATTTGGACGAACGCACCCAACTTAGTCAGTTGCCCCCGCTCCACGATGTCGTTCGGCGAAAAGCCGGGCTCCACGTCGTTGACGACATATAGGGGGCCATCGATCGGAATCAGCTTGCGGATGCCGTTGGCATAACGGCCGGTCGTGCCGATCTCCAGATAACCGGTCAGGCGGCGGGACGTCCCGAGCAGTTCGGCCGTCTGGCGCGCCATCTCCTCTTTTTGTTTCTTCAACGCAGGCAGGCCATAGGTGGCTTCCGACAGGAACGGTTTGATGCCGCCGAGCCGCTCCTGCAAAGCGAGATAGATCTCCTGGTCAGTCCTGAATTCGTTGGTGGCGTCGAGGATCAACTGATGGAACGGGCTTTCCGGGTAGAGATGGTAGACGTTTTGCAGGAACAGGAAGAAGCGATCACGAGCCCTCGGGTCGTCGTACACGACGTGAAAATTTGAGCGGGGAGTAGTCGGGGAGGCCGAGAGAGGGGCTACGGAGGAAGGAGCCGACTGCATGCCGGCTTCTACGAGGTCGGTCCAGCTGTGCAGCGAAACGAACGGATCGCCAGGCAGCTTGATCCAGGATGAGGCATTTGCCACGGAGGCCAAAGCAGCCAGCGCGCACTTCATCGCGGTGCGCCGAGAGAGGGCAGAGGGTGTCGGCATGGCGTCGATCCTTTCTTCTGCCGGCGTTCGGTGCGTCAGATGCGTAGTATAGACGGTTTTCAATTCCACTCAAGGGGTCTTCCGCACTGGAACCTGCACCGTGAGAAACCGCAGCAGTGCTGCGGAGAACTGTGGGGTGTCTTCTACCTGGGGGATGTGCCCGACCCCCTTCAGCACCTGGATCGTCGCATCAGGAAGCAACTGCTTGAGCTCATCGGCCTTGGACAAAGGCGTCAATTGGTCGCGTTCGCCCCACAATAACAACGTGGGAGGGGTAAAAGTCCGATAGGCGGCCGCCCGGCTGCTCAATGCGCCGGCATCGTCGCCGAACAGGAACTCCCGCATCCATTCACTGAGCTTCGACGTGCTGTCGTGAACCACCAGCGGTTGCTGGAGCATGGCGACGAGTCGGTCGGTCGCATCGTCTGGATCTTCGATCAGCATTTGAAACAGTCGCCTCGTGAGGAGTGGGTTCGTGACAGTGGCGGCCACCAAGGTGCGGCGGATGGGAGGGACGTCGAAGATCGCCGCGGCGGTCCGGTTGGCCATGCCGGCCGGTTCGGGCTGAACGCCATCCATCGTCGGGCTGACGGCGGCGTCGATCAGCACCAGGCTGTCGATCTGGTCTCGAAGATGCAGGGCGGCGTCGACGGTGGCTCGACAACCGAATGAATGACCGACGAGCGTGACATGCGGCAATCCGAGCGCCTGCACGAGGGCGACGAGGCGGCGGGCCTGGTCCTCCGTGCCGTACCGAGGCTGGCTCGGCTTTTCCGAAAATCCGAACGGCGGTACGTCGAGGGCAATGGCGCGGTAACCGGCCCGTGCCAGGGCGGCCATGGGCTCCCGCCACATCTCGCTCCAGGCGCCGGTTCCGTGCACGAAGATCACCGTGGGACCGTCCACTGGTCCCATCTCCTGAATGAACAGCTCGACGTCGGAGGACTTGACGAACCGGCCTGACTGTGGCGCCGCTTCTTGTCTGGTCGACTGCTCGCGGCGGTCGGCTTGCCAGGAGAACCATGCCAGGAGCCCGACGAGGAGAAGGGTTACGATGAGGATGCTCCAGCCGGCCAGTCTGAGCCACGATCTCATAGGGCGGAAGGGTAGCACGTTCGTTTCGGCGTGCCTAGCGACGTGACGCAATCGCCTTTTCCCGATCCGCTACAAGCCTGACAGGGCGATGTGGTATGCTGCGCGTCCTTATGAGTTCACAATCCGCACTGCTCAACGAATTGGCGCAGGCCACCGCCAAACGACGGACGTTTGCGATCATCAGCCATCCGGACGCGGGCAAGACGACGCTCACCGAGAAGCTGCTGTTGTATTCCGGCTTGATCCGGACGGCCGGCATGGTGCGCGGGCGCAAGGGCGGCAAGACGGCGGCCTCGGACTGGATGGGCATGGAGCAGGAACGCGGCATCTCCATCACCGCTTCCGCCATGCAGTTTCCCTATAAGCAGGCCGTCATCAATTTGCTCGACACGCCGGGCCACCAGGACTTTTCCGAAGACACCTACCGGACGTTGACCGCCGCCGACAGCGCGATCATGGTGATCGATGCCGCCAAAGGTGTCGAGGCTCAGACGAGAAAGCTCTTCGCCGTCTGCCGTATGCGGCGGATTCCGGTGTTGACGATGGTCAACAAGATGGACTTGCCGGGACGGCCTCCGCTGGATCTCATGACGGAAGTCGAGCAGGCGCTGGACATCCATGCCAGCGCCATCAATTGGCCGATCGGTTCCGGCAGCGATTTCGTCGGGATCGTCAGGCGGGAGGACAGCCGGGTGGAACTGTTCAGCAAGACTGCGCACGGCGGCGCCACGAAAGTCGACGTGGCGGCGATGCCGCTGGCGGATCTCGCCGGCAGCGGCCGGGTGTCTGACGACGTCATGGCGCAAGTGCAGCACGATTTGGAGTTGTTGGAGATCGCCGGTAATCCCTTCTCACGCGAAGAGTTTCTGCGCGGCGACGTCACGCCGGTATTTTTCGCGTCGGCGCTGACCAATTTCGGTATCGAGAGTTTCTTGGACGCCTTCGTAGAACTGGCCCCTTGTCCCAGCGCCAGGCTGGCCGATCGCGACGGCGGCACCGAACTGACCGTCGATCCCATCGAGATGCCGTTCAGCGCCTACGTGTTCAAGTTGCAGGCCAACATGAACCCCAAACACCGGGACAGCACCGCGTTCCTGCGCGTCTGCTCAGGGCGGTTCGAACGCGACATGGTGGTGAAACATCATCGCCTCGGAAAAGACGTGAGGCTCTCGCGCCCGCACAGCCTCGTGGCGCAGGAGCGCAGCACGGTCGAGGAAGCCTATCCTGGCGACATTATCGGCATCATCAACCCGGGAATCTTCGCGATCGGTGATACGATTTCCATGACCGGCGGCTTCAACTTCAAGCCGCTTCCGCAGTTCCAGCCGGAAATCTTCGCCCGAATCCGTCCGACCGACGTCGGAAAACGCAAGGCCTTCGACAAGGGCATGGAACAGATGGCGCAGGAAGGCACCGTGCAGATCATGCGGAGCCTCAACGAATTGGAATCGCTCGTGGCGGCGGTCGGGCGGTTGCAGTTCGACGTGCTGCAGTATCGGCTGCGGCATGAATATCGGGTGGAAACGGTGCTGGACGCGTTGCCCTTTTCCTGTAGCGCCTGGTTGGAGGGAGATCCTGCGACGTTCAAAGGCCCGTCGGCCTCGATGGTGGTGAAGGATCAGCGTGGGCGGGTCGTGGTGCTGTTCGGCGACCAACTGATGAAGACGATCGCCAGGGATCGCAACCCTCAGCATACGCTGCGGGACATGGGTTAACGCGGTGCCGACGACTTCATAAGGCTGTCGGCTTGTGGGGGAAGAAATCCTAAATACCCCCGATGCCGTTCGGCAAGTTCTAAGACGGAGAAGGGCTGGCCGTCCACCATTTCGGGTGTCGAGAAGATCTGCCTGAGCTCGCCGCCGGCCGGGCCGACGATTTTTCCCGCGAACACGACGCCTTTGCTCTTCAGCCGGTCGATTGCCTTTTCGATGTCCTCCACCCGCACGGCCACGTGATGGAAGCGGTCGTCGCCGAACTTTCGAACCCAGCCGGGAATGATGCTCGTCTTGCCGCGATCATCCGGATAGGCTTGATCGACGAAGAGGGCTGGATAGCCGGTCTTCCGATACACCTTGGCATACCAGTCGTCGTACTGCAGCGTTTCGTCGTAGGCATACCCGAGCCTGAGGAATCGCTCCGCCCGCCGGTCGATGTCCAGCGTTCGCAGGGTGACGTGATCCACGACCGGATAGAATCCGACCCCCGTTTCGTCGAGCATGCGCCTTAGCAGTCTGGCCGCCCCGTTGGAGTCCACGTACTCGTCGACCATCCGCTCAAGTACTTGGTCGAGTTCGCGATTGGTATCCATGGCGTCCCCTCGTTATGAGCCTCCAAATGTAATCCCCTGCGCCAACGGCAGGTCCGCGCCCCAGTTGACCGTGTTGGTCTGGCGCCGCATATAGGCCTTCCAGCTGTCGGACCCGGCTTCGCGCCCACCGCCGGTGTCCTTCTCGCCTCCAAAGGCTCCTCCGATCTCCGCTCCGGAGGTCCCGATGTTCACGTTCGCGATGCCGCAGTCGCTCCCGGCGGCGGAAAGAAAGCGCTCGCCGCGCCGCAGATCGTTTGTGAAGATGGAGGAAGAGAGGCCTTGCGGCACGCCGTTTTGCATCGCAATGGCTTCGTCGAGCGTCTTGAAGGTCATCACGTACAGAATCGGCGCAAACGTCTCGCGTTGCACGACCGGCCATTGGTTGTCGGCCTGCACGATCGTCGGTTCGACGAAGTACCCCGGACGCTGCAGGACCTTGCCTCCATAGAGGACGCGGCCGCCTGCCTGCGTTACCTCCTCGATTGCTAGACGGAAACCCTCGACTGCCGCTTGGTCGATCAGTGGACCGAGGAGCACATTCGGCTCCAGCGGGTTGCCGATGTGGACCTGGCCATAGGCTTTCACGAGCCGGTCCATCAATTCGTCGTAGCGGGACTGGTGCACGATCAGCCGTCTGGTCGTCGTGCAGCGTTGCCCGGCGGTGCCCACCGCGCCGAAGAGGATCGCTCTGGTGGCCAAATCGAGGTCGGCGGTTTCGTCCACGATGATCGCGTTGTTGCCGCTCAGTTCCAGCAGGGTGCGGCCCAACCGCTGGCCGACGAGGGAGGCAACTCGCCGGCCGACCGGCACCGAACCGGTGAACGAAATCAGCGGAAGGCGCCGATCCTCGACCAGCGTCTCAGCTAATTTGGCTTGATCGGTCACGAGCAGCGAGAACACCCCCGGGTATCCCTGTCGCTCCATCACCTGGTTGCAGAGATGCTGCACCGCCACGGCGCAGAGCGGAGCTTTTGGGGAGGGTTTCCAGACGACCGTATCGCCGGCAATCGCGGCGAGAAATGCGTTCCAGGCCCATACGGCGACGGGGAAGTTGAACGCGGTGATGACCCCCACAGGTCCCAAGGGATGCCATTGCTCGGACATGCGGTGCTGCGGTCGCTCCGACTGCAACGTGGCCCCGCACAGCATGCGGGACTGCCCGACGGCGAAGTCGGCCATGTCGATCATTTCCTGCACCTCGCCGTCGCCCTCCGCCTTGATTTTTCCGACTTCGATTGAGACCAAGGTGCCCAGTTCGTCCTTCTTGTCGCGCAAGGCCTGCCCGATCAGCCGGACGAGTTCGCCACGCTTGGGCGCCGGGACTAGGCGCCAGATGTTGAACGCTGCATCCGACCTGGTGATGACCTGTTCGTACTCGTCGGTGCCGCAGAGGCGGACGGCGGCGATCGGTTCTCCGGTGGAAGGATTGAGGGATTGGAGGAGCGGCGCGCTGTCTTGCGACAGCCACCCGCCGCCGTGGCTTGCGCCGGGGTTGATGGCTTGGATCCCAAGCTCTTTGAGGGCGGCATGCACGGTACTCATCGGAAACAAGCTCCAAAGTCGTTGGCCAGAAATTCCTTCAGCGGGATCGATTCCTGGGTGACGAAGCCGTGGTATTTCGACGGGCGTTCGAGGACGAGGTCCATGACGCAGCAGACGCTCGAAGCCGTCGTGACCTGGATCGCCGACCACAGCTTGCCCTTGATGCACTGCGGATAAATCTTCTTGGCATAGTTCTCTTCGAAGAAGCCGCCATGTTTCGTGCCAGAGACGGAGGCGTAGATCAGGACCACGTCCTGCAACGTCTGGGGAATCGCATGTTCGAGCACGCGCTTGAGGGTCTCGCGGTCTTCGTTCAGCTTGAGATCTTTCATGAGCAGTTGAATCTTTTCACAATGGCCGGGATAACGCAGGGTCTTGTAGTTCATGGTCTTGACGGTGCCCTCGTACGTGTCGGCGAGCGTGCCGAGGCCTCCCGACGTGTTGAAGGCTTCGTACAGGAGACCGTCGAGTTCGATCGTTTCATAGCCTTCCAGCGGTTGGAGCGGAACCTTTTCACCCTCTTCGATGCCATAACACAAGTTGCCGTACTCGTTGATCAAGCCATCGGTCGACCAGGTGAGCGAATACTTGAGCGCGTTGCTCGGATGAACTGGGAGGGCTCCGACACGCATTTTGACGGTGTCGATCGTTTCGAAATGGGTCATCAGATCGTGGGCGACGATACTGATGAATCCGGGAGCCAGACCGCATTGCGGCATGAAGGCTCGCGAAGCTCCGGTGCTGAGGAGCTTGATCTGATTCGTGACTTCCACGTCTTCGGTCAAGTCGAAGTAATGAATGGCGTGTGTGAGCGCGAGGCCCGCGACCGTCGGATTGCAGAAGTAGGGGAGGCTGGAGACCACTGCGTCGACCGGATGGGCCGTCAGATAAGTTCCGACGGAATCGGGATGCCTGACGTCGAGGAGGCAGGGGGTGACCCGTTCGAGTTTCAGCTCGTCGACAAGGCGTTTGGAGGCGTCGAGGGTGACGTCGCCCAGGTGCACCTCATAGGTGCCTCGTTGCGACAAGAGGCAGGCTACCAGCGAACCGATCTTTCCCGCTCCGAGTACCAAGACTCGACGCATGAACGACCTCGCTCCCCGTTAGTATACTCCAGTCCGGGTGTTTCGCCACGCTCCATCTTCTGACGAACATTGAGACTGCTGAGCGAATCTGTGTATGGTAGTTTCGTATTCGGAGGTCGGTATGTCGCTCACTACCTATAACAACGTGTCGTTGCCCGGTTTCATGTACGGGACTGCCTGGAAAAAAGAGGCGACCGCTAAGCTGGTTTTGCAGGCCGTCGAAGCGGGGTTCACCGCGATCGATACCGCCAATCAGCTGATCCATTATGATGAGGCGCAGGTTGGCGAGGCCCTGCTGCAGTTGGCCAAACAAGGCACGGCCCGCGACCAACTGTTCCTTCAGACCAAGTTTACGCCGGTCAACGGGCAGGATCACCGCACGCCTTACGATTCGAACGCCAAGATCACCAAGCAAGTGAAGCAGTCATTCGACAGCTCCTTGTCCCACCTGAATACCGATTACCTGGACTCCTACGTGCTGCATGGACCCTATTACCGCGGCGGGTTGGGCCCTGAAGATTGGGAAGTGTGGGCGGCTATGGAATCTCTGTATGATGCCGGTAAGACGAAGATGATCGGGATCAGCAACGTGTCGGGCGGACAACTCGCACAGCTTTGTGCCCAGGCGAAATACAAACCGATGGTCGTCCAGAATCGCTGTTATGCGGCCTTGGGGTGGGATAAGGCCGTACGGGATCTCTGTCGGGAGCAGAACATCGTTTATCAGGGGTTCTCGCTTCTCACGGCAAACCGTGAAGTCTTCATCGACCCTGCAATTCGGGCGATGGCCGAACGATACCAGACCGGCGTGGCTCAAGTGGTGTTCCGGTTCGCCATGCAGGTCGGCATGCTACCGCTGACCGGGACGACGAACTGGCAACATATGGAGGAAGACCTCCGCTGCGACCGGTTCACGCTCACACCGGAAGAACTCCGGCACATCGAAACGATCGGGGTGTGAAGACCTCATGAGCGTCATGGTGAAACGCATCTACCAGGCTGCGGCGAAAAGCGACGGCTTTCGCGTGCTGGTGGACCGGCTCTGGCCTCGCGGGTTGTCGAAAGAAAAGGCCGGCGTCGATCTGTGGCTTCGAGACATCGCCCCGTCCACTCCTCTCCGCCGGTGGTTCGGTCATGACCCCGCCCGCTGGGCGGAATTCCAATCCAGATATCGTCGCGAGCTTACGAAGAAGACCGACCTCCTGAGTATGCTCGTCAATCGTGCCAAGCGTGGCCGGGTGACGCTCCTGTATTCGGCCAGCGACGAACGGTGTAATCAGGCGGTGGTGTTGAAGGCGATGTTGTCCCGTCGTTGCACCGTCAGCACCAGACGATCATAGGCATGTCACTCCGGCTCGAGCACCTCCTCGCACGCCGCTGTTGTCGCTTATGGAACACGAACCGGTCGGAACCCTTAGCGACGAGGGGACGAACGGACTAGGGCGGAACGGATGGGCCAATGGCCTAAGGATACCTGGCCAGTGCGCCAGTAGCCGTTTCACGCCTGATGTCGTAGAACTCACGGCCATGAACGCCGTGGCGGTGGAAATTTTGGTTATCGATGATGAGTCCTCCGTCCGGCAATTCTTTCGTCAAGTGCTGGAGGAAGCCGGCTACGGGGTGGCGGAAGCCTCGTCGGCCAAGGAGGGGCTCAATTATCTCAAGACTCATCAGGTCGATCTCATCATCACCGATATCCTGATGCCGGAAATGGACGGGCTTGAACTGACCTGGGTTTTGCACCAGCAGTATCCTAAGATCAAGGTCGTCGCGGTGTCCGGCAGACAGGACACCGTCGACTATTGCGGCGTCGCGCGCTTCTTTGGGGCCCACGAAACCCTGATGAAACCGGTGGCGGTTCCCAAATTACTGGGAACGGTGAGCCGGTTGGTCAGCCAGTCGAATTGATTTCTCTGCCGTTCTCTCGAGGGTGAAGCCCATCCGTCGTCGGCTTGCACGCCGTCCTCGCTCCAGTTACCGTAGCGCATGACCAGGCTGCCGGAAGATCCACCGGTCCTCATCGTACCCGGTATCGGAAATTCGGGACCCCGCCACTGGCAATCTTTGTGGCAAGGGCGATATTCGGCGTGGCGTCGCGTGATGCAGCGGGATTGGGACCGGCCGTCGCGCGACGAATGGGTCGACGCGCTGCACCGCTCAATCGTGCGCTGCGCCGTTCCTCCGGTGATCGTAGCCCACAGCATGGGCTGTTTGACGGTCGCCCATTGGGCCGGCGTTCATGCCTTGCCGCTGCGCGCGGCTTTTCTCGTGGCGGTGCCGGATCCCTCAGGGCCGCAGTTTCCTCTCGAAGCCGTCGGTTTTTCTCCGCTCACCCTAGAGCCGATGAGATGGCCGACCTTGGTGGTGACGAGCAACAACGATCCCTACGGATCGGTCGCCTTCGCCAGCGCCTGTGCAGCCGGATGGGGCGGTGAGATCGTCGACGTCGGATCGGCTGGCCACATCAATACAGAAAGCGGGCATGGCGAATGGCCGGAGGGACATGCGTTGTTGCTGCGCTTCTTGGCTTCGGTCTCCAGGCAGGCCGCGCCATGACGCCGGTGATCGTCCTAGGTGGCGGACCCGCTGGGCTAATGGCGGCTGAAGCCGCGCGGGCTTCCGGCTCAGAGGTGGATCTGTACGACGCCATGCCGTCCATCGGTCGCAAACTGCTGTTGGCCGGCAAAGGCGGCTTGAATGTGACGCACTCGGAACCGCTTGAGTCGTTGCTGCCCCGGTACGGCGCCAGCCGGTCGATGCTGGAACCGATCATCTCAGCCTTTGAGCCTCGGGCGCTTCGTGGATGGATGCAGGATCTCGGTATCCCCACGTTTGTCGGCACGTCCGGCCGTGTGTTTCCAGTCGGTATGAAGGCCGCTCCGCTCTTGCGTGTATGGCTCAGGCGCTTGAAGCAATCCGGCGTCCGCTTTCATGTGCGGCATCGCTGGCGCGGTTGGGATGCAACCGGGGCGTTGCGGTTCTCGACGCCTGCCGGAGACAGGACGGTCCAGGCCGGTGCCGTAGTGCTGGCGCTGGGAGGGGGAAGTTGGCCTCAACTCGGGTCCGATGCCTCGTGGGTCCCTCTGTTGCGGGAACGAGGCGTCTCGATTGCGCCGTTGAAACCGGCCAATTGCGGATTCGATGTGCCGTGGAGCCCGCATCTGCGATCGAAGTTCGCCGGGCATCCGGTAAAGTCCGTGGCGCTCAGCGTCAGGGGATCGGATGGCAGCTTGCATCGTCAACAGGGCGAGTTCGTCATTACGGCAACCGGTCTGGAGGGCGGCGCGATTTACGCGCTGTCGGCCGTCCTGCGCGAGACGATCGAGAAAGAGGGTGTCGCCACCTTGTTCGTCGATCTCTCCCCGCACCGCGACGCGGAACGGCTGGCGCGCGATTTGGCGCACCCGCGAGGCAAGCGGACCATGGCGTCGCATCTTCAGCGACAGGCCAACATTGTTGGCGTGAAGTCGGCCTTGTTGCATGAAATCGTATCGAAAAGCGATTTCGCCGACTCGCTGCGCTTGGCGGCGGCGATCAAGTCGTTGCCGATCACCGTGGCGGCCTGCCGCCCGCTGGCGGAGGCCATCAGCACGGCAGGCGGCGTGTCGTTCGAAGCGCTAGATGCACGATTGATGCTGCGACAGCTTCCCGGGGTGTTCTGTGCGGGAGAGATGTTGGACTGGGAGGCGCCGACAGGAGGATATCTCCTGACAGCTTGTCTTGCCACCGGAAGGATGGCCGGTTACCAGGCAGCGCGATGGGTTGCTGCCCTGCGGTGAGGAGGGACGTCTTAGTCTTTCTTGCCTGTCGGCTAGATCACCTCGTCGTGTAGGTGGCTGTGTAGGTTTTCGACTGCGTGCCGATCTGAATCGAGTGTGTCGCCGCACCTCCGTCAGACCAGGATCTGAAGGTCCTTCCGCTTTGGGTCAGCGGCGCGATGATTTCTCGAACGGAGCCCACCG
>CAZPYP010000021.1:24932-26644 GCA_964590845.1 uncultured Nitrospira sp.
AAGGTCCTTCCGCTTTGGGTCAGCGGCGCGATGATTTCTCGAACGGAGCCCACCGGTGCGATGATACTGAACGGGGTCGTACGCGAGATCCCCTCGTAGACCAGCTGCAAGCCGGTCGGTTTCGTCCTGAACGTAATGGTCGTGCCGTTCGGAAACACCCCCACGCATTTCGTATCGCTCAGGCCGCCGTTGTCCGTGACGGTGAGGCAGACCTCGATCCAGGTATCGTCCCCGTGATCGATTGCCACAATACTGCCGGTTTCGCCTGACACTCTGGGATAGAAGTCGAAATGTACGTGTTCGTTGTGATGGACGAGAAATTCCCAGCTCAGGCTGGCGCCGGTCAGCGTGCCTTGATCAGGGTCGGTGCCCCGTCCCTGGAATACGATGGTGTTTCCAATGTTGTATTTCGAGCCATCCGCCGGCGCCAGAATCGTGGCCGTCGGCCGGCTATTGCCTACGGTGATGGTCACTTGAGCCGTGTTCGAGGCTCCTTTATTGTCCGTGACAGTCAAGACCGCCGTAAATGTGCCGGTCGAGCTATACATGTGTACAGGGTTGGGTTGATTCGACGTGCCGCCGTCCCCGAAGCTCCACGAATAGGTGATGGGATCACCGTCCGGATCGGACGAGCCTCCAGAGGAAAGATTGACCGTCAAGGGAGGGGGGCCGTTTGTCGGCGTGGCGGTCGCTCTTGCCACGGGTGGACTGTTGCCGCCGCTTTGATAACGAATGCGCCGCACTTCACTCGTATTCGTGCCGAAGTTATAGATGACGTAGTAGAGGTTGGTGTCCGGTCCGGCAATCAATTGGACAGGCCCGCCGCTCGGTGAGACGTCCAACGCGAAATCGTGGCTGGTCGCCGACAGTTCTCCTCCGCCGCCTGACAGCCCTCCGGCCGAGAAATCGTCAAGTTCCGTCTCCGAAAGGACTGAAGAGTAGAGGGTGATGCCGGCTCGGCCAGCCGAGAAGGTGGAATCGATCGCCGATAAGACCAGCACGTCGTTCTTAAACAGCCTGAGCGTCGAGCCCTGGATTTCCCCACGGATGACGTCTCCCGTCCCCCAAGGCGGCGCGCTTTCCTCGGCCAGACTCACGTAGTTTCCGTTCTCCCATTTGGCAATGCGATACGTGTATTGGCCTGACCCACGGCGGACCGTCAGTTCGTATCCGCTTTTCATGCCTGGAGGGCCAAAGCGTAGAAGGATGCGAGGCGAGGACCACCCGCTTCCCGTCAGTGAACTCACCGTGAATTGTGCCCACTGATCATCGGGTAGCGCTGCGGCACCATACGTCATGGTCGAGTCGAGCGCTGTTGAGAGGCCGCGAACCCGGCCGCTCGTGAGACCGAGATCGGCGTTGGTTCCTCCGCCGTCGAGGTAGCCCCCGCTCCAATTCGATCCGATGGTGGACCGGTTGAAGTCGTCGAAGAAGAGGATGTTGCGGGTCGCGTTGCCTCCACCTTCGCTCCCGCTGAAAGTCAGATACCGTATCCAATCGTTGTTGTAGTCTTGATAGAAGAGAGCGTCGCGATATTGGGCCGGATAAGCCGTGCCGGTGTAGAACGCACCGGCTTGTACCGAAGCACCCACGCCGTTGTGGTTGTAGGCGAACAGTGGTTTCTGGATGGCCGCCTGTCCTTCCCCATACAGTTGACTGCAGCGAACCGTCGTCGTGCTGTCACTCGCATAGCCGGCCTGTATCGCGCTGCC
>CAZPYP010000022.1:0-15245 GCA_964590845.1 uncultured Nitrospira sp.
CGCACCGAGAAGGTAAGGCTGGTGTAGCCGGCGCCATGGGCATCGGCTACCGGGGTAAACACCAGGTTGCCAGCTGTAATGTCGGCCCCAGTGATGACTTGGCCCGCCGTCACTGCCATGCCGGACAAGGTCAGTGTGCCGGCTGTCGGGAGACTGTCAATCCGGACCGCACTCAGACTGTCGCCAGCATCGACATCGCTGAAGCCGAAGTTCGCCGTGGTCAGCGTGTGCGAGCCGTCTTCAGTGATCGTAATCGTCGCATCGGTCCCAGATGGCGCCTCATTGACGTTGGTCAGATTGATGGTGAAGGTCTCGTCGTAGGTGAGGCCGCCGGAATCCGTTACCCGCACGGTGATATTGTGGCTTGTCGCCGTGTCGTAATCGAGCAACGTGCCATTCGCAACTGTAATCTCACCAGTCATGGAATTGACGGCAAATCGTCCACCAGCGGAGTCCGTGAGGCTGTAGCTGAAAGTCTCGCTGGCATCTGCATCTTCTGTTGTAACAAAGCCCACATGGCTGCCGTTGGTACTATTTTCTTCAATCGATAGTTGCGCATTCACGTCGCCTGTGGTGAATCCAGCCCCACTTGCATGCGCGATGCTGAGATTGTTTCCGCTGACGATATCGACGACCTGATTTGTGCCATCGAAGCCATCCATTTGCCAGTTGGCCACCAGGCCGACGGTGGCGGCTTCTGCCGATGTCAGATCGAGCTGTTGCTGATGAAACTGTGCAATCTCACCGGCAGTGCGAACATCGTTCCAGATGCGGACGTCATAGATGGTGCCGGAGAAGTACTGAGTCGAATCGTAGGCGCTGTTTTGGGCGTCCTGCTCCTGGCCGAACACGAATCGACCATTGGTCGTGTCAAGCGAGGTACCCACACTAAGCCCGGTACCCGATTCGATGAAGTTCCCGTCTATGTATACCCCCCAGTTGCCAGCGGTGCTATCCCAGGTCACTGACAACGTGTGAACAGCACCGTCCACCAGAGCCGCTCGATAATCTATTGCACTTGCGAGCGCAACGTTCCCGGCACCAAAATCGATCTCAAGGTCTTTTGACGGTTCATCAAGCTGGATGCTGAGCTCGTCGCCGGCGGGGTTGTTGAACGAGATGAATACAGGCTCATAGGGCGTGTCATTGGCAGCGAAACGGATTTCCACCGTTGTTGCCGTCAGCGACTGTGATAAACCGGTATCCGAGATCAGATAGGCATCGCTTCCACCGTTTGCATTAAGTTCGATTCCACTCGACAGATCCGTTGGCGTCTCATTCGCCACATTTGTGACCGTCACACTCAGCGCCTGACTATCGACGCCGCCCTGGCCATCTGACACCTGCACCGTTACATCGTAGACGTTGTTGCTGCCGCTGTCGGTCGGCGCCTCATAGTTAGGAGCCGAGGCAAAGGACAAGGCCCCCGTGCTGCTGTTGATTGAAAACTTGGCGGCATCAGCCCCGCCACTGATCGAATAGGTGAGCGTCTGGCCGGCGTTCGCATCGGTGGCCGTCACGGTCGTAACCGCGGTCGTGTTTTCCGCAACGCTGATGGAAGCGGTGGCTCCCCCGCCGTTGCTGCTGATGGTCGGAGCGTCGTTGGTGGTGTAGCTCACTTGGACATTATCGACGTACAGTCGTTCGCCTCCGCCGGTTGCGACCGCGATGAACTGGATTCTCGTGTTCGCGGACATGTACCCTGAGAGATCAAAACTGGCCGTCCCGCTGCCGGTGTTGGCAGCACTCGAGAAGGTGCCGCCACTCAAGGTCTGATAGTTTGCTCCACCATCCGTGGAGACGCGGATGTCGATTCGATCGGCCCCGAGGAGGGTGTTGGTGTAATCGAAGGTGAGCGTCGCGCTAGACGCATTGCTCAGGTTGACGCCGCGACTGAGGGCGTTTCCTACGGTGTCCGTGTCGATGCGAAGTTGTGAGGAGTTCACTCGAACGTCCCCGCCGCTCGCGCCTCCTCCACCGGCATCCGTTTCAGACCAGCTAGTGGACCACGATTGCGTGCCGTTGTTATTGCTGTAGGATTCGGCAGAGAATGTATCGCTTACCGTCTCGGTCCCCAGAAGTCCTGCCCAATTCATTTGCGTATCGTAACTGACAGCCAGCGACGTTTCGATCACTCCTGTTTGGACTTCAAACTCCCAATCCCCGCCGAGGGCGATATGCCCGGTTTCGTCGTTACTCGCCTGGACATCCGCGCCAGTCAATTCTGCTAGCAAAGACGCTGCCGCCTGGCCCACGTCTCCCTCGGCAAAGTCGCAACCATAGACCAGAATATCTGCCTGCTCTGAAAGGGCCTGTTGGATCGTGGCAAGTTCGTCGGCGTATTGCCCGGACATACTCTCGACATTCAGGGTGCCGGTGCCCAGTTGCAAGGCCCCGGCATCGCCGTGCGAGATGAGATGGATGGCATCGATGCCGGTTCGACCCGATAGTGCGCTGGCCATCTGCTCGATACCATCGGTCCCGCCATCAAGCATAATGACTTCGATGTTCGGGTCCATGCCGCTGAGGAGTTCGCGATAATTCGGCACGGTGGGATCCACAAAGACCACTTCCGTTCGAGATTCGTTCGGCATGAAGGTGGAAATCGCCTGAAGCAGATCGTGACCGTCGGAAGACTCTTGGGTCTGATTCTCGGCCGACTCAGGGCTGGAGACGGCGGTTTCGGCTTGTTCTTGCGCGACCTGTTCCGTCCGGACTTCGGCGGCGGTGGCGGCAGCGGCCGCGTCGAACATGAGGCGGGGTTCCAGACTCAACAGTGACTGTTTGAGCCGAGACGGCTTTCGTGGTTCGGACGGCTGGCCCTGTACGCCTTGCTTCGGCTGGTCTTTCCGGCTGGGATGTCCCATTGGAGTCACAAGAAATTCTTCGGTCGATGACGGGCTTCTCTTCCCTATCGGCAGTGAGCGGCACGAGGTAAACCGCGCGTTCCTATGCAGGGATTGGTCCTACATGAGTCGAGTGCGGGTGGCCATCAATCGGATACATTCGCGCTGAACGAACAGCAGCGAGAACGACTCCCGGTCCGGTGAATCGAGAGGTCATCGGACATCTTCCTTAGAACCCGCTTTCCCGAACCAATACGGCTACCGTCTGGTCCCAAGCCCGCCTGGCGAGGCTCGATGGCTGTCCTTGGATCAGAACATGGCCGCTCACAGCTTGGTCGGCCATGACGCTGGCCCCTGAGGGGCTCACGCGTACCAGGTAGACGGAGGTGTCCGGTCTGAGCCGGCCGTGGTCGTCTCTCCGGACCGGTATATCTCCGCCATACAAGGAGGCGAGGTAGGGCATGACCAGGTCTGGTTGGTCCACTTCCGCCACTTCGACGACTTCCGCTTCGATTGAGGGACGTGTCAGGTCGGTCGGAACGAATCGAGCCGGCTGTCCGACAGCGATATAGGTTAGGTCGCCGACACCTACGAGACCTTCGATTGCCGAACGGCTGGGATCGATGACGAAGGCTACCGGCAGCTTCTCATCGATCCAGCGGCCTGGGCTCAACGAGTCCTCCTCGTCGCGGACTACTCCGGCGATCGGCGACTTGAGGATCAGATTCTCCCGTTTGGCGTCGAGTCCGGCCAATTCGGCGAGCCCCGCCTTCAGGGATTCCGCGAGCACCTGCCGCTGCGCGCGATCGTCGGCGTGGGCAGCTTGGCGGCCAAGCCGGTAGTCCCACATCGCCACCTTGGTCTCGGCGAGCCGGGCTTCTCTCTCGAGCCCAGGATTCTCTAACACCAATATCGCGTCACCGGCCTGGACTTGCTGCCCATGATTCACAAGGCGTTGCTGAATTCTTCCTGGTGCCGGTGCGTAGAGGGTTGCATATGCCGAGGCCTGCAGCACCGCGGGGATCGACAGGCGCGTGGAGAGAGGCACGAAGGCCAGGGACAAGAGGAGGCTCACGCAGACGGCCGTGATCCAGGCCCGCGGGGAGGCCGCATACAGCGCCCGGCTCTTCCACCAGCCGGTCGCTTCACGCACGATCGGAAGCGCAACGAACCAGAGGATCTCGACGAGAAACAGGAGGATGCCGAGCGCCTTGAAGAAGTAGTGATAGACCATGACGGCGATCCCGGTGAACAGGACGAGACGATAGAGCCAGATCGCCCACGCATAGATGACCAAGGTTCGGCGGAGGCCGCTGGAAACAGGCTCGGGTGGCGCACTCCGGTCGCCGAACAACAAGGCGCGCAAGCGCCATTGGCCGAAGACGAAGGCGCGGTCTTGCAAGTTGGGAATGCCCAGGCCGTCCGCGATCAAGTAGTACCCGTCGAATCGCATCAATGGATTGAGGTTGATCGCGAGGCTCATGATCAGGCTCGTGGTGGCGACGAGGAACGCGATGCTTCTCAAGGCCCCGTCGGGGAGAAATCCCCAAAGTGCCAGGGCGACGGCGGCCAAGCCCAATTCTGCGATGATCCCTCCCGCTGCGATCAAGAGCCGCTTCCGCTTGGACGTCAATCGATAGGAGTCGGAAACGTCCGAGTAGAGGACCGGCATCATCACCATGAAGGCGACGCCAATGGTCGGGACGCGGCAGCCGAAGCGGGTGGCGGTGTAGGCGTGGCCCAACTCATGGATCACCTTGACCGCGCAGAGCGAGAGACCGTACAGTGCCGCGCCTCGCCAGGTGAAGAAATAGAGAAAGGTCGACACGAAGCTGTCCCACTGCCGACTCACCAGTACCAGTCCCGCCAGTCCGATCCCTCCGAACGCCCACGCGGCTGCCGCACTGTACAAGGGGGCGACGAGGGGGAGCGTCGCCTTGAGGAAGCCGTGTGGATGCAGCAAGGGAATCTTGATGAACAGGTAGTGGTGGATCAACCACATGAACCAATGTTGCTCGCCGGCTTGGGCCTGGGTTTGATAGTCGGTATGTTTCCCGCTGGCGGACTGTTCCGTCAGATTGTTCGCATAGAGAAACTTCACCAGATCTTCGACATCCTCGACCGTCGTCCGGCAAGTTGTCTCGCGGCCCATGACCGTGTGGAGTTGCTCGACCGTCCCGGCGTGCCAACGCTGGATCATCTGGTAGACGGGCCACTCGATTTGGAAGTAGCGGTTGCGGACGGGGTCGACGATGGTCCAGGTCGGGATCCCGTCAGGGGTCGGCGCGCTGCGAAGGAACTCTAGATTGGATCGAAGGGGAGGGAGCTTCCGTGCCTGAGCGGAGTCGCTCGGCTGGTTTGGCGTGAACATCGATCAGTATCCGATCCATTGCCGCAGCGCGGTCAACGGCCGCCGAAGCAACAGATAGGCCAACGGGCCTCGTTCACCGTACACCTTCGCCGTCCCCTGCCAGCCGATGCGGACACGCTGGTCCGGTTGAGCCAATTGAGCCGAGATACGATAGGCCAGTACGTCCCCGGGCAACACTTCGGCGTGGTAGCTGGCATGTTGGACCGTGGCGGGAAACGACTCCAAGGGAAGAGCATTCAGGAAGACCAGCGCCTCGGCCCCTTCTTTCAGCACGATGGCATCGGCAACCGGCAAGTCGATCCGGAGTTCAATCTGTCTCGGATCTGCGACTTCCATGATCCGTTCTCCGACCTTCACGGGCCGGCCGGTCCAGTCGGAGGGGTCAGAGTATAATAACAACCCTGGTTTAGCGGCTCTCACCTCGATCTGGTCCAACATTTCTCGCGCGTAGTCGAGTTCCGTTCGCCGGAGCTCGACCTCCGCTTCCTTCAACGGAGCGTCCGCCTTGCGCTGAGCATCGGTGAATCCCGCCTGGATCGCCTGGGTATGCTCCGCTCTGGCAACGGCCAACTGCTTTTCTGCGATGCGGACCTGATTGCGCAGGTCAGTGTCCTCGTAGCGAAAGAGCACGGTGTCGGCCTTCACCAGCTGGTTTGGGGGAGTCAACACCTCGGCAATGACGCCGTCCATGGGCGCGCTGACGACCACCGGATCCTTCGCGATGACTTTGACCGGAGCGACGGCGGAGAGCCGCACCGGCAGGCAGAGCGCTGCGGCCAGGGCCAGGGGTACGGCCCACCAAGTGGGTTTCTTCAGGCTGGCCGACCAGCCTCGTTCTTTCTTCGACAGGGCTTTCCATGCGTAGGCATAACTCCCGGCCAGTCGGTGGACGATAGCCACGTCGTTTTCCTGCCAAGGGAAGTCACGCTCGAACCACCAAGCTCCGAGGATCGTTTCGTCCGGATGCTTGAACGGACACCAAAACACCTGGCCATTGACGAACTCGTGCCATCCTTCACGCAACTCATGTGGAACGAGGTCCGGGGTGACCACCATCGGTTGATCGCCTTTCTCATCCTGCCGAAGCGCCTGGCCCATGGCGTCCAGCCACTGAATCATCGGGGCGTGACGATCGACCACCGCGACGCTCGAGGCGCTGACGACACGATACGCATGCTCCGCATGGGCTGCCGTCAGCAAGAAGGCTTGCTTGTAGGGAATGAGCCGCCTGGTTTCGTTCACGGCGAGAAACTGGAGCTCTTGGACCGTCTTCGCGGCGCGGATCTGGCCTTCCAGGTGCGTGAGCGCCGCGAGGTGGATCAACGTGGGAATCTGTTGGGCGGTGGGTTCCGCCGTGGTCGTTGCGGCCATGGGTTACGGTTGCGAGAAAGAAAACTCCGCGGTCCCGCTCATGCCCGACAAGATCTCCGGCGGCAATTTCTCGAATGCGCCGATGACCTTGATGGTCTGGCTCGCGGGATCGACGGCGGCGCCGATTTCCTTGATCTTGGCGGCATACCCCCGTCTGGTTTCGTCCACCACGAACGTGAAGTTCGATTTGCGTTTGAGCCAGGACAGCGCGGTGGACGGCAGCACCAGTTCGATTTCCAAACTGGTGTCGTCCAACAGGCTGATGAGCTTGTCGTTCGGGAACACGTTCTCGAACTCGTTGACCATGACGCCGACGACCCGGCCGCTGAAGGGGGCCGAAACGAGACAGCCCTTGACGTTGACCTCGGCCACCCGGATGGCGGCCGACGCCTTCTTGGCTTCGGCTTCCGAGGTTTCGAGATCCAACTTGCTCACCGCGTCGAGCTTGGTCAATTCGAGATTGTTCTTGTAGACCTTGTCTTTGACCTCGTGTTCGGCGAAGGCCGCGGCCAACTCGGCCCGGTACTTATCGCAATCGATCAGGACGAGCGTCTGGCCTTTGTCGAACCGTTGCCCTTCCTTGTAAGGCAGCTGGTTCACACGGCCTTGAATCTGGGCGTAGAGAATCGCCTGCGTCGAGGCGCGCACCACTCCGCGCATCACGCCCCCTCCTGACTTGACGACGTAGGCCGGCCGGTCGCCTTTCGACCAGCTGGCAGGGATTGCCAGCGCCATGAAGGTGACGGCGACGGCGCCGGCGACGTTAGCGGGTGACCACAGTCGCATGGGACTCCTCCCGGGTGACAGGGACAGCGGCGACCGCGCGAGCCGGCTCCCAAAGGCGGCGAACCGCATCCGCCAGTCCCTCGATCGTCTGGCCTTCGATCGCCGGCGGCACCGCTTCCTCTCCAATCGCCGCTCGCAGCGTGGCATAAGCCGACTCGATGGTGGCTTGCGCCCCGTCCATCCGGACCTCGGCCAGGATGTGATTCACCCGTTCCCGCGCGAACGTCAGGTCGTTGGTGCTGTTCGTGAGCCAGAGGCTCTTGGTCTGTTCGGCGATGGCCTGTTGCGTTTCCCGGTATTGCCTGGCGTTGCTCAATTCCTCTTTGGCCAGCATGAATTGCGCCGCTCCGACGTGCACCTCCGTGATGATGGTCATCGTCAGTGCGAGGCTCTGCGCTTCCAGCACCTTGCGATGCGCTTCGATCGCCCGGTACTTCGCCGGGACCCGGAAGACGCCGATCAAATTCCAGCTGACCTGCGCGGCATAGTTGAGCCATTCCTTGTAGAGGAAGAAACTGTTGCTGCTGTAGTAGCCGCCGAACTGCATCTTCAAGCTGGGAAACATTTCGAGCAGGACCGCCTTCGCTTCCTTGGCGTTGATGCGTTTCTGATAGTCGATCGCGCGCAATTCGGGGCGGAAGAGCAGGGCCTGTTGCTCGAGACTCTCCGCGTCCAGGTTAACGAGCGGCACGATACCGACGTTCGTCGGCTGCAGGACCTGAAAGGGACGCCCCGGCGGCAGTCCCATCAGGGCGGCCAGTTGGTGTTTGGCCGTGCTGAGTTCGCGGTACAACTTCTGCACCTCGCGCTGGATGTTCAACATGTCGCGCCGGTAATTCAGCGGTGTCAGCGGCGTCTGGAGTTTTTTGTCGTAGATTTGCTGCGCCTGCGCGAGCGCTTTTCCAACCATGTCGTCCAAGGCGTGGACTTGCGGCAAGAGCCGTTCGGCGCTCACGGTCCGCCAGTAGGCGTTGCGGACCTCTTGCAACAGACGGACGGCGATCCGCCGTTTCTCCTCCTCGGCGATCAACACGTTGTCGGCGGCTTGTTTCGCGCGGATGTAGGAGAGACCGAAGTCTAGCACGTCCCAGCTTAACGCCAGATTTCCGGTAAAGATGTTGCGATCCATAGAGGTAAATGGCTCGAGGATCTGTTGCCCTGTCAGCAGTGAGCGGGCGCTGCCGCCCGCGTAGTTGTTTCGGCCGTCGTACCCCGCGTTGGCCGCCAGCTGCGGCAGCAGGGCGTAGCTGGCTACGTCCAGTTGCTGATGGGACAAGGCGGCCTGCATGGCTTTCACTTTCGCGTCCAGGTTGTACCGCAAGGCTCGGGCAATGGCGTCGTAGAGGGTGATCGGTCGCGTGATCGGCTCGTAGTCGTGTGCGAGCGCGTCCAGGTCCGCGCTGACGCGGTTGCGGATGTCCTCGGTGGTCAAGGGGACCGGTTTCACCATGCAACCCATCATCGCGACTAAGACACACACTGGCAGAAACGTCTGTGCGTACCGTCTAGTCATGTTCACACTGATGCACCTGCGGCGCCTTCTAGGAGACCGGCGGCAATTCTGTATCGGACTCCATCCGGCAGATCTTGAGTAGGATTGGCGAGGAACTTCTAGCAACCGACAGGGAGGTTTCGTCCGTCAGGAGCGTTTGCGGAAGAGGAAGGCGCCGTACAAGCCGGCGATGGAAATGGTTACCAGCTCGATGGTGAGCAAGAGGCGGCTCACGATCGCGTCGGCGGAGGGAGGAGACAAGATGAAATGGAGGCCGAGGAATTCCGGAGCTTGGTTGGGCGGAGTCTCCCATGGCGGAAACAGGACCGCCAACAAGAGCGTCGCGACCATACCATAGAGGATGTGCATGTTGAGGCTGTCGGGCGGTGCTGTGTCGGTTGGCGGAGTCGGGGCAGCAGCCGGCTCTTGAAATGTGTAGGCCTCCAGCCGCTGCCCGCAGGCCGTGCAGTAGCGGTAGAGTTCCGGCAGCTCGCGATGGCAGGAGGGGCAGGTTTTCATCGGCGAATCCGTGCCCAGGCTACACGGATTCGCGACGGTTTTCCAGACAGGAGGCGCTAGAAATGATAACTAATCCCGACGCTCGTCGTGATCGCGCTGTAGGTGGCGCGAAACCCGAACGGGTCGGCCGCGGGGTTGTCGTCGTTCGAGGTATAACCGATTCGCGCTCTATGGTACTGCAGTTCGCCGAAGAGGGCCACACGGCGGGTCAGATAGTACCGGGCGCCTCCTTGAACGTTCAAGCCGATCGCCGTTCCCGACTGACCGGGAGGGGCGGAGGGGCCTTTGAGAGTGGCAAAGAATATTGAGGGTCCGATGCCGGCGTAGGGTTGTAGCCGGAAGCCGGGGTAACGGACCATGAGGGTTGCCATATCCCAAATCACCATGCGTTGGTGCACCCCCGACAGTGTCCCCGACGGGGCCGATCCTCCCGGACCGGTGAAGGTCAACGAGCCTTGTTTGATATGAGGATTGGCGAAGGACAGTCCCGTTTCGAACCCGATCCACCGCGCCTTGGAAAGATAGTGGCCGAACTTGGCACCGAGCATGATCGAGTTCTTCAGCGGTTGATCGGAGATTGTCAGCCCGCCGATCCCGTGCTGCGTGACATCCCCGCTGCTCAGGGCCTGAGGAAAGGTCATGCCGAGTTGCCCGGCGACATAGGTCTCAGCAAGCGCGGCAGGCAGAGCAACCAGCGAGGCTGTCAGAGGGATCAGCAAGGCCAACAGCCCTTGTCGCAGACGATGATGAATCAGGCGTCGTTCCATAACGATTCCTTTCGGAGGCGTTGAGCTACATCCTATCGGGCATGGCGAAGGACCCGAAGACAATTGTGCAATCCTGTAGGAGTTCAGCAAACCATGTGCCAGCACAAACTGTAGTTTTGGCACATTATTCGGGGATTTGGCCGCTACGCATCTCGGGGGACTGTCTGCTAGGACAGTCTCAAGAGTACCCGTTGTGAACAGGCTGCGTTGACAGCGGAACGGACCGCTTCCTATAATCTGACCCGCCGAAGACCGCTGGTCCAATCGAGAACCTCTACTTCCCAACCCACCCCATCCATGCGAACCATGAGTCGAATAGGCGTGATCGGTGCCGGAGCCTGGGGCACGGCGCTCGCCAAACATTTGGCGGAGAATGGCGTTGAGACCACGCTTTGGGCCTATGAGCGGGAGGTGGTCGATTCCATTCAGGCGGCACGCGAGAATCAGTTGTTTCTTGCCGGCATTTCCCTCCCCGCCTCGTTGCACGTGACGAACGTCTTGGGCGACGCGATTCAGGGTCGGGACGGACTCCTCTTCGTCGTGCCTTCCCACGTCGCGAGGCTGGTGCTGCAGCAGATCGCGCCGGTCATCGCGCCCGATATGCCGGTGATCAGCGCGACGAAGGGGGTGGAAGAAGATACCTTCAAGCTCATGACCCAGGTGATGGAAGAGGTGTTGCCGGTCTCGGTGCATGACCGGATTATGGTGTTATCCGGACCGAGCTTCGCAGCCGAGGTGGGGCAGGGGCAACCGACGGCCCTCTGTCTCGCCGGACGGAACAGTCCGCTGGTTACAGCGTTCCAAACGACGTTCATGACGTCGAATCTGCGGATCTATGCGGACACCGACGTCATCGGCGTGCAACTGGGCGGGGCGCTCAAAAACGTCATGGCCTTGGCGGCAGGCGTCGTCGACGGACTCGGGTTGGGTCATAACACACGCGCGGCGCTCATCACGCGAGGACTCGCCGAAATGGTCCGCCTGGGTGTGGCGATGGGAGCAGACCCGAGAACGTTCTATGGGTTGTCCGGCGTCGGCGATCTCGTCTTGACCTGTACCGGGGCGTTGAGTCGAAACCACCAGGTCGGCGTGCGTCTGGGGAAGGGGGAATCCCTAAATGCGATCCTGGGCGGCATGCATGCGGTGGCAGAAGGCGTCCGTACAGCGCGCGCGGCGTTGGGCCTTGCAAGGCGGGCTTCGGTGGACATGCCCATCGTGCAAGAGATCAACGCGGTGCTGTTCGAAGGCAAGAGCTGCCGGAGGGCGGTCAGCGACTTGATGGAACGCGATGCGAAGCCGGAAAAGGGGTCGACATGAATCGGGAGCGGCTTTCTCACTTACTGTCGGCCGTCAAAGCAGGGTCGGTGTCGGTCGCTGCCGCGCTTGAGCGGCTGCAGGCCCTGCCGTACGAAGACTTGGGATTCGCGTCACTCGACCATCATCGATCGCTCCGGCAAGGTTTTCCCGAGGTGATCTTCTGCGAAGGCAAAACCACCGAACAAGTGGCAGGAATTGCCGCGGCGCTGTTGAAGCACCACAAGCCGTTGCTCGCGACCAGGGCCTCGAAGGAGGTGGCGAAACGGATCAAGCGCCTGGATCGGCGTGCGGTGTACCACGAAGCGGCCAGGCTCGTCGCTATTCGTGACCCGAAGCGGCGGTTGGAGGGGCATGTGTTGGTGATCACCGCCGGCACGTCGGATATTCCGGTGGCGGAAGAGGCCAAGATCACCGCCGAAGTGATGGGCAGCCGAGTCGAAACGTTGTACGACGTGGGCGTCGCAGGCATTCACCGGTTATTGGGACGGAGGAATCAGCTGGCCGAGGCCAGAGTCATCGTCGTCGCTGCCGGCATGGACGGCGTGCTGCCGAGTGTCGTCGGAGGGTTGGTCGACTGTCCCGTCGTCGCGGTTCCGACGAGCCGCGGATATGGCGCGAGCTTCGGTGGATTAGCGGCCTTGTTGACGATGTTGAACTCCTGCGCCGCCGGCGTCGGGGTGATGAATATCGACAACGGGTTCGGCGCTGGTTGCTTGGCGCACCGGATCAATGTGCTCGGCGAGCGACGAGCGGCGAGAGCCTAGAGGGTCTATTTCACGTCCAGCGTGCCGCGTTTGGGCCAAGAGACCATCAGCGTTCGAGGGCCTTTCTCGCCATTGGCTAGCAACTTGGCTCTGAGTTCGTATTGATATTGGCCAGGTCCCGCCGGCGTTTTCTTGTGGTCCATTCCATCCCATTTCAGTACGACGGACAGGCGTGGGCGATCTTCCGCGGTTGCCGTCGGGATCGTATGCGGCTCCAAGGCTTTGCGCATGGAGAGAAAACGAATGGAGGTCTTCGAGGGCGACGTGACGAACGACGACACTTCCAACAGGCTGGCGCCCTGTAGCTCCCGCGGCAATTGTACGAGCGCGGTGAACTCCAGCGACCCGTCGGCCATGTTGTAAGGAACCGGCGCCACTTTGAGATCGAGGATTTTCAGCTCCGGTTCCGGCCGCGGCGCACGGGGCGTCTTGGTTTTGGCCCACCCATCGGTGGGAGAGACGACAAGAAGGCAGAACGCGACGAGGCACCAGCTTGCGCTGGAGATGCGAGAGCCGGTGGCCCCGGCTGGTTGTGACAACGAGAAAATCAAAAGGCCATCCGGCTTGTGCAACCCGACCTTGGCGCGCGCCGACAGGCGGCGCGCCGACCGTGGATAACACAGCGGTCTTACTCTGTCAATGCGATCCCGCGGCGAGTGATGACCGGAGCGTGCATCAAGGGTTCGTTCCGCGCATTGCCGTTCCCTCGTGCCTTGGGTAAGATGGCGAGCTTGGCGAAACTGGAGAAGGATGGTCTGTGGCGACACATCTGCATTTCGATTGTTATTCCGGTGTCAGCGGGGACATGATCCTGGGCGCTCTGGTGGACGTCGGTCTTCCGTTTAGCGCGTTGGTCGGCGGTCTTAAGCGGTTGCCCGTCAGCGGCTTCCGGCTCCGGAAGCGTCGGGTTCGACGGGGCGCTCTGCATGCCACGAAGATCGACGTCCTGATCGACAAGGGACAACGCCATCCACTCTCTTTGGCGCAGATCCACAAGATTCTGTCGCGCAGCCGCTTGCCGGAGCCGGTCATCGACGGCAGCCGACGGGTATTCGACCTGCTGGCTCAGGCGGAAGCGAAAGCCCATCGTGTCAAGCTGGCTCAGGTGCATTTCCATGAAGTCGGTGTGATGGATTCGTTCGTCGACGTCGTGGGGGGCGTCCTGGGTTGTCACCTGTTGGGCGTGACCAGGGTGAGTGCCTCGCCGATCAACCTCGGCAGCGGGACGGTTTCGACTGCCCACGGTCGGTTGCCGGTCCCTGGTCCGGCGGTGGCTGCACTCGTGGAGGGCCTCCCAGTGTATAGCGCCGGTCCTGCCTGCGAGTTGGCGACGCCCACCGGCGTGGCGCTCTTGCGCAGCTGGACTTCGGAGTTCGGCGCGATGCCGGTGATGAGCCCGGCGGCAGTCGGTTATGGCACGGGTGAGCGCGATCCGGACGGATGGCCGAACGCCTTGCGTGTGTTTCTCTCCCGTCAGCCGGCGCCCAGCGGCCAGGAAGTGGATGCCGTTCTGCAACTGGAAACCAACCTGGACGATCTGAATCCACAAGCATACGAACATGTGGTGGAGCAGTTGTTGGGGTTGGGCGCGCTCGATGTCACGTTGACTCCGGTAATCATGAAGCGGGGGCGGCCGGGAACGGTGGTCACCTGCCTGGTCGCCCACGACTGCATGGAACCGGTGTTGAGCGTCCTCTTTCGAGAAACCACGGCACTGGGGGTCCGGATCCAAGAGGTGCGGCGTCGGATCCTCGCGCGGCGATTTGTCACAGTAACAATTCCGGGCGGGACCGTCCGGATGAAGGTCGGAACGGTGGACCGGGCCAGCGACAAAGCCTCACCCGAATATCTCGACTGCAAACGCATTGCCGAGGCGACGGGGCGTCCCCTCAAGACGGTCATGGAAGAAGCCCTCGTGGCGTTTGCCAAACGCAGCAGCGGCAAGAAGGGGCCTGCGTGACGCTGGCACTGTACGCGCTCCTTTTCCTCGTCTCCGTGGCCGTAACGCTCGGCGCCTGTGCGCTCTTCACCAACGCCATCGAATGGCTCGGAAAGCGGCTGAACCTCTCGGAGGGGGCCGTGGGCAGCGTGCTTGCGGCGATCGGCACGACGCTCCCCGAAACGTCCATTCCTATCGTGGCCATTTTTCTCGGTGCCACCCCTCAAGAGACGGAAGTCGGGCTGGGCGCCATCCTGGGCGCGCCATTCATGTTGAGCACACTCGTGATTCCCATGCTTGCCGTGCTCTTGTTGTTGTACGCCAAATCCGGCAAGCGGACGGCCTCGTTCAGGCTCAATTACCGAGACGTGCGGATAGACCTGGCCTTCTTCGTCCTCGCGTATCTGACGGCGTTATTGTGCGTCTTCGTCCCATCACGGGCGCTGCATGTAGGGGCCGCGGTCGGCTTGTTGAGCCTGTATCTGTATTACGTCAAGCTCAAATTCGGCGAATCGGACGAGGAGGACAGCGACAGCGGCCCGCTGGATCCCTTGATGTTTTATAGAAAAGGCGCGGCACCGCCCTATCCCGTGATCGGCCTGCAAATCTTGGCGGGACTCGGCGGCTTGATCGTCGGTGCCCATTTGTTCGTCACCGCCGCGGAGGCGACGTCGACGTTTCTTTCCATGTCACCGCTGATCCTGGCTCTGCTGATCGCGCCGCTGGCCACGGAGTTGCCCGAGATGTCCAACAGTTTTCTGTGGCTCTACCAGAAAAAGGATCGTCTTGCCGTCGGGAACGTCACCGGCGCCATGGTGTTTCAAGGCTCGATCCCCGTTTCGGTCGGGCTGATCGGGACCGACTGGGCGCTGTCGCCGTCGGCGTTGGTTGCCATGGCCCTGGCGCTTGTCGCGGCCTGCAGTCTGTTCCTCCAAGCGGTTCTGGGCGGGCATTGGCGCCCGTGGTTGCTGAGCGTCGGGTCCGTCCTTTATATAGGGTATGCGCTGTATCTGTACGGATGGTGAAGTCTCAGGTTGAGGTTAAGGCTGAGCGAAGAGAGTTTCACTCGACCT
>CAZPYP010000022.1:15345-18970 GCA_964590845.1 uncultured Nitrospira sp.
CGACGTTGCTTGCCGCTGGTGATCGGCTCGCTTCCCGTTATGCAGCAGACGGTGAAGAAACTGAAACTCAAGGCGGACGTGGTTGCGGTGGAGGGGCACGAGGCGGAAGCCTTTCGTCCCAACCGCATCGCCGTTCTCGATCCGCTGGAGCAGCCACTCGGTCGGTTCACTCCGGGAGTCGCGGCGGCTGAAACCGGCGCCGCTTCGGTCGCCTTCATCAAGAAAGGCGTCCACCTGGCGCAGATCGGTTGTATCGACGGCATCGTCACGGCGCCGATCAACAAGGAAGCGATCAACATGGCAGGCTGTCGGTATCCCGGCCATACGGAATTGCTGGCGGACCTGACCCAGACGCAGGAATCCGGCATGATGATCGTCGGCGGTCCGCTCAAGATCATGTTCGTGACGACGCACGTCGCGATCAAGGATCTGCCGTCGTTGCTCACGAAGCAGAAAATCGAAAAAGGCATCCGACTCGCCCACGCCGCGCTGTCCAATCTTTTTGGGATCAGAAGGCCGAGGATCGGCGTGGCGGCGTTGAACCCCCATGCCGGCGAGCATGGGCTGTTCGGCGACGAAGAAGCGCGTGTCGTGCTGCCGGCGGCCCGTGCGGCGCAAGCGACGGGGATCCGCGCGAGCGATCCCTTGCCGGCCGATACGCTGTTCGGGAAGGCGGCGCGAGGCGACTTCGACGGCGTGGTGGCCCTCTACCACGACCAAGGGTTGATTCCGCTCAAACTGGTCGCCTTCGGCACGTGCGTGAACCTGACCGTCGGCTTGCCGATCCTTCGCACCTCCGTCGATCACGGAACGGCCTTCGACATCGTCGGGAAGGGTGTGGCCGATCCCGGCAGCCTCATCGAAGCCGTGACATTGGCGGCGGTATTGGCGGACAAGCGGCGCGAGCGGACCGCTCGCAGACAGGGACATTGACGGTGGCGAACGAGCAGCACAAAGGCGTGATCGTAATTCAACGACAGCTTTCGGAATTGGATCAGATCTTTCGAGAGACGATGGAGACGCTCAACACGGTCTCGGGGATGGAACGAGTCGCAAAATGGAGAACCAAAACCATCGCCCTGTTGACGGAGGCCGTCGGGAAACAGGCCGGTGAAACATTCGCCCGTGTGCAGCCAGGTCCCTCGTTTACCAACGACCTGGTTGAGGAGTTTACGGACTTCATCGACACGTTCAGAAGCCCGCTTGCCGCCTTGGCCAAATCTCTTCCGGCCAGCGATGCCCCTCCGTCGCCCGGAGGTTGACCCGTGAACTCCGGGTCGTTTCCTCCCGTTCAAAAACGTCTCGGGCAGAACTTCCTCATCGATCCCAACATTGTGCGAAAGATTGTAGCGCTTGCCGACATCCGTCCGGAAGAAACCGTCTTGGAGATCGGTCCGGGCCGCGGGGCCATGACGGACGCGTTGTCCAAAGCCGCACGCCGCCTGGTCGCGATCGAGGTCGACCCGCTGCTTCACCGGCTGCTTCAGGAGCGGCAGCAGGAGTGGCCGAACGTCGACCTCGTCTGCGGCGACGCCCTGACCTACCCGCTGGATTCGCTTCCGGACGGCACCGTCGTGGTGGCGAATCTGCCCTATTACATTTCCACACCGCTGTTGTTTCGCCTACTCGATCAGCGGGCTCGTTTCACGCGACTCGTCTTGATGCTGCAGGCAGAAGTGGCTGACCGGCTCGTGGCGCTCCCAGGCAGCGCGGACTACGGCGTGCTCTCGGTCATGGCCCAACATGCGGCGGAGATCACGAAGGCCTTTCGGGTGTCTGCCAATTGCTTCAGGCCCAGACCGGATGTCGGCTCCGCCGTGGTCTCGCTCACGACGAAACAGCGACCGGTATTGGCGCCGCAGGAAGAAGCGAGATTTACGGCGTTGGTGAAGGCGGCGTTCGCCCATCGCCGAAAGACGCTCGTCAACTCCTTGAAGGACGAAGGGTATGACCCGATGAAGATAGCCGCGCTTCTGGAGCACGCGCAGGTGTCTTCCGCCGTACGGGCGGAAACCGTCACGCTATCGGCGTTTGAAGCGATGGCGCGGTACCTATCCGCTTAGGCCGCATCCTCACGGAGGTATTCGAGGAACTCTGCGAGATACCGCTCTTGTTCCTTGTGCATGGCGATAAACATCACGCCGAACGATTGCTGATGGATCCAGCGGGCGATCGCCGATTCGACCGCGATGGGATTGGGGTAATAGGGCAACTGAATGATCAGGCTGTAGGGCCGCTCGATGAGAATCTGCTGGTCGCTGCTTACACGGCAGCCGCCTTGAGAGAGGTCCAGCACGACGCCTTCCCCTTCATAGAACTCGGTGGCCGCTTCTGCCGGGGCGACCGGGGAAAAGGACAGGAGCGAACCGGGCGGGAGCAGAGTCCGCAGGAATTTCCGCCGTTCGGCGAACCGTTGTCCTTGTGGGTCCAATGGCGTCATCCGTTTCGCCTCGGCTCAAGTTTCCCCCCATTTTAGTCTTGCCGGAGCTCCTCGCCAAGTAATAGTCGATTCACGCAGCCGCCGAGTCGGCACAGGCGGTGTATGTGTCGGAGAAGCCGCGTCCGAGGCCGCGTCGTTTGAAACGCCTAGGCCCCTGTGTTAGCATCCGCGCATGGGCGTAACCAACTCGGCCAAGCGGGGCGAGGCCCGCCGCGCCCCTGCTCCTCCATCCCATATCAGGCGTGAAGTGATCGGGGTGATCTTGATCGCCTTGAGCCTGCTCACCCTGTTGAGCCTGTCGTCGTTCGTGCCGGGAGAGCCGAAGGTCGTGGCGGCCGGGGGCTCCACCGTCTCTCCGCCGACGCACAACCTGATCGGATCGGTCGGCGCCATCTTCTCATCCGTCCTGTTTTCTTTGATCGGCGGCGCCGCGTACCTCTTTCCGATTCTCCTGGGATTGATGGGCGCCCGCTGCTTCACGCAAAGCGACCTGTCTATTCGACTCCGGAATGCCGCAGCCTCGCTGGTGGCCCTGTTGTTCTTGAGCGGCTTTCTCCATCTGGAAGTCACCGCGGTTCCCACGATTTCCAGCGGAATGGTCTACCGTGGGCAGGCAGGAGGCTTGTTCGGCCAAGTATTGGCGGACGGGCTCCGCGCCTATTTCGCCAGCACCGGCGCACATATCCTGATCATCGCGGGATTTCTCGTGTCGCTGCTGTTCACGACGCCGCTCTCCCTGGCGCAACTGGCGCTACGGCTGTCCGAGCGGGGACGCCGACTCACGGAAGCGGTTTACGCGATCTTGCCGGAACGTCGGAAGGAGGAACCGGCCTCCGAGGCGCCGAGGCCCCCTCGACAGCGGAAGGCGAAGACGATACGCGCCGTCATCGAGGAAGTCTTGCCGGAAGCGGACGAAGCGCCGCTTGTCGAGCCTCCGGTGATTCAGCCGCCCATCGCGACGGCCTCTGAGCCGCGAGAGTCCGAACCAATCGAGTCTGAGCCGGAGTTGCCGGTCACCGCCAGAGCGGAAGACAGCGGAGACTATCAGCTGCCGGACCCGGAAGAATTGTTGAGCGAGCCGTCCGGTGTCCTGTCACGCGTCTCGGATGAGGAGTTGAAAGCGCAGTCGGAGATTCTGGCGAAGGCGTTGCTGAGTTTCGGTATCGACGGCAAGGTGACCGAAGT
>CAZPYP010000022.1:19070-24472 GCA_964590845.1 uncultured Nitrospira sp.
CTGGTCGCCGGGGCCACCGGCGCCGGCAAAAGCGTCGGCCTCAATACGATGTTGGTGAGCATCCTCTTGTCCGCCAGGCCGAACGAAGTGAAATTGCTGCTGATCGATCCGAAGATGCTGGAGTTCCAGACCTACGACGGCATCCCGCACTTACTACGTCCCGTCATTACCGACCCCAAATCAGCGGCGCGTGGATTGAGCTGGGTCGTGCAGGAAATGGAACGGCGTTACAAATTGCTGGCGGAAGCCGGTGTGCGCAACATCGACTCCTACAACCGGAAAGTCGCCGGCACTCAAGGCGTCCTTGGCGAAAACGGCGCCGAGAGTAAGCCGGACCAGGCGGAGTTGCCCATCACGTTTCTCTCGGAGGAAGAGCGGCTGGCCGCAGGGGAGACGGCGATTGCCGACGGCAGCCCCGGCTCCTTCATGCCGCCCCCGACGCCTCCCGAACCCTTGCCCTACATCGTCGTGATGATCGATGAGTTGGCGGATCTGATGATGGTCGCCCCGAAAGATGTCGAGGACAAGATCGCGCGGCTGGCTCAGATGGCCCGCGCCTCCGGCATTCACTTGGTGCTGGCGACTCAGCGCCCCTCCGTCGACGTGCTGACCGGTTTGATCAAGGCGAATTTCCCGGCCCGCATCGCGTTCCAGGTCTCCTCGAAGACCGATTCCCGCACCATCCTCGATGCCAACGGCGCGGAGGCTCTGCTTGGGCGGGGCGACATGCTGTACCTGGCTTCGGGAACCGGGCGCCTCATGCGACTGCACGGCTCATTCCTCTCCGACGACGACGTCCGCCGCGTCGTGGACTTCGTGAAACGGCAGGCCATGCCCAGTTACAATCAGGAACTCCAGTCGTTGAAACAGGAAGAGGCCAAGGAAGAAGACGCGAAGGACGAAGTCTACGAACAAGCCAAAGACCTCGTGCTGTCGACCGGACAGGCCTCGGCCTCCTTGATCCAACGGCGCCTGCGCGTCGGGTATCCCCGAGCGGCGCGCATGATCGAGCAGATGGAGGCGGACGGTCTGGTCGGGGCCGCAGGCCGCGACGGACGGCGCGAAGTGGTCGGCCGGCGTGGACCGGTGGGAGAGGCGCAAGGATGAAGCTGAAGCAACTGGTTGCCGCCTTGATCATAACCGTGATGCCGTGGTGCATGCCGGCTGGGTCCGCTCAAGAGGCGTTCGACGAGCAGGCCCATAAGGAAGTCGACGAGGTCGTAAAGAAGCTGCAGTCGCGATACGAGAAGACGAAGGATCTGCAGGCCGATTTCACGCAGCGGACCATGATCGAAGGGTTCGAGCGGCCGATGACCTCGACCGGGAAAGTCTACATCAAGAAACCGGGGCGTCTGCGCTGGAACTACCTCGATCCGGCGACGGAAAACATCTTCGTCAACAAGGACGACGTGAAGGTGTACGTGCCGGAGCACAAGCAAGTGCTGATCGGCAAACTGACGCAGATGGCGGCGTCGAAGGCGCCGCTCGAGCTCCTGCAAGGCGCAGCGAAACTGGAAGAGTCGTTCCAGGTCGAGCCGACGCCGGGTAAAGGCCGCGGCGTCGGCGGGATTCGTTTGTTGACGCTGTTCCCCAAGTCGCAGGGCCAGGAAACGGCCAAGACGCTGCAAAAGATCATCGTGGAGGTGTTTCCGAAGACCTACTATATCCGGACGGTCTCACTCTATGAAATCAGCGGGAACGTTTCGCATTTCGAGTTCTCGGCTCCGCAGGCCAATACCGGGTTGGGCGATGAGCTGTTCGAGCCGAAATTCCCGTCGGATGTTGAAGTCGTCAAGGCTCCGGTATTGAGCCAACCCTGAAAAAAAAGCGTCCATGCTAGACAAGAGACGGGAGGCACGATGAGCACGGCAGTCGCGAGTCCGGTGACGGATGCACTTGAGCGGGCGCTGGCGAAGCTGGATTTCGAGCGGGTGCATCGCGACTATTGGGCGCAGAACGAATTTCTGTTCGTGCCAAGCTTTTTGGAACGGGAGACGGTCGAGCGCCTGCTGGTGCCTCAGGCGCAGGGCGTGAAAGGCGAGCTCAATCGCAACTACATTCCCGGCCACAAAAAGGGCGGCAGCGTCAGCTACTACACGGTACAGGAGAAGGCGCCGCGTTTCATCGACCTGTACCGCTCACCGGCCTTCCTCGATTTCCTCTGCCGGCTGACCGGGGCCACCCTTCGGCTCTGCCCCGAAAACGATCCGCATTCCTGCGCGCTGTACTACTACACGGAGCCAGGCGACCACATCGGCTTTCACTACGATACCTCCTATTACAAAGGCGCGCGCTATACCGTGCTGATGGGACTGGTCGACAAGTCCACACAGTGCAAGTTGCTGTGTGAGCTGTTCAAGGACGATCCAACCAGACAGCCTCAGAAGATGGAACTCGTGACACAGGCCGGTGATCTGGTCGTGTTCAACGGAGACAAGTTATGGCATGCCGTGACGCCCCTGGGTGAGGGGGAAGAGCGGATCATGTTGACGATGGAGTACGTGACCAATCCGGAGATGGGTTCGCTCAAGCGAATATATTCGAATCTCAAGGACTCGTTTGCCTATTTCGGTCTCCGCGCGGTCTTCAAGCGGGCGTTTGCGCCGTCGCGATCCTCCCGATAGCGCCGTTCTTACCTGTCTCTCCTCCGCAGCACCGCGTTACGACGTGTTTCTGCCATGTGTGGACTGGACGGACAGCTCCGGCACATGGACTCGCATGAACTGCCCTGCCAACCTCGGTCTCCCGGCTCGGAGCGGCTTGGACCGCCGCGGGAACGGGCCGCGATTATTGGCGTGGAGTTCCGCCAAGGACGTTTGCAAGGCTCTCGCCACCAGCCAGGCCAATGTGACGCCGGGATTGGCATGGACCGCATCGCGCATCTGCTCGACAAGATCGGTCGGAAGGTTCACCGTCAGCCGAACCTTGCGGGAGACTTCCACCAAGTCGGCCTGAGTCAGTCTGCTCTCGATCCCCAGGCTGCGTCTGACGAGATGTTCCTGCTCAGGAGCCGTGCTCTGTAGTGCCATGATCACCCTTTCTCTTGGCGGATAACGACAATTCCCGCCCCGGCTGACCGGTACAATGCAAGCCGCTGGAAGGCCGCCTGCCCTGTTGATATGGGCATGCGGCCTTGGTGGCGGAAGCTTGCGGCGGCAGGGTCGCTCCAGATGGGCACGATCCGGAGGTCATCCCGGAGAGGCAGCGAGTCGCTGCCTCTGGCAGGTCCCACCGACGGCAAGCATCGCCATGCGGAATCCAGCTGGGAAGGCTCGATAGGTGCTTGGGCATGGCGCTGGTTGCTCACAGCAAATCGTTACAGCAACAGCCATACCAATATGCGTCTGGTGACATGGAACAACCGATCGAGAAAAAACCGTTGCCTATGCGGTGGTTTTGGAGCAGTTCCTGAGAAGAGGCTAAATGTCGCTCAGATTGAGACAGCCGAGAGAAGTATCAGAACGTATACCGATGTTATCTGAACAGATACAGATTTGGAGGTGGAGGGCCTTACTGGTGAAGATGTTTCATAGCGGCGGCGCAGAGGATGATAAAGAACCCCATCCAAAGCGCGGCCCGCTGAAACGGGATGACTTCGTAGGACTCCCCTTCCTCGGCTTCGTCGTCGGATTTGAAGATGACCGTATAGAGGAAGAGGGTCAGCAAGCCCAGGACCAGCGACAGCTTGATGAAAAAGACCGTGAGGTACTTGGCATGGTGCTGCACGCCACTGCCGGTCTGAGAGGTGAGCACCTGGTTGACGTAATGGAGATTGATGCCGCCCGTGAATAGAAGGACGACCAGAAGGATGCCGGCGACCTTCTTGTAATGCCGGTAGAACACATCCGTGATCGGTTTGATCTGTTCCTTGGCGACGGCTTTCTGCAACCCCGGCGTGACCGCCATGACGAGAAACGCCAACCCGCCGATCCAGATGACCGCCGACAGGAGATGGAACCAGTGATTGACGATGGGAATGAGTGTGTTGAGATCGGTGGCGATACTTTGAAGGGCGTCCATCGGAGTTAGTCCTGAGTGCTGAGCGTTGGGTGCTGAGTTTTCAAAGCGGCTTACTGCTTTCTGCTGGAGCCCACCACTCAGGACTCAGCACTCAATTCTCAGCACTAGAATTTGAAGACCGGCGCGTCGTTCCCGAACCGCTTCTTCCGCAGTTCTTCCATCAGCTCGATGGTGACCATGGGGATGTTCTGTTCTCGTGCGTGTTTCTCCACGCCCTTCTTGACCATGGCGCGGAGAAAGTAGGGGATGCGGCTCAGGCGTAGGGCCGAAGCCTCGTCCCAGGTCACTTCTGTTTCTTCCTGGACGTTGAATGCGACTTTGATCTTGTCGCCGCCCTTGGGCTGGTACAGACACCACTGGTCTTCGTCCAACCAGTCGCCGTGGTCTACATAGGGACGGGCTCGGCAGCCGCCGCAGATGTCGGTGTACTCGCAATCGCCGCACTTGCCCTTCAGCTGCGGATAGCGGAATGAGTTGAAGACGTCCGACTTGTCCCAAAGATCGACGAAGCTGTTCTCGCGCACGTTGCCGGCGGAGAGCGGCATGTAGGGACAGGGGGTCAGCTCGCCGTTGGGCGTGACACGAGCGTAGTTCGTCCCAGCCAAACAGCCGCCGCCCATATACCCAGTCGCTTTCGTGATCGGGCTGTTCGGGTCTTTCTCATAGGCCAGCCGCTTGAAATGCGGCGCACAGCGGGCGCGGACCAACATCCCCTTGTAGTTGTCTTGGCAGTTCACCAAGTAGCCGAGCACTTCTTCATACTGGGCCGGCGTGATATCGGTGAGCTCTTCCCCGCGGCCGGTGCAGACCATGAAAAACACATTCAGGACGCGGGCGCCAAGATTGTGAGCCCATTCCACAACGGCGGGGAGCTCCTGATAGTTCATCGGCTGGGCGCTGAAGTGAACTTGGAACTGCAATCCATTCCGCTTACTGGCTTCGATGCCGGCCACGGCCGCTTCCCAGGCGCCTGGCACGCCGCGGAAGGCATTGTGCTTGACTGGATCGAGCGAATCGATGCTGATCCCGACGCCCATGACGCCGATCTCGACCAGAGTCTTGGCCATCTGATCGTTGATCAGCATGCCGTTCGTGCCGAATACGACCATAAAGCCGAGTTGCACCGCATGGCGCGCGATGTCGAGGATATCCGGACGGACGAGCGGCTCACCGCCGGTGATCACCAGGAGGCAGCCTTTGTTGACCTCTGCGATCTGGTCGATAAGACGGAAACATTCTTCCGTCGACAACTCATCGTCCCCGCCCGCCGCCTTCGTGGTCGCATCGAGGTAGCAGTGGTCGCATTTGAGATTGCAGCGTTTGGTCAGATTGAGCGCGACGAGATAGGGCTTGAAATCGTCGACCGTACGGCCGTCGTACGG
>CAZPYP010000022.1:24572-25977 GCA_964590845.1 uncultured Nitrospira sp.
AGATTGGCGATCATGTCCTTGAGATTGCCGGTCTTCATCGCATCGGCCATGTAGCCCTTGGCCTGCTCGATGCCCTCGTTCGCCACTTCCAAGGTGATGTGCCTGACGCCGATCTTCTCCGCATGTTTGAGGATCAGGGCCTTGGTGCAATCGCGCATGAAGCCTTCCGGCGCGCGATCCAACCGGGCCTGCGCGTCGGCAGTCCAGGTGTAGGGCGATGTCTCGGCTTGGACGTTGTCGTTCCCATTGACGTGCTCGTGTGACCCGTTTCCATTGGTGCCGCTGACCGCCGCCAGTTTCGCCTCGGCGTCCACCGAGGTGCCAGCGCCTTTGTTGGCGAAAATCGGCTGATAGTCTTCGTCTGCCGCTTCTTGGATCATCGGCGCCGCGTATTCCAGGGTGATGGTGGTCATGCCGAGTTTTCGGGCGCTCTTTTCGATCTTGGCCTTGGCCCGACGGCGTTGGAAACCGGCCGGCACCGCGCGAATCGCTTCCTTCGCGTCTTTGGTCCATTGCATCGGCACGTCGTCGTAGGCGAGATCGGTCTCGAGGCCGCCTTCGGCTTTGGCTGCCGATTCGAAGATACTCTTGTCGACTTGCTTGAACCGGGCGCCTTCGGCGCCGCAGACCGGGCACTTCACCGGGGTTTCCCCCTTGCCGATGTATCCGCAGCCATCGCAGACGAAATAGTTCTGGCTCATGCGGTCGAGATAGGCCTGGGTGCCGGCGCTCACCGCCGGCTTTTCCTCGACCACCTGGGTCATCATGCCGCTGAGCGTCGACCCCATCAGGTCTTTGGCCACCGAGTCGTCCGCCTGCATCTTGTCTCGGTCGATGCCGGCTGCATCCAAACTGCCGCCCAACGCGCGCATCGCGTCCATGGCCCCTTTCGGGAGAATGTGGCCGACGGCCGCATCGACGACCGTATTGCTGATGATCGTATGGCCCTTCTCGATCGCATAACGGTGGATGGCCGTCTTGGCCACGCCCCGGGCGAATACGGGAATTTTCTCCATCCGGCGCAGCGCCTCTTCCGTCCAGGCGATCGTGTATTCAGCCTGGGTGTCGATCGGCGGCACGTATTTTCGGTTGGACACCAGGATGTTGCAGGGCGCGCTACGCAACAAGTTCTCGGTATTGCTGCCGATATCCATGTCCTCATCGCTGTGCACGCCGATGCGGCCCACGATCAAGAGCGCCGGAACGTCCTTGCGAACGTATTGAATGATCTTTTCGAAGGCTTTGCCGTCGAGCAGCGTGGTCTTCACGTCGGTCTGTTCGGCCTGGGCGATTTCGCGGGAGATGTCCAGGTGCGATTGATAGATCTTGGCCAGACCGCTGTCGATAATCTCTTCGTGCAGCTTTTCCTGTTCCTTGAAGCGGAACACCTTGCCGGCCTCTTCGT
>CAZPYP010000023.1:0-12702 GCA_964590845.1 uncultured Nitrospira sp.
CGCCGTCATCGCCGCCGCCGCCGCCGGATACTCCCAGCGGCAATAAATGTAGCCGGCGCCGGCGCCGATCGCCTTCGCGCAAATCAACATGCCTTCGATCAGCCGGAACGGCTCTCCCTCCATGATCATGCGGTCGCAATAGGTCCCGGCGTCCCCTTCATCCGCGTTGGCCACGACATACTTCTGATCGGCCGGCGTGTGCCGCGCGATGTCCCACTTGTTCCAGACGGGAAACGCTGCGCCGCCCCGCCCGCGGAGGCCCGAACGCTTCATCTCCCCGATGATCGCGTCGGGGGACAGGTTTGCAGCCCGCTCGCTACCGCTCCACCCTCCACCGGACCGGTATTGTGACAAGGACAGCGGCTCACTGGCTCCGAAACGGGCGAAGACGAACCGTTGTTGTCGCGCCAAGAAAGGCAACTCGCTGAGCCGCGTCGCGCCGGTTCCGGCGCGGATGCGCGCGAGATCGTCCGTGGTGGCGCGCGGCCAGAGCAGCCGGCCGTCCGGGCCATCGCGTTCGACGAGCGGTTCCAGGAAGAAGGCGCCTCGGCTGGAGGTGCGGATCAATTCGAGGTCGGGCTGGCCTGCCCAGGCGGTCGCCAAACGATCCGCCCCGGCGGCTCTAGCTGAAGTGTCGTTGGAAAGATAGAGTTTCATGAGAGAAAAGAGTTATGGGCGTTCAGCCGTCAGCTTTTCTGAGAGCTGATCGCTGAAGGCTGACAGCCAATCTCTTTCAGCATGGCGTGCAGCTCCGTTCCCGTCACACGGCCGTAGATCCGGTCGTCGACCATCACGGTAGGACCGACCCCGCAATTGCCGAGGCAGTAGACCCGCTCAAGCGTCACGAGGCCGCCGGCCGTCGTCTCGCCGATTCCAATGCCCAGATCCTCTCTCACGACGCGGAGCAGCTCGGACGCACGGTTGGCGACACAGGCTTCGCCCATACAGAGTCGCACGACATGTCGGCCCGCTGGCTCCGTTCGGAGGTCCGGATAATAGGACAGCACTCCCCGTACATCCGCTTCCGGCACATCGAGGGCGTCGGCGATCTGGGCAACAGCCTCACCGGGCACATGTCCAAACGACTCTTGCACCGTCAGTAAGGTCCTGAGGATGTTGGGCCGAGCCTGGTTCTGAGGACGGCAGGCGAGAATCACCTCGGAAAGTCCGGAAGCGGTCACTCCTCCACCTCATCCAATCCGACATGGGCCCGCAAACGGTTGTAGGAGAACGCCAGTTTGCCGCTTCGGCGGACGCCGAGATCGTAGCGGGCCATTTCGTCGATGAGCTCGGCCACACGCATGCGTGTGGCCGATGACTGGGCGGCATGGCGCGGTGTCTGTCCACCCAACCGGTGGTGCGGTTGATCCGACCATTCGAGATAGGCCTTCTCAAGAAACTGGTTGAGCAACGTGTGATCTTCCTCCGGGGTCACCCGAACCGTGACCGGTTCCGAGGACATCAGTTCGGCGACCGTCAGCTGGCGTGCCGGAGGCGTTACGGTCTCGCCGCGGAAATGCAGCGAGAATCCGAAGGAAGCGGCGAGCCGATGCTTGATGGCGTTGAGCCGATCCGGGTCATCACATTCCACGATCAGCTGCGAAGAGGTCAACGTCAGCCGGACGACGATCGCATCGGCTGCCCGTTGCACCCAGGTCCTCGCCGGCGGCAGGTCCCCGACATTGCCGCGATCGGTCGGCGACTCCGCGGCAAGCTCCGCCATCTCCGACAAGCCCTCCGCGAAGAATCGATATTCGTGGTGATCGTAGAGTGCGACCGCATAGAGATAGGGTTGCCCGTCGGGGTTTCGGTAACGGATATGGATGACCGCGTCGACCAAGGCGGCGAAACGCATTTCGGCGTAATTCCAGAGGAGGATGTGGCCGAACCGTTTGACAAACTCCTGCCATTCGCCCAGCACCAAGGAGCCGGAGGACATTTCCATGCTGCGCTCCCAATCCCTCGTGGCCTCGTACAAGGCTGCGGCGTCGTCGGCTGAGAGGACGAGGCCGCATCCCGCCAGATAGCCTCGGCCGGAGTCGTAGGCTTCAGGATCGCGGACGACCCTCGTGAGCAGGACCTGTCCCGCGACGAAGTCCTTGGCGAACTCCCCACCCGGTACCACGAAAGCGGTCTTGTCGCCGACGGAACGAAGGGCCAGCGATTGGCCGGGCGTCGAGGTAGTCGTCAGCTCCAGCAGATCAAGATAGGAATGTTTCAACGGATCGAGCCAGACCCGCTCTTCGTTCGGAATGTGCTCGGTGATGACGTCCCGCAACTGTTCGATGAGTGTGAGCTGTCCGTCTTCAGGATAAAAATCACAGAACAGCGAGAGGGTCGCGAGCTCGGATTCCTGCGCAAGGGGGGCGACGATGCGCCCGGCCCCGCCTTCCAGGTACGGTCTGAGCGCGCGCGCGAGCGCCAGCTCGCGTTGCGGCGAAAATTCAGGCTTGAGGGACAGCCCTTCGATACGCGCGAGCACCGCCTCCAAGGCAGCCGGACGCGCAGTCCAGAATCCGGCCGTCCGTTCACTCTCGAGCTTCATGAATTTCTTCCATGACGATGTCTTCCGCGTCCAGCCAGTCACGCAGATCGTAGCCTTCTTGGCGGCCCCTCGCTTCCCACAGCTCATGGGCCTTGGCCCGGATGCGTTCCCAGGTGCCTTCCGGCAACTCAATCGGCTTCTCCGCGGCTCCCGCGCGCCCTTTTCGTCCCGGCGCCTTCCTGACACTCATGCGCATGACGACACTCCTCGGTTAGGGGTTCGTACCCTGTAAGGCGGAATTCGACACCACTCGGCGGTGAGCCGGACGGAACTTGGGACTGCGAACCGTGAGGACCGGGCACGGCGCCTGGCGCAGCACGGCCTCCGTCACGCTTCCGGCCACGATATGCGAAAGGCCACGCCGTCCGTGCGTTCCCATGACCACAAGATCGGCTGCGCCGACCTTCGTTTCTTCGAGCACGGCGTCGGCAGGCACCCCGCCGCGAAGGCGGCTCTTGCATGGAATGCCGGCGGCCGCCAGGGCGGCGCAGAAATCCTCGAGCCTCTTGGACAGACGCGCACGTTGCCGTTCGCGTTCCTCCGCATGACCAAGCGTAAAATCCAGCCCATACGATACGGGTTCGAGAACATGCAGCAATTCAAGATCGGCCTTTGTCAGCGTGGCGACGATGGCGGCAAATTCGAGTGCGTCCAACGAACAATCCGAAAAGTCGACGGGAACGAGAATGTGCTCGATCGTCAGGTCGGGGACGGACGCGGCATCTATCGCCGTATGCACCGCCAACACCGGACAAGGCGCGGTTCGGATCACGCGTTCCGCCGTGCTGCCCAAGAGGACGTGCGCCAATCCGGTTTTTCCTCTGGTGCCCAGAATGATCACGTCGACGGCTTCGTCCAGCGCCGCGGCAACGATTTCTTCGCTGGGCAATCCTGTACCGATGCGCGTGGACATCTCGGGTTGCTTCGGGGCATTGCGTCGTTTGTAGTCGGCGAGTTGCTCCGACGCTTCCCTCATCCGATCCGTCAGATACTGGTGATTGACGGGGTAGTCGGGATTCATGCCGGGCGGAAACTCTAACGCCGTCATGATCGTCAGATGAGCATGCCAATCGGAGGCGAGCCGATAGGCGTATTCCTCGGCCAAGCGCGCCTCACGGGAAAAATCAGTGGCCAACAAGAGTCGCTTGATCGACGATGCCATCACGAGCCCATCCTCTCGACTAACATCTATTCGCCATTCGCGACGCCTGTCGTCATACCGCCTCGGCGCTCAGCAGCAACAACTCACCTTTCATGTTGGGATGGATCGAACAGCGGAACTGGTGCCGGCCAGGCCGTTCCATGTTGAACCGAATCATGGCGTCCCGCTTGGGGTCGAGCATTACCCCGCCCAATCCCCTCCCGTAGACAATCACACCGTCCTTTTCGATCCTCGCCTGCAACCCTTCAAACATCGTAGACCCGAAGTCGTGCCGCTCGCCGTCCTCGTTGACGACTTTGATCACCGTAGGCAGGCCCAACCGGAGCGGCCCCTGTTTGGTGATGAACGAAAAATTCTTAATGACCACTTCCACGACCTGTTCGGATTGCGACAAGGCGGGAATCGTCGCACCGAACAAGGCGAGTCCCGAGGCCGCAAGTACGATCGTGACGACCCAACTCCTAGGACGGATCATGAGAACCTCCTCCCGTTACAATACGATATCCTTCCGTGCTCGCCTGGCGGGTAGCGGAACCGTCAGGACGGCGCAACCGGCCGTACGCACGACCTTCTCCGCCGTTGCGCCGAAAAAGATTTTGTCCATACTCTCCGAGCGCCCACCATAGCTTCCGAGCACGATCAGATCGATGCGCTGTTGCCGCGCCATCTTTGCAATCTCGACAAAAGGCGCTCCTTCGAGCACCAGGCGCTCGACCGTCACACCCGTCGCGGGGAGCGTCTCGAGCAACTGCCTCGTCTTCAACCGGGCTTGGTGACGCAGCCGGCGGCGCTGCCTGGTGGCGTCCGAAGGAACAGCCAGCAGACCCAATCGATTGAACGCCTCAATCGCGCTCGTGTCGATGACATGCAGAACCACAAGCGTTGCCTTGAAGGTGCGAGCCATCTCGACGGCGATCCGGAACGCCTCGTTGGAGCAAGGCGAAAAATCGACCGGAGCAAGAATGCGTTGAAAGCTCGGTTCCGCCATCATCATAGGTTCCTGTCCCGTAGTCAGCAAGGGCAATGCCACTCGAAACCGCCGAAGACCGTCGACGGGCGGCTTCGAGAAACAAGGCTTTTGGGAACGCCCGCTGTGTCCGGATGGTCTGACGCCAGCCGGCCGGCTGAATGAAGGGGAGCTCTGCTACAGCGGGTTCATGCCTGCTGTAGCAGAAGGCGCCATAGAGGCGTGAGCTCGTACGATAGATGTCGCCGCTGACCTCGGACAGAGTCTTCTTTGTCCAAGTCTCTCGACCCGCGGTCCTCGAACAGACCGGCATCGTCCTTGCGAAACGATCTCGTCGTGGAGGCTTGGCTGATCGGGAGGAAGGCATGACCAAGAGCCAATGGCTGTTGCTTGGCGCTGTCGTCCTGGGCATCGCCGTCGGTGCATATATCCTGTTCTTCTGTCCGACGGATTGTCATTAGCGCGTGCGAGGCATCGTCATGACGACCGCCATCGACCTAATGACCAGCGAGATTCCCCGCGCCGACGGGCGAGAGACGGTTGCCCGGCTGTTTGTCGCGCTCCAAGCTGGGCGCTGGGACGAAGTGAGTCACGTCTACCTCGTCGACGATCAGCAGCGGCTCCTCGGGCAAGTACCAATCGAGCGGCTCGTGACGGCCGACGGAAGCGCGTCAGTACAGTCGTTACGCGGAGATATGCCGATTGAGGTTCAGCCGGACGACGATGCGGAAACCGTGGCCTTGAAGGCGGTCGAACGCCACGAAGCCGATGTCGCCGTGGTCGACCGGCAACACCATCTTTTGGGAGCCATTCCGATCGGGCGGCTCCTGGCGCTCTTGCACGAGGAACACGTGGATAATTTTCTCCGGATGGGCGGGGTAACCGGCCTCCGTCCGGCTCAGTCCGGCGAGCAAAACGCCCTGGCGGCCTTCCGCGCCCGGATCCCATGGTTGGCCCTCGGGCTTGTCGGCGGCTTTCTCGCCGGGGGAATCGCCTCGTTTTTTGAGTTGGCGTTCAAGCGGGAGATCGCCCTCGCGTTTTTCCTTCCCCTCGTCGTCTACATGGCGGATGCAGTCGGGACGCAGACGGAAACGGTCCTCGTCCGGGCGTTGGCCTACGGCCGCGTATCCGTCTCGTCGCAACTATTGCGCGAAGCCATGGTGGGTTCGTTGATCGGAGCGACCATCGGGCTGCTGGCCGGTCTGGGCTTGTGGATGGCGGATGGACGGCCGACAGTGGCGCTCGTGGTGGCGCTCACCCTGACAGTGACCACGCTGGTTGCGACTGTGGTCGCCAGCCTGCTGCCGCTGGGCCTCTCCAGCCTGGGAGCGGACCCGGCCTTGGCCAGCGGGCCTGTCGCGACGGTGCTGCAGGATATGCTGAGCGTGGCCATTTATCTGGGCATTGCGACGATGTTTCTAGAAGGATGACGAGGCAGGCCGAACGATTATGGCACAGCAGAGCCGTGATGCTTCCGCCGAACAGGCCGTTACGATCATAGAGGGAACGGTCCGGCTCGGAGGTACCCTTGGGGTTCCGTCCGGAGCCGTCGGGGTGGTGCTGTTCGCCCACGGCAGCGGTAGCGGCCGATTCAGCCCCCGTAATCGCTTCGTGGCTGGACGCCTCCAGCAAGGCGGGATCGCCACGCTGCTGATCGATCTCTTGTCCGAGGAGGAAGCGGACGATCGCCGCAACGTCTTCAACATCGACTTGTTGGCCGATCGTGTGCTGATGGCCGCCGCATGGCTGGCGGAAGATACACGCACGTCGCACCTGCCGCTGGGCTACTTCGGCGCCAGTACCGGGGCCGGAGCCGCGTTACAGGCCGCGGCGCGGAGGCCTGCTTCGGTCCAGGCGGTCGTGTCGCGGGGCGGGAGACCGGATCTGGCCGAACGGTACTTACCCGACGTCGCTGCGCCAACGTTGCTGCTGGTCGGGGGATGGGACGAGCCGGTCATCGAGATGAATCAGGAAGCGTACCGTCTGCTCCGATGCCGGAAAGAATTGACGATCATCCCGGGGGCGACCCATCTCTTCGAAGAACCAGGTACGCTCGAGGAGGTGGCCAATCGCGCACGGGACTGGTTCCTCCACTACTTGGTCCGCATTCCAGCACAAACGAACGTGTTGCGAGGAAAGGAGAGGCGACGATGAAAACCCTTTTGGCCGTTGACGGCTCTGATCATTCGTACGAAGCCCTCCGGGCCCTCAAATACCTGAGGCGGGCGGATCAACTGATCTTGCTCCATGCCCTGAACGTTCCCAGGCCGGCCTATCCGATGATGATGCCGGAGGTGGCCGATGAGCTCTACACGGCGCTCGAGCGGAGCATGCGCGAAGATGGAGAACGGCTGCTGGACCGCGTGCAATCACTTCTGCCGCTCCATGCCGGCCCGTCCACGAAACGGCTCGAACTGGGATCGCCCGCCGAAGTCATCGTGACCGCTGCGGAACATGACAAGATCGACCTCATCGTGCTGGGAGCGCGCGGAGTCGGCCCGATCAAGGAGCGGCTGCTCGGGAGCGTTTCTCACCGCGTCTTGACGCTGGCGCCCTGCGCGAAATTGATCGTGAACGGTCCCGTGAAAGCGATGAGGCAAGTTCTGCTTCCGCTTCAAGGCTCGGACGACATGGAAGCGGCCGTTCATTTCCTCCAGCTCCAACCGTTCCACGAAACGGTCGAGCTGTCCCTCCTTACGGTCCTGCCGACTGTCCGGCCACCCTGGCCCGTCGAAGCCGCGGCGGCCGAACAACTTGAGGATCGCGCGCTACAGAGCGCTCGCGACTTTATCGAGGATGCGGCCGCCCGGTTGCAGGCGCTCGGGTATCACGCGCGCGGTCGGGCCGTGCTCGGCACACCCGTCGAGATGATCTTGCAGGAGGCGAGTACCCTGCGGGCGGATTTGATTCTGATGGGTTCGCGAGGCCGCAGAGGCGTCACCCGCTTCGTCCTGGGCAGCGTGTCCCACGCGTTGTTGCATCAGATGCCTTGTCCCGTTCTGATCTATCAGTAGCGATCGGGGTCAAGACCGGGGCTCAGGCGGAATGGGCACAGTTAGCAAGGCTTAACCGGCTGAAGGAACGTCCGGTTGACGAACTCCAGGATTCGATCGGCCGCTTCGGCCGGCTGGACCACGACGCTGTCGATGCGAACCTCCGGATTCACCGGCGCCTCGTAGGGCACTTGGAGACCGGGAACCGTGCCGGTCTCGCCGCGCTGCCCCTTCCGGTAGGTCCCCTTTCGATCCCGTTGCATGCAGACGTCGAGCGGGCAGTCGATGGCCACCTCCGCGAATCGGGGGATCTCGCGCCGCGCATAGTCGCGATAGGCTCTCGCGCTCGCGGTGGCGTCGAAAATCACCGTGACGCCGTGCGCGACGAGCCGCTGCCCCATGAACGCCAGCGCGCGATAAAATAGGTCGCGTTCCTCCCGCGAGTACGTCGGCGCAGGTGTGAGGATGCGTCTGACCGCGTCCGACTCCAGGACCTCCACCATCAGATCCAGGGCTTCCAGTCGAGGACGCAGGGTCGAGACGATGGTACTCTTGCCCGAGGCAGGCAGTCCCGTGATCCAAAGGGCAAAGGCGCGATGTGTAGTCATCTCCTCACCAGTTGGCGAGAGGCCAGAGGCGAGTTGAGCGCAACACGGACTGTGGTCTTGCCTCGAGTCTCGCCCGCCGTTATGCCGAGCAATACGCGTTGACTTTGTCCGGCTCGAAGCGCGGGGCATCGAGCACATTTCGGATAAATCGGAAGATGCTGCGGCGTATTCCCATCGACAGGTTCGGATACCACATCGGACTAGCGAGCACCAACCCGCGAAAGGCGAAGAACGGGGCAGCGGACCTTGTCACGTCCTTGTCGCCGCTGGATTCCAGGTACCTGTCCCAGAACAACCGGAACAGGATCTCGAACGGCCCTTGCAGCCTCCCCCATCGAATCAGTGAATTCAGGAGATAGTTGATCGTCATGGCCGTGACGTCGTCGGCCGGCTCACCCCATTCGCCGCGCGATCGGTCCAGGACTGAAAAGGCCGTACCCGCTCGGAAGAGCACGTTATAGGGATGGAAATCCCCGTGCACCTGGGACAATCGCCCCGTGTTGTTGCGAAGACGCCACCGCCAGTGATTGCTCGACTCTTCGATCGAGCGCAAGAGGTCTTCCGTGATGAACCCCATGCGCCTGGGATAACTATCGGTCAATCCCATGATGCATTCGCCGTGGCCGATCAGTTCGCGCAGACGCCGGCGGTAGAGCTCCGAATCGCGCCGCTTCTTGGCATGGATCCGGGCCAGATATGTGGCAAGCGCGTTCGTCCTTCGCCGGTCCAAGGCGCGCAACGTTCCTCCCTCCATCAAGCGTTGGAGATCGGTGTGGTAACTGACCCCTTCCGTCCACTGTGTCAGCACGAAAAATTCGCGGGCGTGCGCCACGGAAAACAATTCTTGTTCCGGCGTAAACGCTCCGACATCGAGCGCCGCCACGTGGCGCGGCAAGCGTCCGTAGGAATCGTAGTCCCAGAGGATCGCTTGGGCGCGGTCGGCCATGTGCTCATGACCGAACGGACCGGGCTTCATGGTCTCAATGACGCCGGCTCGCACGACGGAGCCGACTCGAAACGTTACTTTGACCGGGGCACCATACCCATACTGTTTGTAGGCGCCCTGCGAGCTCTCTTTCCCGATCGGGCCGTAGGACAGCACCATGACATCGGGGCCGAATCGGTCCTGGAAGTACCGTTCGAGGGATGATTTCTTGAGGACAGGCATCGCAAGGATGAAACGCAAGTCACGTTCCACGTTTCGGGAAAGGGGCGCGGAACGAAAAGCAGCAGGGTGCTCGTTTCAGGGCCTAGAGCCCTTCGCCTGCCACCAAGACCCTCTCTCGATTGGCGCATTGGGCCGCAGTTGTGAGTAAGGGGCTGAGGAAAAATGCGCCACCTCGATCGAGACTACCCTGGAGTCCCGGAAGGCAAGAGGCGAAAACCACAACCTCTCGTCGCTTCACCGATTCTCAAGCCCGATCACAAAGACGGCATATCCCTTGCTGACTTCCGAGACGACAGACCGTCCAAACTGGAGGCCTTATGAAAGTGGAAATCGAAAGCCGCAACGTCGGGATGACCCCGCGGTGGAAACAGGAAATCGAAGCGCGAATGACCGATCTCCAAACCGGCCACGAGGACCTGACCCACGGCCGTGTCACGTTGACCAAGAATCCCCATCATAAGAAGGCGGCAAAGGTGGCCGAGGCCCTCGTCGTGGTCTCGCTACCCGGGCGTCTGACGTTGACCGCTCGGAAAGAGAACAAGACGTTCGAGGAAGCCATTCGCAAGGCCTTTCAGGCGGTCGCCATCGAGCTGCGGAAATTCCGCGAGAAGCGCGCGAACAAAGAGATCCGCACGGCACCGATCCCCTCGTTGCGGGGAGTCGTGTGCAAGTTGTTTCCCCGTCAGCAATACGGATTCATCCTGCAAGAAGGCGGCGGAGAAGTGTACTTCCACAAGAATGCGTTGAAGGGGCTGTCGTTCAAGGACTTGGAAGACGGCACCGAAGTCCTTTTCAATACGGAGACGGGCCGGAAAGGAGTGCAGGCCACGGCGGTGCACCCTCTTCCGGTGGCGAAGGTTTAAAGGTTTAATCGCGATGCAGACCGACAAGTACAAGGTCCCGGTCTCCCTGCTCTCGCCGCTCGTGGATCCTGAACGGCTGGGGTTTGAGGATACCAGCGAGCTGGAGCCCTTGACGGAAACCATCGGTCAGGGCCGCGCCGTGGAAGCACTCGAGTTCGGCCTGCGGATGAAGAGCCCGGGCTTCAACATCTACGTGTCGGGTCCGGTCGGCACCGGCAAAGGCACCTTGGTCAGGCAGATGGTCAAGCGTCTGGCGCAGTCCGCGACCGCCCCCTCCGACTGGTGTTACGTCAACAACTTCCAAGACCCGTCGCGGCCCTCCGCGCTCTCGTTTCCGGCAGGGCAAGGCTGTTCGTTCAAGCGCGAGATGGCGGCCTTCATCGACAGCTTGCGGCGCGACATTCCCGGTGCCTTCGAAAGCAAGAAGTATCTCGATGCCAAAGCCAAGCTGCACGAAGAGACCGAATCGAAGAAGAAAGCGTTTTTTCTCGAGCTCAAGCAACTGAGCGAATCAAGCGGGTTCGGCTTCGAAGAAACTCCGGTGGGATTCGGCCTCGTCCCCCTCAAGGCCGGTCGTCCCATGACGGAACAGGACATGGAGGCGATGACGGAGGAGGAGCAGCAGGCGCTGACCGACCGGCGCAAGACGTTGGAAGGCGAGATCCGGGAGTTTCACGTGCGCATCCATGCGCTCGAAAAGGAAGCCGAGCATCAGCTTCGCCACCTTGATCGCGCGCTCATTTCGAACGTAATGCAGGGGCGGTATGAAACGTTGCGCCGCACGTATCAGGATCTTCCGCGCGTCCTCGTCTACCTCGAGCGTGTCCAACAGGACATCGTTCATCACTATAAAGACTTCCTTCCGCGGGAAGGTCCGATGATCGCCATTCCGGGCATCGAGCTGAAGCGCGCAGATCTGAGCCGGTTCCAGGTCAATCTCCTCGTCGAGCATGAGTCGAGCAGCGGCGCGCCGGTCGTCGACGAGCCCCACCCGACTTACACCAACTTGATCGGAAAAATCGAGCGGCGGGCCCACCTCGGCGTCATGTACACCGATTTCACGCAGATTCGAGCCGGTGCCGTGCTGCTGGCGAACGGCGGATTCCTGCTGGTGAATGCGATCGATCTCCTGCGCCAGCCGTTTTCGTGGGACGCCCTGAAACGGGTCGTGAGGACCGGGGAAGCGTCCATCGAAGATCCGAGCGAGTTCTACGGCTTTTCGACGGCGGGATTGCGACCCGAGCCGATCCCGGTCGTCGTCAAGGTGGTGCTCGTGGGTCCCCCGCTGCTGCTGCATCTGCTGCAGACCTACGAAGAAGACTTTTCGAAGATGTTTAAGGTAAAGGCCGATTTCGACGTGGAGGTCGATCGCGACGAGCGGCACGAGAAACAATATGCCCAATTCGTTGCCAGGCTTTGCCGCGAAGAGAATTTGCCTCACTTCTGTGCCGACGCGGTGGCGGAAGTTATCCGGTATGGGCACCGGCTCGCCGACCGACGCGACCGGCTGTCGCTTCGGTTCAGTCTCGTCAGCGATCTCGTCCGCGAGGCGGGCTATTGGGCTGCGAAGGAGGGCCGCGCATTCGTCACAAGGCGCGACGTCGAATCGGCCGTCGCACACAAGCGATATCGGTCAAACCTCCCGGAGGAATGGATCCAGAACGAGATCCGAGAGGGCACCTTGCTGGTGAGTTTCGACACCGAAGTCGTGGGACAGGTCAACGGGCTCTCCGTGCATCAAGTGGGCGACTATGCGTTCGGCCGTCCGACCAGAATCACCGCGCGGACCTTCGTTGGGACCAAGGGGGTGATCGACATCCAGCGGGAGGCCGAACTGGCCGGTCCGATTCATAGTAAAGGCGTCATGACGTTGAGTGGATTTCTGGCGGGAAAGTTCGCCGGTTCCCATCCCTTCGCCCTCAGCGCGACGCTGACCTTCGAGCAGACCTACTCTGAAATCGAAGGGGACAGCGCGGCGGTGGCCGAGTTGGTGGCGATCCTGTCCTGCCTCGCAGACGTGCCGGTGCGCCAATGGCTGGCGGTCACCGGGTCGGCGAATCAGCTAGGGGAAGTGCAACCCATCGGGGGCGTCAACGAAAAGATCGAAGGATTCTTCGAATCCTGTAAGAAGCGAGGCCTCAGCGGAAAGGAAGGCGTCATCATTCCCAGCCGCAACACGAAACACTTAGCCTTGCGCCGCGAGGTTGTCGAAGCGGTCGAGGCCGGGCAATTCGCCCTCTATGCCGTCGGCACCGTCGAGGAAGCCATCGAACTGTTGACCGGTGTCGCCGCCGGCGAACGCGAGCTGGACGGCACCTACCCGTCCGACTCCATCTATGGTCGCGCGGCCGGCAGGCTTGAGGACATGGCCCAGGCGGTCTCCGAGTGGGGCGAAG
>CAZPYP010000023.1:12802-24827 GCA_964590845.1 uncultured Nitrospira sp.
CGCGCGGCCGGCAGGCTTGAGGACATGGCCCAGGCGGTCTCCGAGTGGGGCGAAGGCGAGCGCAGAGAAGATAGCCATATCATTACTGAGAGCTGAGGTGGGTTATGCCGATGTACGACTACAAATGTTTGGACTGCGGAAAAGAGTCGCTGATCGTCCTGACGTTAAAGGAGCATGAGACTGGAAAAGTCGCCTGTCCCTCTTGTAAGAGTACGAACATGAAACAACTGTACACGTCGTTCATCGCCCATACCACCAAGAAGAGTTGAGGACTTCATGCGCTCCGGCATGTTCTGGGTGATCGGCCTCTTGTTCTGGGCGTCGTCGATGGGAGCGGCAGACGCGCAAGATTATCCGCCCGACATGACCCGCGGCAAGGCGGTGTACGGGCGGCACTGTCTCGCTTGCCATGGAACCGGAGGATACGGGGACGGCCCCGACGCGGCGTCCCTGAAGATCCCGCCGGCCAATTTCCACCGGTTCGGTTCGTTCCTGAAGTCCGATGAAGAATTGCTGCGGACGATCGAACATGGCGTCGTGTTCAGCCCGATGCATTCCTGGCGGGGCCGGCTCACGGACGGCGAGATGCAGGATGTCGTCGCGTATATCAGGCTATTGTCGCAGCAAGGACGATAGCGCAACCCTATTGAGGAGGCGAATGATGCCGATGGTGCTCGCAAGGTTGTGGATGGGGCGAACGGTCTTGGCGACCGCCCTGGTCATTTCCGCACTGACACCAGCTCAGGCCGACCACACGGGTGCGTCAGGAATGATGAAGCCCTGCCAAAGCCCGCACAGGGGGAAAGCGGTTTCAGCGGCGGCGCTGCGAGGCATTGTGGCATCACATGGGCGCTGGCTTGAAGAACGGGAGAATCCGAATCACCGCCGCGCAGATCTATGCCAGGCCGATCTCCGCCAGGCCGCGCTCAACGGGGCCAACCTGGAGCGGGCGAATCTCGAGGGAGCCTCGTTGCGGCAAGCGAATCTGTATCAGAGCACGCTCACGCAGGCGAGTCTGGCCGGTGCGGACCTGACGAAAGCGGGGCTGGAGGACAGTAACCTGTCGGGCGCCGACCTGCGGAAAGCCCGGCTCTCGCAAGCCAACCTGTTTCGGGTCGTGGGCGACGAGACCGCCCTCTTCGACGCGATTCTGGTGGGAACCCAGCTGCACGAATCCACGTTTGAACGGGCGCATTTCGAAGGAGCCGATCTCACCTCAGCCGATTTTACGAATGCGAATCTGGCCGACAGCTACTTTTACGGCGCCAATCTGCACCAGGCCGTCTTGTCGGGCGCCGACCTTCTGGAGGCCGATCTCCGCAGGACGAATCTCACGCGAGCGGTCCTGAATAAGGCGAATCTCCAGGGTGCGCTGCTCGACGGGGCCCAGCTGAATGGAGCGCGCCTCGTGGAAGCGGATCTGGAAGGCGCCTACCTGGATGAAGCCGATCTGAGCGAAGCGAGCCTGCGCGATGCGCTGCTGCGCGGAGCAGACCTGCGGTTCACGAATCTGCAATCAGCCGGTTTACAGCAGGCCGATCTGGAGGGAGTCAATTTCGAAGGCGCCCGGCTGGTGAAAGCCAACTTGCAATCGGCCAATTTGAAGATGGCGATCTTTTACCATGCGGTGATCGACGAAGCCGATTTTCGGGACGCCCGGCTCTTTAATGCCGTCTTCATCGGGGCCCGCGGCGCGGGCGCGATGTTCGCGAAGGCGGATCTGAGCGACATCTACGCGCCGAAGGCGTCCCTGCCGCAGGCCCGCTTCAACGAAGCGAAGTTGGAGTCGGCCAATCTGGTGTCGGCAGACCTCCGTGGAGCGAACTTCAGCCATGCCATGATGCATCATGCTAATTTACAGGAGGCGGATCTACGGGAGGCGTCGCTCGCCGGTGCGGACCTGATGGGAGTCAGGCTCGAGGGAGCGGACCTCCGACGGACCAATCTGCGGGGTGCGGACATTTCCCGTGCACAGGGTCTGACCCAGCCGCAACTCGATAGCGCCTGCCTCGACGAGCAGACGAAACTCCCGCCGGATCTCAGCCGTCCGGCGCCCTGCGTGGTGAAGAAGCTCAAGAAGAGATGACCGGCTTCCCCGAGGAGCAGCGGTGGGGGCGCGCAATCGTGGCGCGTCGCCCCCGCGTGTGGAGACTGGTTCGAAGAGGCGGGATCAGGCGGCGGCCGGTTCGCTCTCGGGAGCCGGCTTTGGAACCTTGCCTGCGAGGCTGTTCCGTCGGTTGTTCGCGATCGTGCGATCGATGACCGCGCCGCAGTTGATGCACTTCCAGGCGTAGAACACCAAAAAGAAATCCGAGAACCGCTCCAACTGCATCAAGCCCTGACATTTCGGACAGCACATAATGTATTCCCCCCGGTTAAGAAAAGTGATCGATGCAGGGGGCTTTCAGCAAGTTGCGAACCAGGTCAGGCTCTTCTGTAATATCAACTACTTAGTCCTGTGGTGACTACGTATACGTACAATCTCGTACGCTGTGTGTTTTTTACAGCGTCAAAATTGTGCGGGGATCGTACGAGGGGCTATGGGTCCAAGGATGGCGGTCTAGGCGATGGATCATCACCGGTCTCGGTGCGGCGCTTCCCCGATGATGTGTACGCGCGGACCTTGTGGAAGAGGGATCATGCGGTCATCGTTGGTCTCACCGCCCAAGACCCAAAAATACAGCCGCTTCGCATCAGTGAGCTCAGGGTACGCCGGATTTCCATACTGCTCCTTTTGCATCACCTCGTCGTACAGACCGATGCAGCCGTGTGACGCGGCATACCCTGGCAGATCACGTCCGTGAATCCAGTACGACACGCCTTCACGATTGACGTGGAACCGCAGCGCGTAGGTCATCGGATAGGGGCGATCAGTGCCCTCGACGGTATAGAGACAGGATTCGTGGGAGCGATGGGCGGCGGAGAGGCGAAATTCTCCTCGTGGGGTTTCGTTGTGTCCGTCCCCGGACACGATCGGCAAGGCAAATCGCAGCGCGCCGTATTCATAGGCGCCCAGGAACTGTTCGGATAGGTCGATCAGGACGAAGCGCTCGTCTGGTTCGGCCGGGGGGTAGAATGGAGGCAGCGGTTGAAAGAACGCGATGTCCTCTAGGCGCTGGGGAACTTTGATCCATGTGCCAGGCCGCGCATGACGTCGGTCGATACGGTTGAACCGTGCGATATCGATCCACTGGTCCCCAAAAACCTGCTCCAACGATTCGCCGGAACGCAGGGTCCGGCACGACCATTGGATCGCAGCGTCGCTGGGGTACTGTATCTTGCAGGGACTCCGATGCGCCTTACGCGTGTCGGAGCCGGCAGCCGCCGGAATCAGAAGCGCCACACCGAGAAGCCCCACCCACGACAACCGCGATGTGAGGAAGGCCATGATTGGTGTGCGGGAAATAGAAGATCGTGGCTTGTAGGGTTCGAAGGTTCCCAGCTGTCCTCGCGGCTTGTTACGACCAATGTTGAGAAGCCTTCATGTAGCCGAACAGCAAATCTCGACGGGCCAGAATCCCCACCAGCTTCTTGTTCCGCACGACCGGCACGCGAGTGATGTAGCGATCCTGGAAAAGATCGGCGATCTGGGCCAGCGTGCGATCCTCCGTCACGGTGACCGGATTGGTCGACATGATTTCGACCGCAAGGATCTTTCGAAGATCCCGCCCATCGATCATGGCCTGCAGCAAGTCGTATTCGCTGACGATGCCGACCAGCGTGCCGTCCTCCTCGACGATCGGCAGCGCGCCGAAATTGCGATGCGTCATCATATGCGCGATGGAGGAAGCGGTCGTCCGGGGTCCGCAGGAAAACACTGCATCTTGCATCAACTGGGAGACGGTCAACGTTGTGGGATCACAGGCGGTCATGAAAAATTCCGTTTGTCGCATGACGCCTCCTTACTTGGCGTTTGAGGAGCCCGCCAGCATGGTCTTGAGCACGTCGCGCCTGGCGATGATGCCGATCAGCCGGTCCTTCGCGTCGACGACGGGCACCCGCACGAGGTCGCTCGCGCGCAGGACGTGGACGAGTGTGCCCAGCGTCGTTTCGGGGCGGACCGAGTAGGGATTGCCGGTCATGACCTCCTTCGCCGTGACGGCGGCGAGAGCACGGCCGTCGTCAACGGCGGAGAGGAGATCATGCTCGCTGACGATCCCCAGGAGCCTCTTGCCGTTATCGACGACCGGGACGGCACCGAACCCTTCGATCATGAGCGAAGCCATGACGTCGCCCTTCGTCTTGAGCCGAACCGATTGGACCCGCTTTTCCATGACGGCCCGCACCGTCATGGAATCGAAGGGCATCGTTCTTGTTGTTCGTGAATGTTTCCTTTGTGTGGCCATAAATCATCCTCCTGACGGCCCATCGCTCATTCGTGGCGACTGGCTTCCTTACTCGGCGGGTGCGCGACCGGCGACGCCGTAATCCTCTGTCCATCGCAGGTACAAGACCTGTTGCTTGCCAGCCTCCACCTTGATGCGCTTCAGCTGCTGGGAATGCCCGCCGTCGGCGGCCGAGATGTCATAGAGCCCAGGAGACAGATCGAGAAAGAGCCACGGTCCTTGGACATTCTCACGCGGAATCACCAGGGCCGCTCCTCCGGTGGCGGGCTGAACCGTGACGGAGACTCCCGAAAGATACGGCTTCCCTCCGGCCGTGAACACGATCTTCAATGAAAAAGGAGGATAGGAAGCGGCTCGTTCTTCCAGTCCCACTCCGGCGCTGAAGTAACGGCTCCCTGCCGATCGGTACAGCGGAAGATAGTCCTTCACCACCTGACCGTCTTGTTCCCAGTCGAGAGACTCCCCCGACTGGCTGACCTTGGCGATCGGATTGGCGCCACCTGGCGCAGCCCCCAGCAGACCGGCGAGTAGACAGACACCCAAGAACCTCTTGCTCATACAGGAACCTCCTTCTCCACCGGTATGTCTCGCAATGTGAATGCCAGCGCTATGCGGCCGAACACCGCTCGCAATTCCAGGCGTGAGGGCATTCTGCATCCTGCCGATTCCCGCCTCGCAAGGGGGAACTGGCGCCAATCACCCCACCGGCTTCACTCCCTCAGTTGCAAAACGCCGCAGTCAGGCAGGAATCGGGATGCGTGACACTGGAAACCGCGGAGAAGAGTGGGTGAAAGGTGGAGCCGGCCGTTGCCGTACGGGCATATCCAATGCACAGCTCCGTCTCGAGCAGCAACAGCCAAGAGGAAGGGGTCTCGTCATGAACATTCTGTGCCCGGTCGATGGTTCTGAGTTTTCCCAGTGGGCGGTTGAGTCGTTGGGGGCGCTGGATCGCTCATCGATCGAGTCCGTGACGCTCCTCCACGTCGTGGATACCCACCGGTTGGGCGGCGTGGGATCTCCTCGGGCGGTCAGCTATCGCGGGGCGGCCGTCGCGCTTGAAAAAGCCGGCGCCGAGGTTCTGGAGCGCGCCAGCCGGCAAGCCGCGGTGGTACTGTCAGAATCGCCTCGGATACCCCACACCAAGGTCAGGACGCTCATGCAGAGCGGTTCCCCCGCTGCCCGCATACTTCAGCGCGCGGCGCAGACTCGTTCGCCGCTCATCGTCATGGGGACGCGGGGGTTGAGCGATGTCCAAGGGTTCCTCCTCGGAAGCGTGTCGCGCAAGGTTGCGTCGCTGGCGTCTTGCCCGGTTCTGGTCGTGAAGCGGCCGATGAACAAAGCCGAACGGATCCTCTTCGCCGCTGACGGGTCGAAGTATTCGAAAGCGGCCGCCAAATTCCTTCGTTGCGGTCTCTTACAGGAATCGGTCACGATCACGATCTGCACCTCGGCCGAAACGCCTGTGACGGATCTGGCCGCTCGGTATCTTTCCGAGCGCCAACTCGAGGAACTCAAACGACCGGTGCTCGATGCCGCGACGGCGCTTGTTACAGGTCTTCGGGAAGAGTTCATCAAAGAGGGGTATACCGTAACCACGGAAGTCCGGATGAATCACGTGATCGAAACGATCCTGGCCCTGGCCGCCGAGGAGCAGAGCGACCTCCTGGTCGTCGGCTCACGCGGGTTGTCGCACCAGGAGCGGTTGCACCTCGGGAGCGTGTCCGAATCGCTCCTCAAGTATGCCCCCTGCTCTGTTCTCATCGTGCGAGGCGCGCGTGCGTGAGTTCAGGTACCACGACATCCACCGGCTTCCGCCGGAGGAGGTCCTGAAGCGCCTTGAAACCGACGGCGGCGGCTTGACCGGCGAAGAGGCCGTTCGGCGGCGGCGGGAATATGGGCCTAACGTGCTGGCGGAGCCGGACCGCTACTCGATGCTGCGCGGCCTAGGCCGACATTTCACCCACTTCCTGGCCATCCTGCTCTGGATCGCCGCCGGCCTCTCCTTCGCCGCCGAGCTGATGAAGCCGGGCGAGGGGATGGCGACGTTGGGCTGGGCCATCCTCGGCGTCATCGCCATCAACGCGGTCTTCGCCTTCCTCCAAGAATACAAAGCGGAGCGGGCCGTGCAGGCACTTCACCGGCTGTTGCCGGACACAGCGTGGGTCAGCCGCGGAGGACTGGCCGTCCAGGTTGCGCGCCGCGACATTGTGCCGGGCGACATGCTCATTCTCGAAGAGGGGGAGCGGATCTCGGCCGATGCGCGGCTCATCGAGGCCATGGGCATGCGGGTGGACAACTCGGCCCTCACCGGCGAATCGAAACCGAAACGGCGGAAGGCGGAAACGGTCGAAGACGGCCATTGGCTTGATCTCACCAACCTCGTATTTGCCGGCACGACGGTGCTCTCCGGCCATGGCCGCGCGGTCGTTTTCGCCGTCGGTATGCGAACAGAGTTCGGGAAGATCGCCAACCTGGCCACCGGAGTGGAGCCCGGCCTCAGTCCCCTCCAGAAGGAGATCGGCAAAGTCACCCGCATCGTCGCCGCCATTTCGCTGGTGATGGGAGCCGCATTCTTCACGATCGGTTTGTGGACGGGGCTGGGCTTTTGGATCAGCGCGATCTTCGGCATCGGGATCATTGTGGCGAACGTGCCGGAAGGGCTGCTGCCGACGGTGACACTTGCCTTGGCCATGAGCGGCCAGCGGATGGCGAAACGCCAAGCCCTGGTCAAGCATCTGCCCTCCGTCGAAACGCTCGGCTGCACGACGGTGATCTGCACGGACAAGACCGGGACATTGACGGAAAACCGGATGAAGGTGGACCGGTTCTACGCCGACGGACTCGAGATCGAGTCCCGCGAGGGGTGCTTTTTCACTGCGGGTCGCCTGGTCGGCACCGGCGAGGCCGAGCGCTGGCAGTCCTTCTTCGACGCCCTGCTCCATTGTCACAACGCCAAGCGGGTCCGTCGAGCCGACGGCCGGTTCACCGTGACGGGCGATCCGACCGAGGTCGCGCTGGTCGAGTTTGCCGTCGGGCACGGGCTCGCCCACCGGCAGCCCTTGCGGCGAATGGGCGAACTGGCGTTCGATGCCGATCGGAAACGGATGAGCACGCTCCATTGGTCGGAGGGGCGACTGATTGCGTTCACCAAGGGCGCTCCCGAGTCGGTCTTGCCGCTTTGCACCAGCTCCCTGCACCGAGGCCAAGCGGTTACCATGACGCCCGACGAACGGACGAAGCTCTTGGCGCAGAGCCGGTCGTTCGCGGAGCAGGCCTATCGGGTCTTGGGCGTTGCGATGCGCGAGGTGGCCCATCAACCAGAACACATCGAGGTGGACACGATCGAAAACGACCTGACGTTTCTGGGGTTGGTGGCGATGATCGACCCGCCGCATCGTGAAGTGCCGGAAGCCATAGCCACGTGCCGGCGGGCCGGTGTGCGCGTGGTCATGATTACGGGGGACCATCCGCTCACGGCCCTGGCGATCGCGAGAAAGATCGGCCTGGCGCCGAACCAGGAGCCCCGGCCGTCGAGCGGGTTCGTGCCGATCATCGAAGGCATACAGCTCGACCGGATCAGTGATGAACACCTGCGCCAGCTGCTGACTCCTTCGCGAGCCGGTGAACCGGATCCCCTGTTCGCGCGCATGGCTCCGCGGCACAAGATGCGTATTGTCTCCACGTTGAAGGAGATGGGCGAAGTGGTCGCGGTGACCGGGGACGGCGTGAACGACGCGCCGGCGCTCAAGAAGGCCGACATCGGCGTGGCGATGGGCATCGCCGGAACGGATGTGGCGAAGGAGATCGCCGACATCATCCTGCTCGACGACAATTTCGCTACGATCGTCCACGCGATCGAAGAGGGCCGCACGGTCTACGATAACATTCGCAAGTTTTCCTCCTACATCCTCGCGAGCAACGTCCCCGAGATCGTCCCGTTCCTGGGATACGGGTTCGCCGGCTTGCCGTTGGCTCTCACGATCCCGCAGGTCTTGGCCGTCGACCTCGGGACCGACATGATCCCCGCCCTCGGCCTCGGCACCGAACCGCCGCATGCGGACGTGATGGAGCTGCCTCCGCGGCCGAGAACCGAACGCCTCCTCAGCGGTTCCATGTTGCTGCGTTCGTATCTCTTCCTGGGCGTGATCGAGGCTGCCGTGGCGATGGGAGGGTTCTTTCTGTACCTCTATAGCCAAGGCTGGACTTGGGGATTGCACCTGGAATGGTCTTCCCCATTATATCGAGAGGCCACGACGGTGACCTTCGCCGGGATTGTGTTGGCCCAAATCGCGAACGTCTTCGCCTGCCGGTCCGACCGGCTCTCCGTGATGAAGCTCGGCTGGTTCACGAATCCGCTGATCCTCTGGGGCATTGTCATCGAACTGATACTGCTCGCGATGATCACCTATACACCGGCGGGCAACAGCCTCTTCGGCACGAGCCCCATCGCGTCCTGGATGTTCGGGCCGCTCGCCTTCGGCGCCCTCTTGCTCCTCCTGGCGGAGGAAGCGAGGAAGACCATCGCGAACCGATGGAGGGAGCGACCGTCGTTTAGGCTTTCTGGCGGAGAAGGAGCAGCATGACGACCGACCCCCACGATCAAACCAGGCCCGCGCCGGTGACCGACATCATTCCGAGCCGCCCCCAACCTCCGTCCGCCCATCATGCCTCGGAAACGGAGCAGGCTCTGACCATCCCCGCCGATGTGTACCCTCCCCGCTGGAAAGCGCCGCGGTGGGGCAGGATCGCTGCATCGGGCGGGCTCGTCCTGCTGTTGGGGTTCGGGGCTTGGTATTGGTGGAACGGCGGAACGCCGCCGGTTCAGTACAAGACGGCGACGGTCGATCGAGGGCCCATCACGTCCATCGTGACGGCCACAGGGACCGTGAATCCGGTGACGTCCGTCCAAGTCGGCAGCCAGGTGTCCGGTAAGATCGCCAAACTATTCGCGGATTTCAATTCAGTCGTGACGCAAGGGCAGGTTTTGGCACAAATCGATCAACAGCCTTTCAAGGCGCGGGTCAGCCAGGCGAAGGCAGCCTTGAAAAGCGCGCAAGGAAATCTGGCGAAAGCCGCCAACATGGCGGCCCAACGCAAGCGGGAACGAGACCGTATGGCGACGCTCCGGAAACAAGCCTTCGTGTCCCAGGCCGATCTCGATCTGGCGGAAACCAACTATCGTGACGCTCTTGCTCATATCGACGTGACCCAAGCGCAAGTCGATCAGGCGGAAGCGACATTGTCCTCGGCCGAGTTGGACTTGGGCTACAGCACGATCTACTCTCCGGTGAACGGCATCGTCATCTCCCGCAACATCGACGTCGGCCAGACCGTGGTGGCCAGTTTTCAGACACCCACGCTGTTCGTGATCGCGCAGGATCTGACCAGGATGCAGGTCAACGCCAACGTGAGCGAATCCGATATCGGGGGTGTGGCCGAGGGGAAGTCCGCCCATTTCCGGGTGGACGCCTATCCCAAGCACTTCTTCGAGGGAACGGTGACGCAGGTGCGAAATGCGCCGATCAGCATTCAGAACGTCGTGACCTACGACGTGGTGATCACCGTGGACAACCGCGAGTTGAAGCTGAAGCCCGGCATGACGGCGAACGTGACGATCGTGACCGCCAGGAAAGAGAGCCCCTTGCGCGTGCCGAACGGGGCGCAGCGATTCCGTATGCCGAACGTTCCCGTCGACAAGAAGGCCACGCGCGTCTGGATTTTGGATCGGGAGAACCGGCCGCATCAGGTGGAGGTGTCGACCGGTATCGCGGACTCGCTGTTTACAGAAGTGGCGGAAGGTCCTGTGAAGGAAGGTGATCGCGTGATCATCGGCATCGACCAGCAGGACGAGCAGGCTCAGAAGAAACTGCCCCCGGGGTTCGAACCGGGCCGAGGGATGAGATGAGAATAGCTGTCAGTTTTCAGCGAACAGCAGTCAGCCTCTCGTCCGGAAGCTGAGAGCTGATTGCTGAAAGCGAACATGTCATTTTTGTGGCTCACCATGCTCTCCGCCCTGCGGGTTCTGCGCCGCAATCCCATGCGGGCCGGATTGACCATGCTCGGTATCGTCATCGGCATCGGCGCCGTCGTGGCGATGGTCAGCCTCGGGCAAGGCGCGACGTCGTCGGTCCAGGCGGAAATCGCCAGTCTGGGCACCAACGTCCTGATCGTGGTTCCCGGCGCGACGACGGTCGGCGGCGTGCGAGGAGGTCTGGGATCGATCTCGACGCTGACCGTCGACGACGCCGACGACATCGAGAAGAAGGTCCAGGGCGTGACGACCGTAATGTATGCCACCCGGTCGGTTCTCCAAGTCATCCGGGAAAACAAGAATTGGAGCACTATCGTCCTCGGGACGACGCCCGTCTTCCCGGAGATTCGATCCTGGCCCATCGATGAAGGCAACTTCTTCGTGCAGTCGGACTTGGATGCCGCCGCCAAAGTCGTGGTGTTGGGAAAGACCGTCGTCCAGAATTTGTTCGAGCCGGGCGAAGAAGTCCTGGGCAGCGAAATCAGGATCAGAAACGTCCCGCTCCGCGTGATCGGTATCCTCGCCTCAAAGGGCCAGTCGATCACCGGCCAGGACCAGGACGACTTCGTCGTGCTGCCGTTCTCGACGGCCGAACGCAAGGTGCTGGGCACCAAGTTCCTCGGCACGGTCGGAATCATCCTCGTCGCGACGCAGACCAGGCATGACATCCCCGCCGTCGTCGACGACATCAAAGAGTTGTTGCGGACGCGTCATCGGCTGCACCAGACGGAAGAGGATGATTTCACGATCCGAACGATGGAGGACATCGCCAAGACCATGGCCGGCACCAGCCGGACCATGATGCTCATGCTGATGAGCATCGCCTCCATCTCGTTGATCGTCGGCGGCATCGGGATCATGAACATCTTATTGGTGTCCGTCACGGAACGGACGAGAGAGATCGGCCTGCGTATGGCGGTCGGCGCCAAACGCCGGCATATTCTCCTCCAATTTCTCATCGAAGCGATCATCATGACCGTGATCGGCGGGGTGGTCGGCGTCGCGGCCGGAATCGGCGGCGCGAGATTGCTGACGACAATGGTCGGTTGGCCGACGATCATCTCGCCGCAGGCCGTCGCGGCGGCGTTTGTATTTTCCGTCGTCGTCGGGATCTTCTTCGGTCTCTATCCGGCCAACAAGGCCTCGAAGCTGAACCCGATCGACGCGCTGCACTATGAGTAGTCAAATAGGCAGCTGTTTCAATCACACGAAAGAAGCCTGGCTGCCGGTGCTCCACACGCCGCGGGACTCGCGCCATTATACCGCGCTGTTTTCGAACAGCCCGTTGGTGCATCGACTGAAGAAAACCCATGATGAGGTCATCCTCTACTGCGACGACGCTCAGCATGGTGAGCATCAATGCACCATCGTCACGGGAAGGCTCCACCCTTTGTCGGCAAACGGGTGATCCGCGGACGTGAGACACATGCGCGGCCTATGACGAAGCCCGCTCCGGCGCACGCTGATCACGGCCGCTCCTGCGCCGCACCCCCTTGACCGCTTCCATGATCACGAGGGGCAACACGGCCATGGCGCCCATGAGTTCCCAGTCTTCAAGGGGCAGGGGCTCGACCTTGAAGATGGGCCCAGCGACCGGCACGGTCAGGACCGCAATCTGAATCAGGAACGAGAGCACAAAGGCCCAGAG